>JAAZKA010000013.1 GCA_012800055.1 Clostridiales bacterium
ATTGCGGCGTCGGCGGCTCGGGTCGCCAGGAACGCGCAGTAGTCTTCGCTCTTGGGAGACGCGGCTCGAACCGGCAAAGATCGGATGGGCGGCGAAGGATGTCTACGGCCTGTCGTTCAACCGCCGCTTTCTCTTTAAGGACGGCCACGTCGAGATGAACCCCGGCATCAACAATCCAAACGTCGTGCGCGGCGTCGACGTGATCGACCCGCAGCTCATCACACTCCGCGTAGACCGTATGGATGGCACCCCGATGGGCGTGCTTGCGAGCTTCGCGCTGCATCTGGATTCGGTGAGGGTCAAGGGACCCGCGGGCTACTCGGCGGACTACCCGGGTATCATCGTACAGGATCTGCGGAAAAAGTACGGCAGCAACCTGGGGTTCGTCTGGTTGACCGGATGCTGCGGCAACATCAACCACATCGATACGACGGGCAAGGTGAAGCTTTGGCATGAGCCGATCGGCCATGCGCTGGCGGAGCACATCTCCGGGCTGTTCGACGGCATCGAGACGCAGGCTGACCTGCCGGTGCGTACGGCGACGCGTGAGATCACCGTGACGCTCGAGCGTCCGACGGCGGAGATGGTGGCGAAGGCGCCGAATGCACCGCGTCACAGGGAGATGGCCAAGGCGATGAATCTGCCGGGCGGTACGAAGCCTTGCGAGGTGCTGTGCTACGCGATCGGTGACTTTGCGTATGTCGCACTGCCGGGCGAAGTGTTTGCGGAGTTCGGACTGGACATCAAGAAGCGCTCGCCGTTCGCCTGCACGCTGACCTGCGAGCTGGCCAACGCGTCCAACGGCTATGTAAAGACCCGTGAGGCTGCCGAACAGGGCGGCTACGAGGCGACGCCGTCCACCTACAACATCCTCGACCGCAACGCCGGCTATCTGATGGCTGACGCAGCCGTTGAAAATCTGACCGAAATCCGATAACGCTCCCCTACTCTACCATACAGGAGGAAAACACATGAACGCACAATTTTCCCGATCTGATCTGAAGCTCCGCGCGAAGAGCAAGGTCGCAAATGTCCGCGGAGACAGCGTCGTCGTGACGCTGGTGTACATCATCATCATTGGGGCGGTCAACGGCATCGGAGGCGCTCTGACCGCGGTCAACCTCAACGCAGGCGTGTTTGTCAACATCATTGGCATGGGGGCATCGCTTCTGCTGGCACCGGTCTTTACCTACGGCTATGTTTTATACTGCCGCAACATCGTTACCGGTGCGCCACAGAGTATTAACAACTTGTTTGCGGGGTTCAATCAGTATTCCCGCGTCATCTGCACCGGCCTGCTCGTCGCGCTCTATACCTTCCTGTGGTCGCTGCTGTTCATTATCCCCGGTATCATTGCGAGCTACCGCTACCGCTTTGCCTATCAGTTTATCATCGACTACCCCGAGATGACCGCAACCCAGGCGATCGAGGCGTCCAAGATGATGACACGGGGGCGGAAAATGGACCTGTTTGTACTCGACCTGAGTTTCATCGGCTGGAACCTGCTGGTCGGCCTGACCTGCGGAATCCTCGGACTGTGGATCGCGCCGTATGAGCAGGCATCCGTGCAGGAGTTTTACGAGTATTACAAGTTCCTGGACATGCAAAACCAAGGAAATCCCTTTCAGGTATGAATAAAACGACGCCCTCCCGTTTAACCGGAGGGCGTCGTTTTCTATCCTTTTATGTCTGCACAAGACGCACAATGTCATAGCTTTTGAGCATCTGGACGAACGCTTTTTCATCCTCGGGGAACTCACGCAGGGACAGTCCGCCGCGCGCAAGATGGTGCCAGCGGTGAAAGTCGGTACCGGAGAACTGCGGGAGATGATGCTCTTCGGCATACGCGAGTGCCAGTCCGTTATGATTCGCGTGGTCGGGATGGCCGTTGTAGACCTCCGTGCCGTCCAGAAGCACCGGATCAGCCGGTACACACGGCGAACGGAACGGGTGAGCCTGAAAGAGGAATGCCCCGTGCGCACGGGCGAACGCGGAGTATTCGGCGAGCGTCATGTTGTAAAGTTCCGGATAGCGCACCAGATCGTCCGGGGAAAAACCGAAGACGATGTAGTCGTTGATGCTGTCGAAGAAGCGTATCTCCTGCCCGAACAGCACGCGCACGCCGAGTTTTTTACCGGCGTCCGCTGCGGCTTCATAACCACGAATGTACTGCGCGACCTTCTCCCTCCACGGGATATCGCCCATCTTCTCGAAGTGGTGGTTGTAGTAGTGGTCGGTGACACACACGCATGCGTAGCCCGCCGCGCGGTACAGCTCGATCATCTGCGCCGCCGGAACCTTTCCGCACGGGCTGACTTCATAAGTATGAACGTGGGGATCGATCAAGATTTCCTTCATTGTTCAAAAAGATCCTTCCGCTGTCTTCAGATTTCCAGCCGCATGCCGTCGTAGGAGCAGAGCATCCCCTCGCGCGCGGCGGCAGCGGTCATGCTCTCGTGGGTCACGGCGATGTTGTGGGAGAAGTGGTTGACCACGCAGAAAGTATGCCGGTCGCAGACGCCGGAGGCGAGCAGCTTGTTCCGCAGGCGTACGACATTCGGCAGCCCCATGTGGCCGTGCAGGTGTGTATTGTCCTTGACACAGTAGCAGCAGTCGAAACTGATGAGATCATAGCAGATACCCGCGTGCGCGAGATAATCGAGCACGTCCGGAATCACCTCACCGGTGTCATGGAGGTAGAGGATGTGCTTGCCGTTCGTCTCAATGGCATAGCAAAACGCGTCCTCACTCTTGAGATGGTCGGCGGGCAGCGGAATCACTCGCGCGCCGCAGCACTCAAACGGCTCGTAGGCACGCAGTTCATGCGTGACGATGTTTGAAAGCTTGTTGTTTTCATAACCGTTGACACGCTCAATACGCGCGAGAGCGTCATGACCGGATGCGATGTGCAGCGTGGGAGCGGTAAAGTTGTGACCGTACGGAGCGCCGCGCGTCGCAAGGTCATTGGGGTAAAGATGGTCGGAGTGAGAATGCGTGACGAGCAGCAGGTCGACCCGCGACAGGTCAAGCGCACCGTCGAGCTTGTGCTTGTACGTGTCCGGCGGAAAATCAAACAGGATGTGTCCGTCGAGCAAGGCCTGCGACCGGGTGCGTATATTGCGTCCGCCGAGCTCCGCTGCCGCCTTGCACTGCGGGCAGTTGCAGAACAGCGCCGGCCAGCCTTCGGATGCTGCAGTACCCAGAAACAGAAACTCCATAAAGAACCCTCCATGAGGTGATTTGACATAAACAGTATTATACCACAATCCGTACGGTATTGCAAGCTTTTTACAAAACGGTAAATATCATCAGACCCGACGAAAATGATTGACTTGACGAAAAAAATGTGCTATAATTCAAAAAATACAACCACATAGGGAAAGGGGATTGATCGCCATGGCTTTTTATTACGACGAACCGTCTCGTACTTTTAATGAATATCTGCTGATTCCGGGTTACTCGTCCAGAGACTGTATACCGTCCCGTGTCAGCCTGAAGACGCCGCTTGTTCGTTTCAAAAAGGGAAATACTTCCGCGATCACGATGAACATCCCGATGGTCAGCGCCATCATGCAGTCCGTGTCAGACTCGAACATGGCCATCGCGCTCGCAATCGAGGGAGGAATCTCCTTTATCTACGGCTCGCAGAGCGTCGAGAACGAAGCCGCGATGGTTCGTCGCGTCAAGAGCTACAAAGCCGGTTTTGTCATCAGCGACGCGAACATCCGCCCGGACAATACCCTCGCCGATGTCCTCGAGCTGAAGGAGCGCTTCGGTCACTCGACGATGCCCGTCACTGACGACGGCACGCCGACGGGCAAGCTGCTGGGCATCGTCACGAGCCGCGACTACCGTATCTCACGCATGTCTCCGGACACGAAAGTGCGCGAGTTTATGACGCCGTTTGAGAAGCTCGTCTACGCCTATGAGGGCGTGACGCTCAAAGAAGCCAACAATATCATCTGGGATCACAAACTCAACAGTCTCCCGATTATTACCCACGAAGGTCACTTACAGAGTTTGGTGTTCCGTAAGGACTACGACGCGGATAAGGAGCATCCGAACTCGCTTCTCGATGCGCGGAAGCGGTATGTGGTCGGCGCGGGCATCAACACGCATGACTTTGCCGAGCGTGTACCGGCACTTGTGAACGCGGGTGCGGATGTGCTGTGCATTGACTCGTCCGAGGGCTTCACTGAGTGGCAGAAGATCACGATCGACTGGATCCGTGAAAAGTACGGAGATACGGTACGGGTCGGCGCGGGCAACGTCGTGGACCGTGAAGGATTCCTGTTCCTGGCGGAATGCGGCGCGGACTTCGTAAAGGTCGGCATCGGCGGCGGCTCAATCTGCATCACACGTGAGCAGAAGGGCATCGGACGCGGACAGGCGAGCGCGGTCATCGAGGTCGCGAAGGCGCGCGACGAGTACTACGAGCGTACCGGTGTGTATGTCCCGATCTGCTCCGACGGCGGCATTGTGTACGATTATCACATCACGCTGGCACTGGCAATGGGTGCGGATTTCGTGATGCTGGGCCGTTATTTTGCGCGGTTTGATGAGAGTCCGACGAATAAGCTGAACATCAACGGAAACTACGTGAAGGAATACTGGGGCGAAGGTTCCAGCCGTGCACGCAACTGGCAGCGATACGACATGGGCGGCGCAAATAAGCTCTCCTTCGAGGAAGGCGTCGACAGCTACGTACCGTACGCCGGCAAGCTCGCGGACAACGTCGCGATTACACTCAGCAAGATGCGCTCTACGATGTGCAACTGCGGTGCGCTCAGCATCCCGGAGCTGCAGCAGAAGGCAAAGCTGACCGTTGTGTCCTCCACCAGCATCGTCGAGGGCGGTGCGCATGACGTCATTCTGAAGGATAAAAACGCGATTGTCATCAAATAAAATGCTGAAAGACATTTCTTTATCGCCGCCGGCTGCGTACGTCCTCACCCTCCTCGAACAGGGAGGGTTTGAGGCGTATGCCGTCGGCGGCTGCGTACGCGACAGCCTGTTGGGGCGTCCGGTGTCCGACTGGGATGTGACGACCTCCGCATTACCGGAGGAGGTCGGGCAGGTGTTCCGGGACTGCCGTGTGATCGAGACGGGGCTGCGGCACGGGACGGTGACGGTACAAGTGGAGCAAGTGAGCGTGGAGGTGACAACCTTCCGCGCGGACGGCGCCTACTCCGACGGCCGTCATCCCGACTGCGTGACGTTTTCCCGGACGCTCGCGGATGACCTTGCGCGCCGTGATTTCACCGTGAACGCAATAGCCTACTCCCCCACTCTGGGTCTGCGTGATCTGTACGGCGGGCGGGCCGACCTTACGGCTGGAATTCTGCGCTGCGTGGGAGATCCGAAGCGCCGTTTTTCGGAGGATGGGCTGCGGATTCTGCGTGCGGTACGGTTCGCCGCACAGCTTGGGTTTACCGTGGAGCCGATCACGAAGCGCGCGTTGTATCACTGCGCGGGAATGTTGGGATGTGTCTCGGCGGAGAGAAAGTATGCGGAGTTATGTAAAACAGTCACCGCACAATACGCCGCCGGGACGATTGCGGAGTATGCGCCGCTGCTGCGTGAAATTGTTCCCGTGGCGGCAGATGCGGGCACAACGCTCGAACAGCTGCCGGATGCACTGAACGTACGGCTGGCGGCGTTACTGCGGGAGGAGACGCCCGAGGATGCGGTGGCAGCGCTCAGAAAGCTGCGCGCGGATGGGGAGACGGTGCGCACGGTGCGTACGCTGCTGCATGGGCTGGCAGAGGAGATGACGGGTGATCTGCCGTCGGTTCGCCGCATGGTCGGACGTTATGGGGTATTATTGCCCGACGTGCTCCGATTGAAAGAAGCTGTATATCCGAATCAAAAGCCCCTGTATCGGACGATACAAGGGCTGATAGATACGATTGAGGAACAGAAACTCTGCTGCACACTCGCACAGCTCGAAGTGAACGGACATGACCTGATGAATATGGGCATCGTCGAATGTGCGGTGGGAGATACACTGAACGCGCTGCTCGACGCGGTGATTGACGGATATGTGCCGAATGACCGCGGCACACTGCTGGAGCTTGCTCAGTCGATGTCGAAGGAGAACAGGTGAAGCGTATTGCTTTTACCCCAGTCGGAAATAAACGTTGCGCGTACCGATTGAACAGTCTTACCAAGAGGAATAACTGTCAACCGCTTTATGTTTACTGAATCCGCATAAAGCGGCTGCCATATGCCGTGCTCATCCATGAATTCCACCGTGTATTCTTTCATCAGCGTCCCGGGCATCGTCAGCCGGGGCGTATTTTTATAGACATTTGCGCGTGTGTTGTGGATACGCTCGACCCTGTTCTCAATCGCGATCGTACTGCGGTCAAGGTCGGAGTCGAACAGCAGACGCACACGGTTGACATAAGCAGCTTCGGGCAGTGTATAGGTGACAGTCGTGCCAGGTGCACAGAAGTAACCCTGCTCGCCGTCATAGGTGCGGTTGTTGCGGTCGGCACCGTTGCGAAGGTTAGATAAAAACTCATCCGTTCCCGTCGAAGTCAGCGCGGCAGACATCGTGAGCGCGGACATCCGGCGCTTCGTATACGGGATAAAGCAGTCGTCGTACATCAGCGTCTGACGCAGCAGATCACAGTATTGTACATATACTCCGCGCGGCGTGGTATCCTTCTCCACGGCGATTGCGGCGGCTGTACCGACTGCCTGACCGAGAAGTCCGCAGGTTGCCATGACGCGCGCGCTGCTCATCGCAGCATGGGTCATGCTGATATTACGGCCGGCGAAGAACAGGTTGGCGATGTTGCGCGAATACAGGCAGCGATACGGGATCCCGTAAGGTGCGGGTGTTTTGCCCCAGGTGTTCGGATGGCCTTTGTGGTAGAAACCGCCGGGATGGTGATCGTCGAGCGGCCAGCCTCCGAAGGCCACGACGTCGTCGAAGCGGCCCTCATTGAGGACGTCGCCCTGCGTCATGATGTAGTCGCCCATCATGCGTCGAGATTCACGCTTGCCGGGTAAAAATCCCAAAAAATCGAGCTGCCAATACTCGGAATCCGGAAATTCACCGCTGTTTTTGATGTGATTCCACATTCCCAGCGCCAGTGCAATCAGCTCATCGCGGACCTTTTCTGTGTCATGGATGGAGTCACGGTCGCCGCCCAACTCAAAGTACCAAAAGTTTTCCCCCGGGTTGTCCAGCACCGGATGCCGGAACTTCAGCACCTCCGGGTCGGGATGCAGCACCCAGTCCGGAGCGATGTACTCGCTCGGCTCGTCATAACGGCGTGCCTGGATCAGGCAGCTCATCCCCATCGTCTTGCGGTCGGCGACGGTCTGGCTGACCTTCTCACCGAACTCCGATGCAGCTTCACGTCCGACACGGTACTCCGCACCGGTCAGAGGTGCCAGTACGCTGTCGCCCGAGCAGTCGGCGAACAGCTTTGCGCGGACAGTTATGAACGTCTGCGTCGTCATCTGCCAGCCGGTCACGCTGATGATCTGATTGTTGTCCATCTCCGCGTCCATACATGAGCAGTTGAGCAGCGCCGTGATGTTCGGTTCGTTTTTTACAAATTCAAAAAGCGTCGAATCCCAGATCGGCCACTGCTTGTACGGGTTGCGGTAGTTGTTGACCATCCGCAGTTCTTCTAAAAGACCCGTCTCGCGGTTGTTTTCTCCCGCTGCGCCGCAGACCCACATGCGGATTTCGCTCGATGCGTTGCCGCCGAATACCGGACGCTCGTGCATAAGCGCAACCTTCGCTCCGTGCCGCGCCGCTGCGATGGCCGCGAACATTCCCGCGATGCCGCCTCCGACAACGCAGAAATCGACATCGACATATTGATGCGGTAAAGCCATAAATAAGCCTCCTATGCTATTGTATCCGCCATAAAAGATTCGATAACCGGTCCGTCATCTTACCGGAACACCGCCGCGTTCACAGCTGTCTGCAGCTTGCGCTGTGATCCGGCAGTGTGAGAGATTGACTTGTGTGTTCTATAGAAGCTTTCCTTACGATTGCCGGAAGCGCTTTGAGCTTGCAAGCAGCAGAGCTTCCAGACATACCAGCCCCGCGAGGACGCCGAACGCCGCACGCATTCCCACGGCGGTCTTTGTGAATGCCAACAGCAGCGGAATCGACATCCCACCTGCTGCACCCGCCGCGAGCATCCCGCCCGCCGCTGTGTCCGGTACATCCGCGCCGACCTTCGCTGCGTGAACCATGATCTGCGGCCACGTCGGTGCAAGCGTCAGTCCCGCGAGGAAGAAGCATGCCATCAACAGCAGAGGTGTCTTTACAAACAGCGTTGCGCCGAAGCACAGCGCCGATATCGCAAGTCCCACGAGCGTCAGTTTTCCGACATGACGCTTGAGATACGCCGCACCCAGACGTCCCAGCGCCATTCCCAGCCAATACAGTGCCAGCAGCCAGGATGCGTTGATGTTCACATCGGCGGCAAAGGTGCCCGTCCAGAACGCGGCGCTCTCCTCGATGCCGACGTACAGCAGCATCGCGGCGAACATCAGCAGATAGAACGGACGCTTCAGCACGCGGCCGAGATACAGCCCCTTGACGCGCGGCGGCGCCTTCGGCAATACGGAACACGCCGTGATCACCGCGCACACGACGACAAGCGCCGCAACGGTTACATAGATTGCGCGCCAGTCCAGGCCGATATGTGCCAACAATGCCCCATACAATGGGGAGAAGCATGCGCCGCCGCAGAAAAACATCTGAGAAAGGTTCATTACACGCGACTCATTGTCGGGATTTTCCTGGGCGAGCAGACTCGACATACTCGACTCAATGGTACACGACGCACCGCCTGTGACGATCGCGCCGAGTGCGATGAAGGCGACCGACCGCGTGCTGGCAACGCACAGGATTCCGCCGAGCATCAGCACGAACAGCCCGATGAGTACCGGCTTGCGTCCGATGCGGTCGGAAAGTTCGCCGACGAGCGGCGGCATGAAGAACGACGCTGCGAAGTGGCAGGAAATCAGCAGCCCGCTTGCCCAGGCGTAGAGGGAGAAGCGTTCGGTGATATCGGCGAGCGCATATTGGTAGGCGCTGATATACATCCCAAGCGCTGCCATGGACAGATAGCAGACGGCGTTGAGCCGCCGCGTTTGTGTTACACTCATTGCGGACAAATACCCTTTTCGTAGATTTCGTCAAGCTCCGCGAGCGCCCGTCTGGTCATGCGTTCCTTCCACTCCAGGTGCGCGCGGTCGCACATGTACTCCATGCTCGGCTCATACCCGAGGCGCGAATCGTATTCCACCAGCGGGATGGTCTCGCGGGCGTTGACAAGCTCCTGCTCGGCAATGGCACGCATCTCGTCGATCGTCGCGCGGACTTCGTCAGGTGTCAGCGATACTTGCGCACCGTCCTTGATGACGGCCTCCTGTCCGGCGTTCCAGGACGGTTTGTTTCCCTTCGGCGGCAGAAGCTTACACTTCAGGATGAACCACTTCTTCACCGCGATGGTTGTCCGCGCGGCATGAGCGATGAAGCTGCCGAGCGCCCACATTCGCTTCGTCTCGTCGTACTGACGGCCGGTCAGCGACGGGAGAATGTCCGCGAGTTTCTGCGCACCTTCCTCATACAGCCGCGCCATCTCCGTCAGGCTTTCGATCTCGTAATCGAGGTTCGCGCGGAGGTTGATATCGTAGTTGTACATCGTATGGCAGATTCTATTATTGCCGAAGTGGGCGTACGGCGGACTCTCGAGGATCGCTTCCTGACGGAACAGCAGCGGATACGCCGGGCCGATGCGGAACGGGCCGTACTGGTCGGGGTTGGTGGAGACATAGTGCCGGATGCCGTCGGACCACAGACGCCAGGTCTCAAGCACCGTGTCGACGTTCTTCTCTCCATGGTCGCGTGCGGCGATCTCACGCATCGCGGTGTCATAGTCCTCGGCGGGAAACCAGTAGGCGGTATTGGCAAGCTCCGACACGAACGACGGATAGAAGCCGTAGTGATGGCATTCCATCAGACCCCGCAGTCCCCAGTTTTCGTGTGCTTTGACCATCCCGTCATAGCGGCGCTTCCACTGGTACGGCGCCGGCTCGTACGGCACCACGCCGATATCCCAGGTAAGCCCGCCGGTGTTCGCCATTGCGTAGAGCGGAATGCCGCGCCTGTGCGCGGCAATCGCCTCGGAGGTGAAATACTTGCCGGGGCCTTCGAACATCAATGTATAGTCTACACAGCGCACGGTCACACCCGGACGAGGATGGAACTGCTCGAACATCTCATAGGTTACCTGCAGCGAGATGTCCGTCGGCAGCGTTTCGATGAGCGCGATGCGGGCTTCCTCATTGACATAACCCCAGTTGTAGGTCCAGAAGACGAAGTCGGCGTCGGGCTTATATTTGCGGATGATGCCCTTTACGAGGTTGATCCACTCGGGGTAGTCATAGCACGGATACCAACCGGGACTCGGGCGGGTCTCGCCGGGCTTTTTCTCCAAACGCAGGCAGCCGGATGTGTGCGGGTCACGGCTGGGGAACTCGACGCTCTCGCCGACGAGTGTCACACCGCGCAAGCCGGGGCAGTTTTTAAAGAGATTGCCGTAGGTGCTTTCGTAGAACGCGGGCGCGTCGGGGTCGTCCGGATGCTTCGGGCTTTTGTAGTAGCTGTAGGCGTAGACATCCATACCCATCCCGGCGGCACGATAGATGAGGTTATTAAGGTCGAGGTAGCCGTGCGGCGTGATGTTGAGGTCCTTGGTAAAAACGAGCAGCGCATCCATACCCATATGGGCGGCGGCGTTGATATGGGCATCGGGGAAATCGTCCAGCCCGAAGCCGGAGTGCACCATACGCGGGGAGAACAGCGGCTTCTTCTCTACCGTACCGCGTTCGATGATCGGGCCGCGGTGGATACCCATGCGGCGTTCGAGGTAAAAACAGCCCTGTAAGGTACCGCGCGGGGTTGTTCCGCAGACCGTAATGCCGTCGCCCACGTCGAGCTTATATGCGGCAGGCTCCGTATACGCGGGCGCGAGCGCCGGAGTATGCGCAGCGTCGGTGAGTGTGATGCGGCCTTCGAGCGGCTCGCCGTCTTTACGCGGACGCGCACGCAGGCAGAGGTTCATGGATACCTCAAAGAAGTCGCGCAGATCGTGTGCGGCATGCAGCATCACGCGGTCTGCGTCGGCAGGGTAGACGATTTCCCAGCTTTCGTCGACGGTCGTACCGGTGAGCTTTGTCCAGATGGCATCGTCGCGCAGACCTTTCTTGTGAACCTCCAGCAGGCGTTCGCGGAACTGATAGTTACGCTCCATGTCATGAGTCCTCCCGTCAGGTAAAATACTTTACTTCATTATAACTGCAAATCACCGTGCTGTCAAGGAAAACGCTCTTGTTTTTTCTCATGCGGTGTGGTATAATGCACATAAACCATTTTGCGTACAAGGAGTGTTTCCATGTTCTTGAATCAGGATTTGCATGTACATACAAACCTGTCCCTATGCGCAAAGTCCGACGCGACGGTCGACGCCTACCTTGCGCTGTGTAAGGACGAGGGCATCACGACCATCGGCTTCTCCGACCACTTCTGGGATCCGAATGTCCCCGGAGCGAGCGACTGGTACGCAAAGCAGGACTTTACCCACATCAACGTCCTGCGCACGCGTATCCCGAAGGATACACATGGGGTGCAGGTACGTTTCGGCTGTGAGACGGAGTACTGCGGTCACGGCAAGCTGGGAATTTCCCGCGAGACGGCGCGGCTGCTGGACTTTGTGCTTGTCCCGACGTCGCATACGCATATGAAGGGCTTCACGGTGCCGTTTGACCTGCACACCCCGGAGCAGTACCGGCGGATCATGCTCGACCGCACCTACGAGGTTGTCCACATGGGCATTGCGACGGGCATCGCGCATCCGTTCGTACCGCTCGGCTGCACCTGCATTGAGGAGACGCTGCACGGCATCACCGATTCAGATTACCGCAAGGTCTGCGAAGCTGCGGCGAAGAACGGTGTCGCGATGGAGATCAACCCCGACATCTTCAACCACAAGTGCGCGGACGACGCCGACGGTCAGCCCGGAGAGTACCGCCGCTTTTTCACGATTGCGCGGGAGTGCGGCTGTAAATTCTTCGCCGGATGTGACGCCCATACGCCGAAGAGTTTCCTCTGTCATGACCGCATCCGTGAATTCGCGAGAATCTGCGGTATCACCGAGGACAACATATTCATCCTCGCGTAACAATCAAAGGAGCGTATCATTTGAACTGGTTAGCGCGTTTTATGTACGGCAGGCGCGGAATGGATCAATTCGGCTTGGCGCTTGTAGCCACATACGTCCTTATGGCGTTTATTGCGACCATCACGCAGGTCTTTGCGATTCAGTATGTCGGATTTGCGCTGTGTGTGTATGAGCTGTACCGGATGTTCTCGCGCAATATCGCCGCGCGCGAGCGTGAGAACAACTGGTTTCTGCGCTGGGCACGTCCGATCTATACGAAGATCGGGAGATTCCTCTCCCGTGTGATCCGCGAATTCCGCGATAAAGAACACCACTACTTCAACTGCCCCAAGTGCAAGACCCGCCTGCGCGTACCGAAGAACCGCGGTACGCTGCGCGTTACCTGCCCCAAGTGCGGCGAGGTGATGAATGTCAAGTCATGAGATAAAGGAGAACCGTCATGCAAACCTTTGAAACCCGTCTTTTTTCCTCACTGGTGAAGGTCTTCCCCGATGAGACTCCGTCTGCGCATCCGTACGCCGTCGGGACATCCCTGTGCGGTGAGGTCTACTCGTTCCAGCTCGCCTACCGCTTCACCGAACGCGTCACCGGCGACTTTTCCGTGAATGTCGAAGGCTGTCCCGACCCGGTGACTGTCCGCGACGTTGCGTGCGTACCGTGCATGCAGCCGATCTACAAGGTCCACGATGAAAACGTCCTGCGCACAAAACCCGGTCTGTTCCCGGACGTCCTGCAGCCGCTCGAGCCGATGTACTGCCACGCGGCAAACGTATGGCACAGCGCGTGGATCACCGTCGACGTCGCGACACCCGGTACGCACAAGCTCGATGTCGTGTGTACCTTCGACGGCGCGGAGATATCCCGCGACACCTTTACGCTCACGGTGATCGACGCGGTACTGCCGGCGCAGAAGCTGCTGTATACCAACTGGTTCCACGTCGACGGCATCACCGGCTACTACCATGTGGAGCCGTGGAGTGAACGTGGCTGGGAGCTGATTGAACGCTTCATGGCGATGGGAGCGTCCAGAGGTTTGAACCTGATCCTGACGCCGGTATTCACGCCGCCGCTTGACACGGCTGTAGGCGGCGAGCGCGAGACCGTGCAGCTCGTTGAAGTAACCGTGAAAGACGGGAAGTACACATTCGGATTCGACCGGCTGCGCAGGTGGATTGCCTGCTGTAAGCGCACGGGAATCGCAAACCTGGAGATTTCGCACCTTTACACGCAATGGGGCGCCGAGCACGCACCGAAGGTCGTCGCGACGGTCGACGGTGTGGAAAAGCGCATCTTCGGCTGGGACACCGATGCCGCCGGCGACGAGTACCGCGCGTTTCTGGCAGCTTTTATCCCGGAGCTTTTAAAGGTGCTCAAGGACGAGGGTATGGACAAGCACACCTACTTCCACGTCTCCGACGAGCCGTCGATCGACCATCTGGAGCAGTATAAGAACGTCGGCGGGTATCTCAGGAGTCTGATCCCGGGATACCCGGTGATGGACGCGCTGTCAAACTATGACTTCTACGCGACCGGTGCCGTTCCGCTGCCGATTCCCGCGACAAACCACATCGAGCCGTTCCTCGAGCATAATGTCCCGGGGCTGTGGACATACTACTGCTGTGGTCAGAACATCGACGTCTGCAACCGCTTTCTGGCGTTCCCGTCACAGAGGAACCGTGCGCTCGGAACCCAGCTTTACAAGTACCGCATCGCGGGTTTCTTACAGTGGGGGTACAACTTCTATAACTCCTGCCTGTCACGTACGAAGATCGACCCCTACCGTGTGACCGACGCGGGCGAAGCATTCCCGGGCGGCGACGCGTTCGTTGTCTATCCCGGCCCGAACGGCCCCTATGCGTCCATCCGGCTGGAGGTCTTCCATGAAGCGCTGCAGGATCAACGGGCGTTCGATTACGCCGAAAGCCTTGCAGGACGCGATGCGGTGATGGAGATTCTCGAGGACGGCATTGATCCCATTACATTCAAGAGCTACCCGCACGGCGACGACTGGCTGCTCGGTGTGCGTGATCGCATAAATCGGCTGATCGCGAAGTACAGGGCATAAAGAATCAGCGTGGGAGCCAAATCCGGCTCCCACGCTTTTATTTGACTGAGGTGAGGTTTATGAGCGACACCTTTGCGCGCATCTACGAGCAGGTACGGCGCATCCCGAAAGGAAAGGTCGCGTCGTACGGGCAAATCGCGGCGCTCGCGGGAAATCCGCGGTGGTCGCGTGTGGTGGGCTACGCGCTGCACGTCAATCCGGAGCCGGGCGTGATTCCGTGCCACCGCGTGGTGACGCGGTTCGGGGAGACGTCGCAGGCATTCGCGTTCGGCGGGAGCGACATCCAGCGCACTTTATTGGAGGACGAGGGCGTGACGTTCCTGCCGGACGGACGTGTGGATATGGAAAAGCATCGGTGGTGCGGAGACGAGGATTAGTCCGCCAGCCAGCTTTCCAGATGCTCGCGGACAAATTTGTCATCGTTGAGGTGCGGGTACATGCGGTAGACGCGGGTGATCTCGTCGGCCTGACCGGGTGAGAGCACCTCGTCGGGGTTGAGACAGCGGGTGCAGGTCATCAGACCCTGACGCCGCAGCACCTCATGGACACCCGGGATGCAGCCGGCGAACTGATTGGCTGCGTCGAAGAATGCAGCGTTACAGTCGGTAATCTCAATGCCGAGAGTTAAAAGCGACGTCGGTATCTCCTCCGATGCGGCGGCAGCTCTGAGCATACCGAACATGTCGACGACCGTTTTCGTCCACATCGACCAATGACCGAGGAGACCTCCGTCGAAGCCCTTCTCGACGACCGTGCCGTCTTCCTTCGTGAAGCGATACTTTGTGAGCAGGTCGAGGACAATGTTGTCATCATTGCCGGTATAGAGCGTGACCTCATCGGGACGGGAGGACATCGCGACAGCGCGGACGACGTCGAGAGTCTGGTAGCGGTTGAACGGCGCAGCCTTGATTGCTACGACGCTTTTCAGCTCGCACAGCTTCTGCCAGTACTCAAACGGCAGCACACGTCCGCCGACGGAGGGCTGAAGGTAGAAGCCGACGACCGGCATGATTTCCCCGACCTCAGCGGTACGCGAGATGAGCTGATCGATGCTCCAATCTGCGAGTCCGCCTGCGGAAAGCAGCACGGCGTCATAACCTTCAGACTTGGCAAACTCCGCTTCGGAGACAGCCTGCGCGGTCGGCCCGCAGCAGCCCGCGACACGCAGGATTGTCTTCCCGGTACGCGCCTCGAAGCGGTCGGTTTCTTCCTTAGCGATGCGCAGAATCGGCCGGAACAGTCCGATCTTCGGGTTGCGGATGGCAAACTGAGTTGTATGGACGGCGACAGCCAATCCGCCGACACCGGCGTCGAGATAATAGCGGATGAGTGCGCGCTGACGGCGTTCATCAAAGGAGCCGTCCTCCGTGAGTGTCAGCGGGAACGCAGGGATAACGGTACCCGTACGCAGGACCTTCAGAGCTTCCGGACGCATCAATAGCTCCCCTTTCTTTCTTCAAAGTGAGTAGGTTTATTGAGTGTACTCCCGCCGTCGAGAATCCACTCGGCCTGCCAGTCGAGCATCTGACGCAGCGTGACGGTCGGGTAGCCGAAGAGCTGATGGCACAGAGACGCATTCTCTAGGTACGCATCAGGAGCTTCGACACCGATAAAAGCCGGAGTCTTGCCGAAACGCTTGCCGAACTCCTCCGCCGCCCAGCGGACGCCGACAATCTCGGGACCGGTGACGTTGAGTTTCTTCGCGGGGCTTTCGGCACAGATCAGGCTGCGGATGGCCAGCTCATTGGCGTCGCCCTGCCAGATGCAGTTGAAGCAGCCGTTTTCCAGCACGATGGGCTGCTCGGCGTAGACCTTCGACGCGATGTCGTAGAGAACGCCGTAGCGCAGTGCGATGGCATAGCTCAGACGGAACAGCGTGACCTTGGTGCCATAGTGAAGGGAGCCGTACTCAAAGATGCGCTCACGTGCAAGTACGCTCTGCGCATATTCACCGATGGCGTGCGGGCGGATATCCTCCGATGCGCCGCCGGATGCTGCCGGGACAATCGGATTGATGTTGCCGCTGGAAAATACGACGATGCGCGACTCGCGGAAGCGCTCGGCAGTCAGCGCCGGCAGCCAGGCGTTCATCGACCAGGTAAACGGTTCCTGACCGTCGGTGCCGAACTTACGGCCGGCCATGAAGATGATATTTGCGCAGTCGGGGAGCCTATCAAGCGTACCGCGTACCATCAGGTCGGACGAGATGGTCTCGACGCTGCCGTTGTGTAAAAGCTCAAGGGCAGCGGGGTCTGAGAAGCGGGAGACGGCGATAATCTTTTTATCGATTCCGGCTTTCATCACCGCGTTTTTCGCAAGCAGCGCGAGCGTCGGTCCCATCTTCCCACCCGCTCCGAGAATCATGATATCGCCCTTGATCTTCGCAATGTCCTCGACCAGACGTGCGGAGGGAATTGTCAGTAGAGTGTCCAGCTTTTCTTCGGTCCACATAAGCCAAATCTTCCTTTCCATAACAGTACATTTTGTATTATTTTACACCAACCATACGGGAAAAGTCAATATACGACACGACGATTTTGTGCGTTCATCGGGAATAATTATATTTTCGGGAATTAGGGCTTGACGAATTGGAAAAAATGTGATATACTGGCGGAGGCTTTTGGAAAAACCTTCCGATATAATCATAAGCGCACTATTGACGCGCGTTTCGGTTTGGGGATTCCGACTGCCCACTATGCTGTTGTGGCTCAGCTGGTAGAGCAGCGCACTCGTAATGCGCAGGTCGCCGGTTCGAATCCGGCCAACAGCTCCAGTAAATGCACCTTTGTCATATGGCGGAGGTGCATTTTTCATAATGAAACGGAAGTTTCTTATATCGGCATCCGATCATATCATCTGCCTGCGTCCCGGTGACCGTCGGACGGCCCATCTGAAAAAGGTGGTCAATAATCCGTCCATCGAGGTCGGTAACTACATGATGTACAATCACCTTTTCAAAATCTTCTTCGACGCCCGGGGTCTGGATGTTACGTACATTGCCGACGCAATATACATCCCTCTTTCCCATATTCTCGCTCAGATCACAGAAGTTCTTATCATATTGTGAGCTGTTTCATAGGCGGTCACCTCAATAAACTGGAAATCAGCGAGCTGCCTCATAAGCTCTGATTCCCGCTTCAGTATCCGGCTTTAGAATCAACTGTTTGAACAGCCAATTACCCGGCAAAATGTCGTTCCCATAAAAACGAATCTCTTTTTTCAGTTTTTGGGGGGATAGATGGATTTCTGACGCAACAGCTTCCGGTATATCTGTGTGAATCGGATTTCCTTCTGCGGCATAGATTTTACTCATACCATTCATTTTGAATCCATGTTTCTTCATCATAGCACCCATTATCCCGGGCATATTTTCAAGTTTTCCCTTGCTGTTCACATACACAACGGGAACCCCAAAAGCATCCACATACATCAGGCAACGAATATCATTCCCCCGCTGCTCCTTTTCGGGCTTTTTCGGATCTGCAGGTGCTCCGTGCGGGAAAAGAATCAACGACAACTCTTCATCTTTCACATTCTCATAAAAGTGTTTGCGTCTGGAATCATAGCAGATGCCTACTCCGACTTTTCCGAAAGGAGTCGCAATCACACTTCCAAAATCACCGCGTTTGAACACTGCGGATTCGCCTTCCGATTTGGAAACGATACCGCAAATACCATCAGGGCCGGCAATCAGGTAGCGGTTATAATAATCCCTGTTTTCTTTATCCAAAAAGCCGACACCAATGAATGTATGATATTTTTGAGCAATCTGCACTGCCCATGATGATGTGTCCTGTCCACGATCGTCGGCATATTTCCATATTTCCTGACTTGCCATGTAGCTGCAGTAAGCCAGTTCGGGAAGAACCACGAGCTTCGGAGATGGCAGACGCTCAATCAGTTTCTCAATATATTCTTTTCTCTGTGCAATGCCTTTAATGTCATTGTTTAATTCCAAAGCAAAGATGCGCACGATGAACCACCTCCGCAGACTGCAATTTTTCTTGCTCTCTATTATAGGGACTGAGTGTTGACCTTTCTTCAAAAATGCCGGGACGACCCGACTTCAACATAGGTACCTCTCAAGTGTCGTATCGTTCCATAGCTTCATGTTGAAGCTGTTCGACTTAAAAACCTTAAAACCAATACAAACTTATCCCATAAAATTGTAGCACATTTGCGGAATAATATCAATATACGGATTTGCTTTTTAGCATTGAGGGTAAAATATTTGCATTGTTGAAGAAACGGACCTCCTGTACCCAATATATATTTCGCGTTTTTGAGTAGTTGATCGTGCGGCTGCGCAGTACTGACATTCCCGTGAGTCTGTTTTGAGTCGGTTTGAGTGCAGCGGATAAGTCATGTTCAAGAATAGAAATCAGGCAGTGTATATGAGATTTTACATCAAAAAGTATTTTTAACTTATATTTGACGTCAAAGTGGTTTCAGATTTTACAGGGCGTCCTTATAATGAATGTAGTAATAATATAAAAGAAAAAGGCGAGAAAATTAAATTCAAAAAAGAGAAGAAGCCATGAATAAAATCATCACTTATGGAAGTCAATACGGATCAGCAAGACGATATGCGGAAAAGTTATCTGAAGCTACGAAAATTCCCTTGCTGAATGCATTGGATGTCAGGGATTTGTCTTCCTTCGACCATATTATACACCTCGGAGGTATATATGCAGGTCATGTGAAGGGCTTAAGGAAGATTGTAAAACATACACCGAAAGGTGCAAGACTCATCGTTATCACCGTTGGGTTAGCTGATGTGAACAATGAAGCGAACACGAACAAAATCAAAAAAGATGTAGAAAATCAGATTCCCGAAGACCTGTGGAAGCGGACTCAAGTTTTCCATTTAAGGGGAGGAATTGATTACTCCAGGTTAAATATTGTCCACAAAGCTATGATGGCATTGCTTTATAAAAAGATTAAAGCCATGCCGGAAGAGAAAAAGACCGCGGAGATACAAGCTATGATCGATACTTATAATCAAAAGGTCGATTTTACCGATTTTCAAGCCTTGGATTCAATTGCGCAATTCATTCTGCAGTTATGATAACCGGCATAAAGTTACTCATTTCTTAAAGTCAATAAAAACATAAGGAGGTCTGTTCCATGAAGGAGAAACAACTTAGAGCCAGCTCGGGTATGTTGGTTTTGTTTTTATCCGTTGTACTGTACATTGCGGCCATCGGACTTGTCATACTGGGCGGTAATCTGCTGGAAAATGAAAACAACCTTGGTGTCCTGCCTCTGGTATTGGGCACCCTTTGGTTAATTGTGGGCATTCTCCCCTTCTTGGGGCTGAGAGTGCTCAATCCAAATGAGGCACTGGTACTGACCTTGTTTGGAGAATACACCGGCACCCTCCGCGAGCCCGGCTTCTACTATATCCATCCTTTTTCAGTATCTGTGAACCCTGCAGCCAGAACCAGGCTTGGGCAAAGTGGTGACGTGCAGACGATGGGCAAGCAAGGAATCACCATATCCACTGACGGCAACAAGATCGATATGGAAGCCAGCAACAAACGGATTTCCCTTAAGATTATGACATTGAACAATACCAAGCAAAAGGTAAATGACTGTCTGGGCAACCCGGTGGAAATTGGCATTGCAGTCATCTGGCGGGTGGTGGATACTGCAAAAGCGGTCTTCAATGTGGACAATTACAAAGAATATCTGTCTTTACAGTGCGACAGTGCTTTGCGCAACATTGTACGCATCTATCCCTACGATGTGGCAGCCAATGTGGATACCACAGGAGACGGCGAGCCGGATGAAGGAAGCCTGCGCGGCTCCAGTGAGGTGGTAGCCCAGCGCATCAAGAATGAGATTCAGAGCAAGGTTCATGAGGCCGGGCTTGAAATTCTGGAGGCGCGAATTACCTATCTTGCCTACGCACAGGAAATTGCTGCGGTGATGCTGCAGCGCCAGCAGGCAAGCGCCATTGTGGATGCTCGGAAGCTGATCGTTGATGGCGCGGTTGGTATGGTTCAGATGGCACTGGAAAAGCTTTCACAGAACGAAATCATAACCCTTGACGAGGAGCACAAGGCTGCCATGGTGTCAAACCTTTTGGTTGTGTTGTGCGGGAATCGGGATGTCCAGCCGGTTGTCAACAGCGGGAAACTGTAAAACAAAAACACATTAAGATCGAATGCAGCGCAGCCGTGTATCAGAACATTCTCTGACTTTGGGAGGCGAGTATCGAATGGATAAAAATGTTTGTTCAAGTGATCGTGAAATGTCCATCATAGAGTCGCTTGGAAGGGATTCCAAAGATAGGATTGTAATGAATACGTACAAAAAAGATGTGTATAAAAAATCATCCGTTTATTCCATTGTTTCTTTAATGAAGTGTCTGTTAATAAGATTTTCGAAGAAATTTTGTGATTTTATTGTGTGTTGTCTGATCCTGTATGCCGAGTATGATGCCATAGAAGAACGAGGCGCTGGTGGAGAATATGGGTTATGGTTATAAAAAGCTGTTGGAAATCAGCGACGATTGGCTGAAATACGCAATCCGTCTTAACTTGGGGCATGAATCCAAGGACTGTCTTGTTGAAATCAGAAATGCGGCATTAGAGGATAACCGTATAAAAAGATGCCTTTCAGATATTGCGAATTTCCATGGGACTCTGGTAACAAATCATAAGAATCCCGATTTACCGATACAAAAACTGCTGTTTCTGCTTGAGCTCGGATTTGATACGGAAGTCCCGGAAATTAAAGCAGCCATTGATGCAATACTTCAAAACCGCGACGAGCACGGTGTTTATCAGTCTATGACCAATGTTCCCAAGCATTTTGGCGGTAAGGGTGAAAATGTGTTCGGCTGGTGCCTGTGTGATGCACCCTTGCTATTGCTTGCTCTGCTGAAGTCGGGTGTGGATTATCGTGAATACATCAAACAGGGTGTTGATCATCTGGTGTCTCTGTATCGTGATAACGGATTCCCTTGTGCGGTGTCACCGGAGCTGGGCAAGTTTCGTGGACCGGGGAAAAAGGATGACTGCTGCCCCTATGCGACGCTGATTATGGCCGATTTACTTTCGTATATCCCGGAATATAAGGATTCTCAGGTTGCCTCTTCCTCTGTAAAAACATTGCTGAATCTGTGGGAAAATAGTCTCAATCAGCATCCATACATGTTCTACATGGGCACGGACTTCCGTAAGCTGAAAGCACCTTCGTGTTGGTATGATATCGTCAGCGTAGCAGGAGTTCTTAGTAAATATGAGTTTGCGAGAGATGACCTGCGTTTTCTTGAAATGATAAATCATATAAAAAGCAAACAAGACGAGAACGGTCTTTTCACGCCTGAATCGATATACCTGAAATTAAAAGACTGGGACTTTGGACAGAAGAAAGTTCCGTCTCCTTATTTGACATATCTTTGTTATCAAATATTTGAACGTCTATACTCAGATGTTTGATTGAAAAGCAAGTAAATCGTGTAAAAACAGAGGTTTTAAGGTTTTTAACCATTTCGGTGAAGACCCCAATATGGTCTCTATTCGGATAAACCAATTTCATCATTTTGTGCCCAAACATCGCATGTAAATGCAGTGGAAGTTTCCCGCGGCGCTATATTATTTAACCCTTGGGCTAGGTCTCCCACTTTTCGGGATACGCCAAACCCAGGGGTTTTCAGACAAAAAGGAGGCCTTGTTTTGCGTCAAGACAAGCGTTACAATTGTCGTATCAATAAAGAACAAACGCAAGAGGAGTTATATGGATAGTTTACGAAACAAAACCGGATTTATCTGCGACATGGACGGCGTTCTGTACCACGGTTACAGGCTGCTTCCCGGCGTAAAAGAATTTGTCGATTGGCTCTACAGGGAAGGCAAACATTTTATGTTCCTGACAAATGCCAGCGGACGTTCACCAAAAGAACTGAGTCAAAAGCTGCAGCGCATGGGCCTTGAAGTAGACGAAAATCATTTTTATACAAGTGCGCTGGCAACTGCAAAATTTGTAGCCGCACAGTCACCCGGCTGTTCCGCCTATGTAATCGGCGAACCCGGACTCTTCAACGCACTCTATGATGCGGGCATCACCATCAATGAGATCAACCCTGACTATGTCATCATCGGAGAGACAAACAACTATAACTATGAAAAAATCTGCACTGCCACCAACCTGGTTCTGCGCGGTGCAAGGCTGATCGGTACCAACAGCGATATTACCGGACCCATCGAGGACGGCATCATCCCTGCCTGTCGCGCACTGGTTGCACCTGTGGAACTTGCCACCGGGAAAAACGCCTACTTTGTTGGCAAACCCAATCCTTTGATGATGCGCTCCTGTCTGCGACTGTTGGGCGTGCACTCAGATGAGTCAGTCATCATCGGGGATAGAATGGATACGGATATCATTTCCGGCATCGAAAGCGGTCTTGACACCGTGCTTGTCTTGTCCGGCGTTACCTCCAAAGCGGATGTAGACAATTTCCCTTATCGCCCGCGCCTGATTATCGACAGTGTTGCGGACATTCCGAGGTAAAACAAGGAACACCATGACGAGTTGGATATTCATATCAAGCGCCTTCACCTGAACAAATTCATCTCATCGACCAATGGCACGTTCGCGGAAGAATAACAATCCGCGGATGTGCTTGATTATCTCAATCTTTTTGCTGATTTTGTAATAAGAAAAGTATTCATTATCAGAGCGTCAGACGGACTCCGAGGCGCGGGAGCAAAATGTTTATGTCCGGGCGAGCAGCGATGAGAGCGTCGGCAATCAGCCCCGCGTGTGTATAAGTCCACAGCTCCGGCAGTGTACGCGCCAGCTCCATAAGATGCGCCAGGACGACCTGCCGCGCGCCGGTCGCCAGGACGAACCGGACGGTGTCCGAGAGAAACGGCTCGCACGGCAGGTTGAGCGCATTGGCCGTCCCGAGCCAGACATGCAGAAAGAGCGTGTCTACCTCCCCAACCGGTGGCAGCTTTGCAGGGTTGTAGTCGCGCACGTCGCACGGGAACAGCATCCGCTGGCGGGAGGTCTCGATGAGATAGCCCATCTCATCGATGCCGGAACCGGACGGCCGGAAGTGTGCCGAGCGGTAGGCGGTGAAGATGAATCGTCCGAGTCGGATGCGTTCTCCCGCGCGAACGCGGATGAAACGCGTATCGGGCAGACTTGTAGAGGCGAGCTGTTCGGGTGTGAAGAACTCCGGCACAACGATCGGTACCGGGCAGTTGCGCAGCATCGACAGCAGTGTTGTGTCGAAGTGATCCTCATGCGCGTGGGTCAGCACGACGGCGTCAACGCGCGCAAAGTCGTTACGGATACGCGCCGCGATCTGATCAGTCATCCACGGGAAGCGCAGGCATGGGTCGATGACAACGCGGCTGCCGTCGGCGTCGAGGACGTAGCAGGACGGGCCGAAAAGCGTGAAGGTATGTTCTCCCTTTTCGGCGAACGCAGCGTCCCAGATCGCGGGGAAGCGTACGCGCAGATCGGCATACGCGGCGGCTTTCCATTCCTCACGCATCAGCGAGCACCTCCCTCAGCGTACGGATGCTGTCCTCAAACGCGGTGCGCGGCGCGATTGCCGGATAGTAACGGGAAACCGACAGCTCGATGTTGTACACACCCTTGTAGTCCCCGAGCGCCCGGATGTAGCGCGCGAGCGGAAGGTTATTCGGCGTGCAGGGATAGTGCGTTGTGCCGCCGACAACACCGTGAATGTGCGTATGCTTCACACGGCGCAGGAACTCCGCGTCCGGCACGGCGTCGGGCGTATGGCGGAACCTGCACAGATTGTGGTAATAATGCCCCATATCCCAGGTGATCCCGGTGCCGGTAAGCTGTGAGACCATCGCGAGGACGCTTTCGCACGAGTCGCCGGGGTCGATGATGTCCGGGCGATGGGGTTTATGGCGGTTGTTCTCGAGCGTCAGTGTGATGGGGATACCGGACGCCACGGCTTTCTTTTGGATTGCCGCGAGTGCGCTGACGGTGCGGGACGGCTCGCCGTAGAGCGCGTGGACGGTGATGTTAGCGGGCTTGTCCAAAAGTGTGTAGGATGCCAGGAATGCGTCGGTGTCCGGGTTGAGCATACCGTGGAGGGTTGTGTGCAGCCCGTGACTTGCGGCGAGGTCGATACAGCCGCGTACCGTTCCGGCGGAGGTTTGCGCGGTGACTGTGTGTACCTCAATACTTTCAACACCGCTGTCCCGCAGACAATCCAGCATCGTATTCAAGCCGCCGTACGCATCGAGCAGCGCGCAGTATGCCTGATGATCCGTACCAATGTAGAGATCGAGCGGTAATGTGACTCCGATCATCTTCACACCTCCAGTGTTTCCGCATCGTTGAGAATTTTCCAGCGTCCGGGGCATATCTCGTTGAGCGCCGAGACCTGGGCGTCATAACGGTCCAGGATGTCGCGGCCGTGGTGGATGAACGCGAGTATGCCGGGGAAGATATTCCGTGCAAGCAGTTCGCGGGCAACCTCAGGCGGATGGTGGTGACCGGTCTCCATCAGCAGCAGGTCGCAGCCGGGCATCAGGGGCGCAAAGTCATCTACTCCGCCGGTATCGCCGGAGTAGACCACACGCCGCTTGCCGTCTTCGATGAGGAAACCGAACGACCGCCACGGCGCACCGTCCTCGTGCGGCAGGTGATGGTTGTGGAGTGCTGTGACGCGCAAGCCGTCATCGTCGAACAGGACGCCGTTGGTATACTCATGCGGGGAGATCGTGAAGTCGCAGCGGAAGCCGCCTTCGGTATACCGCAGCATCGTTTCGACACCCTTCCACGCGCGGATGTCCGGGATGTACAGGCCGATGTCACGGTTTACGAGCGTGTGATGCATCCCGTCAAGCTTGCGGATCGTCCAAAGCAGATTCCCCAGGCCGCCGATGTGATCCATGTGTGTGTGAGAGATAACGATTTTCTTTATGCGCATCAGGTCGGCGCCCATCAGATGCGCAGTGTAGGAGCAGCACTCCCCTGCGTCGAACCAGTAGAGATGATTGCAATGCTCGACCGCAAATCCGACATGATGACGTCCCGGATACGGCTCCGTCCCGGAGCAGGTACCGAAGATATAAAGCTTCATTTTTAGCTCCCCTTTTCATTATACAATACAAACTGTCATTATACTACCCCAAAACGGCATACAAATCAGCATTTTCGGGGAAATATTGTTGCCTCGTCTCGCACTTGACAAATGGGTGATGTGTGGTATAATACATATGAACAATAAAGCAAATAAAGGCTGTGATCAAATGGATATTGAACCGAAAAACGTTTCTCTGCAGGAACTGAGAGAGCGGCTGCCGGACGAGGAGATTCAATACGACCTTGCGGAGCTGTTCAAGGTCTTCGGAGACTCAACGCGCGTGAAGATATTATTCGCGCTGGAGGAGGCGGAGCTGTGCGTGGGGGATATCGCGGAGCTTCTGAACATGACGCAGAGCGCAATCTCGCACCAGCTTCGGGTACTCAGGCAGAGCCATCTGGTTCGCTGCCGGCGTGAGGGCAAGGCGATACTTTACTCGCTTGCGGACTGCCATGTCCGTACGATGCTCGACGCGGGACTGGAACATGTCGAGGAATAACGCTTGACAATCCGCATGCGTGAGGGTATACTGTAGGAGATATCATACGCGGGAGGACAGATCATGCCGAACAAACGCGGGATCAAGCCGGTGGCAAACAACCGCAAGGCTTACCACGATTATTTCATCCTGGAAAAATACGAGGCGGGCATCTCGCTTTCGGGCACTGAGGTGAAAAGCATCCGTCTCGGGCAGATCAACCTCAAGGACAGTTTCTGTATCGTGCGTGACGGCGAACTGTACGTACGCGGGATGCACATCTCACCCTATGAGAAGGGCAACATCTTCAACCGCGACCCGATTCGGGAAAGAAAACTCCTGATGCACAAGGCCGAAATCCGCAAGCTGTTCGACGCCATTCGCCGTGACGGGTACGCGCTGATTCCGCTGTCGGTGTACCTGAAGGACTCGAAGGTGAAGGTGGAGATCGGGCTGGCAAAAGGTAAGAAGCTCTACGATAAGCGCGATGATGCCGCGAAGAAGGATGCGCAGCGGGATATGGAACGTGCCGTCCGCTACGATTGAACCACCCATTCAAGACGCTCTCTGAATAACAGAGAGCGTCTTTTTTTAGATAAAGTCCGGATGTTTGTGCAGGAATCGCGAGAGCGCGTCCGGCGCGGCATCGACGGTGCCCTGAGTCAATACGGCAGAGCCGCCGCCGCGTCCGTGGAAGGCTGCAGTCAATGCCTTGGTCAGCACGCGGACATCGCCGGAAGCCCGTCCGATACAGAAGCGGCCGTCGGAGAAGACCGCAACGGTGTTCTCACGCCGTTCGGTCAAGGTCAGCGTGAAGTGGCGCAGCTCATCGGGCGTCATGCCGTCCTCGAACAACAGCAGCGCGCCGGGTGTCGCGTCAAGCAGCGTCGCTTTCAGGTCGACAAGCGTTTTCCGAAGCTGCGTACGCTCAGCTTTCAGAGCGTCACGATCTGCGAGCAGCCGCGCTACGCCGTCGGCGGTCTCGTACGGTTTCGCGGAGACGAGACGTCCGACCGCGCGGTTGGTCTCCCCTACCCGTCTGGCGTCGAGCAGCGCCTGATATCCGGCAGCAATTGTCACACGCGTGCCGCCTTTATACCGCATCACATCGAGTATCCGCACGCTGCCGATCTCGCCGGTGTACGCCATATGCAGCCCGCAGCACGCGCAGACGTCCACACCCGGCACTGTCACGAGCCGCGTACGTCCCTGGAAGGTCTTTTTGGCACGGAATACGATCCCCTCCGGCGGCTGCTCATACCACCGCGTATCCACAGGCAGGTTCGTCATCACCGCGTCGTTGGCTTCATCCTCCGCTCGCGTGAGAGTCTTCGCATCCAGCGGCAGGCTCCAGTCAAACGTCACGCACTGCTCGTTCATATGAAAGCCGACATTATCGCCGCCGGTGATCCGGTGCAGGACGCCCGACATCAGATGCTCACCCGTATGCGCCCGCATGAACGCAAGCCGGTACGGAAGGTCGACCGCGCCGGTGTACGTCTCCCCGATGGTCAGCGGTTCGGGCAGCAGAAGATCGCCGGTGCGTTCGTCGATATCCGTGACCTCCACGCCGCCGAAGCTTCCACGGTCACGCGGTTCACCGCCGCCGCCCGGATAGAACGCAGTACGGTCGAGGATTACGCGGTACTGCTTGCCGTCCGGGACGCACGAGAGAACCCGTGCCTGAAATTCGGACAGGCGCTGGTTGTCATAATACAGCAAGGTCATACCAATGCGATCCACTGGCACGCGAGCTTCATCCACGACGCGACATGCGGGTCACCCAGGGCGAGTCCCAGACCGTGGCCGCCCTTGGGGTAGATGTGCAGCTCGAAGGGAATCTTATGCGCGCGCAGGGCATCCGCCAGACGCAGACTGTTCTCGACCGGGACACCGCCGTCCGCGAAGGTGTGCCACAGGAACGCCGGGCAGGTGTCGTTGTCCACACGTTTCTCGAGCGAAAACTTTGCGTAGGTCTCCTCCGGCAGATTCTGACCCAACAGGTTATAAAACGATCCCTTGTGCGCCAGATCGCCCCAGATCAGCACCGGGTAGCCGAGGATCATCCCATCCGGGCGCAGCAGCTTCGCGTCGACGCCGAGGGTCTCACTGAGCACCGGCTCCTTCCACAGGATGCCGGACGATGCGGTGAGGTGACCGCCCGCAGAGAAGCCGCAGACGAAGACCTTGCCGATGCCGTACTCGTCGGCGTGCTCACGTGCCCAGAGGATGCTCGCCGTGACCTGAAAAAGCGCGGTCGGGTAACGGTCAGGCGCGCAGGAGTAGTTGAGCGTCATCGCGTGATAACCCGCCGCGAGGTATTGGAAGCTGATCGGGTCGCCCTCATGAGGCGCGCAGCAGGAGTAACCGCCGCCCGGCATCGTCAGCACCAGCGGTACCTTCAAACCCGGCTGCAGGTCATCGCGGAGATAGCACTGCAGATTCGCAGGATAAGTATGCGCAGGCAGACGCGGGTTCAGCTCTTCCATGGACATCTTTAGATAGTGCATTGAATCGTACCTCTTTTATTCAAAATGGCTTTGCAGGCGTACCCATTCGACCGCGAGCTTCATCCATTCGCTGACATGCGGGTTGATGAGCGTCTCCGATCCGACGAGCGACGACTGCGTATTTGCGACGGAAAGACCGTGCGGGCCGTCGGGAAAGATATGCAGCTCGAAGGGAATCATATGTGCGCGCAGAGCAGAAGCAAGCATCAGCGTATTCTCCAGTGGTACCGCGTCGTCGGAGAAGGTATGCCACAGGAACGCAGGCGGCGTTGTATCGTCCACGCGTGTCTGAAGCGAGAGCTTTTCGTAGACCTGCGGCGGCTGATTCTTACCGAGCAGGTTGTGGAAGCTGCCGGGATTGGCAAAGGTACCGAAGGTAATGACGGGATACCCGAGGATCATCCCGTCCGGGCGGCACATTTTCGCGTCGACGCCCAGCGTCTCGGAGATTACCGGTTCCTTCCACAGGATGCCGGTTGATGCGGCGAGGTGTCCGCCCGCCGAGAAACCGCAGACATAGATATTTTCTGGGTCGGCGAGCAGCTCATCGGCATGCTGACGTACCCATGCGACGACTGCTGCCGCCTGAAGAAGCTGCACCGGGTAGCGGTCAGGCGTACAGGAGTAGTAGACGGTGAGTGCCTGGAACCCGGCGGCGGAGAACTGCAGGCTCACCGGGTCGCTTTCACGCTCGGACAGATGCGCATAGCCGCCGCCCGGAAAGTTGATCACAACCGGTCGCCGCATGTCTATTCCGGTCCCGATGCGCGCGGAGTTTTCCCGCAGCAGCACCTGTACGTGTGCCGGGTTGACTGTCTGAGGAAGGTTCGGGTGGATCTCGTGCAGATTATAATCATAGAGCTTCATACGTCAATATCTCCTTATACCCGCGCCTCAAGGAACGCCATCTGCCGCAGCCAGTCCTCACGGCCATAATAGTGGAGACCTTTACGGACATGGTAACCGATGGTGCCGTCATGAAACTCCGCCGGAGCTGTGGGCATTGTTTCGCACACGGGCAGCACACCGGGCAGTCCCAGAAGCTCATATGCCGCGCTGCCCGCGGCTGCAGACAGGTACTCGCTCGCCGGGTCCGCCCAGAGGTCTTCCTCAGCGCTTGCAATGTAACAGTATCGCGGCGCGACACATGCGACGATAAAGTGATGGTCAAACGGCAGAAGCTCCGCGTGGCCGGAGTAGTCCTTATAACGCGGGCAGAACCAGAACGGGAATACCTCCGTGATGCGTTCGGTTCGCTCGCCGACCTTGCCGCGCTCGATCGCCGCGCCGCCGCAGCCGGAGTCATTGGAGATGCCGCAGAAGAAGCGTTCATCCTGCGCCGCGCACCACAGCGCCGTCTTTCCGAGCCTTGAGTGACCCGTCACGGTGACCTTCTTCGCGTCGATGCCGTCGATGGTCTCGAGCCAGTCAAGCACGCGGGATGCCGCGTATGCCCACATGCCGAGCTTGCCCCACTCATGCGGACGGCGTTTTCGGTCGCCGACGTACAAACCGCCCAAGCCGTTGGTAAAGTCGCCGTCGTCTGTCGCGACGGTGTTGTAGTCAAACATGGCGAATGCGAAGCCGTGGTCGGTGATCTCCTCAATGGGCGAATAGCGGTCGGGGAAGTCGGGCCGAAAGCAGATGTGCAGGAAGACCGGCGCGTTGGGGTTTGCCTTCGGACGGAAGAGCTGAACCGGGAAGGTGTGGTCGCCATAAGGTGTGTGAAGCGTCAGGTCAACGGTGTCATGCCGCACTTTCCCGGCGCAGTAGCGCTCATCGGTTTGGATGATCTTTCCTTCCACCGGGCACGGCGCGGGTGTGACGCCGTACAGCTCCTGCTGCAGGATGTCTAAAAGTTCCGCACGCCGCGCGGGCCAGTTGTCACGGGTGACCGGGGTCCCGTCGCGCATGATCAGCAGTTCCGGAAGTTCGCGCTCACAGAGCAGTTCGGGGATCGTTTTCATGAGATGACCTCCTTAAAACATTCCGCGATGTCCTCAACGGTATACGCGTCAACAAGCTGACTGCGCCGTCCGTCGAAGACCGCGAGATAGTAGTTGCCGTCATAGATGTGGTAGGAAAGCGTCATGGTCTGATGATGTGTGGTATTGCGCTCGAAAACAAAGGTCATGTACACGTCGCCGAGTGTTGTGTCGGGCGCGGATGTGGTCGACAGCACCGCCGTCAGTTCCCTATACCACGAGATAAACTTCGCTTCCTTCAGCGCTTCTCCCTCGAAGGTGTACGTTTCACCGCCGACTGTCGCGGTGAATATTGTGACCGTTGCGAGGTCGATGCCGCAGACCTGTCTGGGCAGCAGATCGGATGGCGCCGTATAGCCGATGCTGCGCGTGATTGCGGCATTGGCCAGGAGCACCAGGTCGGAATCGTCGAAACGGACGTAGGCGTAACCGTCGTCTGTCTCATTCCCTACGGAGAGCACGGTTGTCTGCTCGCCTTCCCCGAGGTCGTAGACGACCGTAGCGCTCAGGAACGGCACGTCGAGCCCATATACGGAGAGGTCTTGCGGCTTATACGCCGCGCAGCCATAGATGTACAGCCCCGTCACGTCGTAGAACAGCGCGTGGGCTTTTCGGGTATCGGCAGCGGTCAGCTCATCGTAAGGATAGCCGATGAACCAGTCGAAGATATTCTCATACGCCGTGTCGGAGCCGTCCGCGCGGTAAAACAGCTCGAGCATGAGGTTCCCACGCTGAACCGTCAGGCTGACCAACTCCGAGGGCAGCAGGTCGGGCATTGCGTCGTACTGCAGCAGATCAAGAAAGCCATAGTCGAAGACGTCGCGGTACTCCGGCAAGACGGTGTAAAGTTGGTCGGCATACGCGTAGACATTGCCGCCGGAGGTCTCATTCCCGAAGGCGATATGGATGCTTTCCCCCGCTGCGGTTTTTGCGGTGACGGACAGTGTGGGTGTTTCAAGACCGTACTCGGTCAAGTTCTCGGGCGTCCCGATGACGCGTACCGCAGGGAAAGAGCGCAGCAGCTTCATCATTGCCGATACGCGCGTTTGGTTGACCGGAGTCTCCGCATTGCCGTCCATGACCCAGACATCATCCGCGAACGTCAGCGATGTGGTTTCGCCGCTGCGCACGAGTGTCAGCGAGGAAACATCTCCGGTGAGTGTGCAGACGGTCGCTTTTTCAGGCGCGGCTTCGGTCTGCGCCGGGCGATCGCATATCAGCGCGATAGCCGCTGCTATGGACAGTACGGCGAAGACCACTGTGTAGACAATCAGAGTTTTCGAACGTTTCATCATTTCCTCCCGCGCTTCTTCCGCGAACCGATCTGCCGCTTTCCCCAGATCCACAGCCCCGCGACCAATATGCCGCCCGGGACGAGTCCGATGCAGACTGTATTCCATATCCATGTCTGCCGCTCGGTCATGACAATGGTCCTTGTGGCAAGCGACTTCGCAGGGATGCTCAGCCCCTTCTCCTGACTGCACAGCCAGCGGATGGTATTGGTGAACAGCGCGGCGTTTGCGCCGGACACCAGTTGGTCAGTCGCATCGTCGAGCAAATAGCCGGTGCCGTACCAGACGAGCCGTGCGCCGGTATTGCTGTTCTCCACAGCCAGTCCCAGATTAAACACACCGCTTTCGTCACCCGGCATCTGTTCGGTCGTCTCCATCTCCAATACATCCTTGCTGTATGCACTTTCGGAGGTGTACAGCAGCGCCGTGACGGTCAGGTACTGCGGCAGATCGGCAACGGTCGTCAGACCGTGAACCAGCGGCGTCAGCGTGAGGAATCCCTCCTGTGTAATCGGCGTTGTGATCTCATGCTTGCCCAGCTCAGGAAGCAGATAGAACGGAGAGCCGGAGAGGTAGTAGTCCGCGTTGCCGTCGAGTACGACACCGTCAATTGCCCGGACGCCGTAAGCTTTCGTCAGTGTGTCGAGGTTCGGCGACGAGAAGACGTTGACGTCGGTGTATAAAAGCAGCCGCCCGCCGGATGTCAGATACGACGCGAGTTTCTCACACTCCGCCTGCGACAGGTCCGCAGTCGGAGACGCGATCAGGACTCCTGCCGCGTCCGACGGCACCGCGTCAGAGGTCAGCAGGTTCAACGGACGTGTCAGCAGACCTTCACCCTTGACACTTTTGACACGCGCATCGGAGAGGGTCAGCTCACCGTGACCGGTCAGCGTGTAGAGGATCGGAAGACTGTCGGCGGTGACATAGCGGATGGCGTTGAGGATCTCCGATTCGCCGTCAAAGATCGCGCGGCCGGTTTCATCGTAGACATAAATCACCGAGAAGTCCACGGTTGTTGTACGCTGTGCCCCGACGACAATCAGGCTATTTGCGGAGAGTTCAAGCGTCGTATACTGCGAGGAAAAGTACGGATAGAGCACAGGGTCGCGCGTCTCAATATGCAGCCGTGAGGTACGCGCGGCACACTGGGAGAGAATCTCGGACAGGCCCTCATCCTCAGAACCGGTTTCGGCAAGCAGGTAGACGGTGACGTCGGAGTCGAGCGCGTCGAGCAGCCGTACGGAGGTATCCGACAGTGTGAAGACCTGCTCTGAGGTGGTGTCGAACCGCGTTACGCTTGCCGGAAGCGCAGAACAGAGCAGATTCCCCGCTGCGACACATCCGATGGCAAGCAGCGTCAGAACAAGCTGGAAGCCGCCGGGACGCCGCTCAAACCGCAGTGTTGTGAAGAATACGAACAGGAAGCACACGCTCAACAGATACACGACCGCGCTGAGATCGAACACACCGTAGACGAACGTATCCAGACGGCTGAACGGCGAAAGTGCGCCCAGGATTACCTGGACCGTCCCGTCAAGCAGTGAAACGTCGAGCAGACACACCGCAATCAGCGGCAGCTCCAGACAGCCGCCCACGATCACCGACAGCCAGATGTTCTTTGTGAACAGTCGCAGCAGGACGATCAGCGTGACAATGAGGAAGGTGAGGATGACGAAAGCAGCCAGTCCTGACGCGGACAGGTAACCCGCGAGACTGGGAAGAAAATAGGACAGCAACAGTGTCCCGAAGCAGATCACTGCCGCGATGAGCTGATGTTCGGTGAGCGACGAGAGGAACATGCCGAATGCCAGCAGTGCACAGCCAAGCAGGAAGAACGCAAAGATCGAACTGTACGCCGTCGCGAGGTCGGGTGTACCGTAAAAAGTCAGCAGAAGCGGATAGCTGCACATCAGCGTGACCGGGACACCCCAGACCGTGACGAGCGCGAAGTACTTACCCAGTACGACATCCACGGGCCGGAGCGGGAGCGCGTGCAGCAGGCGGTCGGTACCGGTGCGCGTTTCCTCCGCGAAGGTGCGCATTGTCAGCAGCGGGACGAGGAACAGGAAGATATAACTGAGGTTGCCGATGCAGTATTCAAAGCTCGCGTAGCCGCCCGAAAAGTGCAGAACCGACGCGTAGATACCGACGATCAGCAGCGTGAAAAATGTGAAGAGCGCGCCGGTCAGGGATGTAAACATCGCGCGCAGCTCCCGCCGGTAGACCGCGCTCATACGTCAACCTCCTCAACGTCGTCCGGCACATCGGTCAGTTTGAGAAAAGCGTCCTCCAGTGCCGCGCAGCCGGTGTTTTTCAGGATGCCTTCCGGCGTATCATCCGCGACGAGTTTCCCCTGCGCCAGTATGATGATCTGTCCGCACAGCAGTGTGATTTCCGACAGGATATGCGACGACAGCAGGATGGTTTTCGTACGCCCCAGTTCTGCTACAAGCGTACGCATCGCGGTGATCTGACGCGGGTCGAGACCGATGGTCGGCTCATCGAGGATGAGGATGTCCGGATCGCCGACGAGCGCCTGCGCAAGTCCCGCACGCTGGCGGTAGCCCTTCGACAGCGTCTTCAGAAGCCGTGTGCGCATCGGCTCCGTCTCGGTCAACCTCATCACACGCGCTGTTTCTGCCGGAATGTCTTTACAACCCTTCGCTCGTGCGACAAACGTCAGGTATTCGTCGAGTGTCATATCCGGATAGAGCGGCGGATTTTCGGGTGCGTAGCCGATGCGCCGCTTTGCTTGCAGCGGGTCGGCGGACAGGTCGATGCCGTCGATGAAAATCTTCCCGGCGTCGGGGATGAGGCAGCCGGTCAGCAGGTTGAGCGTCGTGCTTTTTCCCGCGCCGTTTTGTCCCAAAAGTCCGCAGACCGTCCCGCGTGCGATGTGAAAACTCACGCCGTCGAGCGCCGGGCGATTGTAACGCCGGTAGGTTTTGGTTATGTTTTGTGTCGTGACCAAGAAGAGCCCTCCCAGGTTTCATAGCTACGTTAGGAACTTCAGCATACCACAGAAATCCTGAGAATGTACGCGAAAAGCGTGAGCATATTGAAAACCTTTCGAAAATTCGTCACACACGGTCCTGACCGTTCCACGATAACGGAAGCGGCAGCCATGCGTTGAGCTGCAGCGAGACATATGACGGCACCTTTGCAACGGTGTACGGCGGCTGCGGGCCGAACAGGAAGCGTGTCGACGCGAGCCGGTCAAGCGTCAGCTCAGGAGGCGCGTCCGTACGCTCGCAGAAGACACCTTTCCCGCTCACGGACATCCGGATAGCCCCGTAGCCTTCGATGCCCAGTGTAAACTCGCCGGTCGGCAGCGGCGCCATACGGTTTTTCAATCTCAGGAACGCCTGCGTCAGCTCTGCCCAGCTCGTGATGCGGAAATGACTGGCAGTGCTGACTGAGTAGTTCTCACAGAACGCCGTCATCACCCGCAGCACGTCGTCTTCCCACGGCGCAAGCGTGATGCTGAGCTCCTTCGTGCCGCGCTGCGTGATCCACGCCGCGCAGATATCCCGCAGACGCTCCGGCGTATCTGCGGCGCATTCGGCGAACGCGTTGCCTTCCTTCACGGCTGAGATGTAACCCACAAATGCATCCCCGTCGTATACGGCGTACGGCGTCGCTTCCCAGGCGCGCAGAGTCAGATCGAAGTCAAGGTCGCTCTCCCGTGTCGTGATGAACGAACGGCGGTTGTAGAGCGCGCGGATGTCGCGGTAGACCAAACTGCCGGGGGTGATCTCAAGGAAAGTCAACGCCGGGACGTCCGTGCCATATTGGTCGTGGACATTGCGCGGCAGCATCCGGATGGAGATATTGGTACCCGAAATCTCAAAGCCGCGCCGTCCGTAGCGTGAACGGTATCCGCCGAGACGCGCCGCGTCCGCGCCGATGCGTACCAGTTCCCGTTCAGCTTCATCGAGCAGCGCCGTCATCATCCCGCTGCCGCGATCGTCCAGATGCGTCGCCACATTGCCGACCGTCGAGAACAGGAAGTTTTCGCCGCAGACTTTCATCGGCAGCGGGTACACGCCCAGCATCGCCCGGATGCGTCCGTCACGCTTGATTGCCAGATGCCGCCCCATGTGCGCATCGTCCGGGAAGCACATCTTCGGAAGCGACCGCTCGAAGAAGTGCGGTTTGCTGTTCTGCGAAAAGACCATATTCAGAAAGTCCATTGCGTCGGCGAAGTCGCAGCCCCGCAGACGCTCTATCTCATATGTCATACCAGAGACACTCCTTACACGTTGTCCTGACCGTGCCACGCTAGCGGCAGCGGGAACCAGGCTTCCAGAAGCGGCTCGAACTTCGGGTCGACTGCCTTGACGGACACAGAAGGCAGAGGCCCGAATACAAAACGCAACGCCTCGAAGTCGGTCAGCATGATGTCGGCTGCGGCATCTGTCTTTTCGCAGACCGCCTGTCCGTTCGTCACACTGATCGAGAGATTCCCCCAGCCTTCGATCCCGAGCGTCAGATGACCGTCCGGGAGCGCGGCGTAAGTTGCCTTCAGCGCGAAGAATGCCGCTGTCACACGATCCCAGTTGAACACGCGGTATTGATGATCCGGTGCAACAGAGATTCCCTCGCTGACCGCATAAAGCTTGCGCTGCAGCCCGCGCGCCCACGGGTGTATGCCGATGCTCAGAGGCTGACCGAGACCGACGGGGTTGGGATTGTGCTGTGTGATCCACGCGTTTAAAAGGTCAAGAACCGCGTCGTCCGTGACCGCGAAGACCTCATTGAGCGAAGCAGCGTCCGGTCTGGCGCAGACATAGCCGATGAACCGGCCGTCCGCGTCGGTGCAGACGTATGGGTCGCATGTCCACATTTGCAGTGTCCGGAAGAAGGTCATGTCGTCTCCGCGGTTGACGCGCAGCGGCTGCGCTTCGTACAGCGCGCGGATGTCCGGGAGCGCCGGATCGTCGGCGCACTTGACCTTTCGGAATGTGTATGCGGGCGCTTCTCCGCGTGTCATACGCAGGTTCCGGATGTACAGCGTGAACCCGATCCGGTAGCCGCAGCGCTCATAGCCGAAGAAGTTATAGCGCTGACGCAGACCGCCCAGGAAGGAGAAATCGACGTTCTGTTCCTTCATCTCGTCGATCGTCCGGGTCATGCACATCTGCATCAGTCCCGTACGGCGTTCGTCCAGATGCGTCGAGACGTTGCCGATGCCGACGGCTTTGAGCGTATGCCCGGCGATGTGTACCTCCGCGGGTGCTGCCATGACGAGCGAGCGGATGCGGCCGTCGCGCAGAGCGGCGATGTTGTATCCGGTCAGCTCCGGTCGTATCCAGCGCGGGCACAGACGCTTGAAATTATGCGGGACGGAATTCTGCGAAAAGACCAGGTTAATAAAATCAACTTCCGGCTCAAATTCAGCCTCAGTCAGACGGCGGACCTCGATGGACATAAGCAAAACCTCCCCTATTGTTTACATGGAACAGTGTAACAGATTCCGATGCGTTTTGCAAGTGCTACGCCGGGTTTTTTTGCTCCTGCCTGTTGACGCGCAGCCGATTCCGGGGTATAATAGATGCAAATATCAGACATGAATGGGAATGAAATTATGGACTATCAGGATGAAATCCTATCGCTGCGTGCGCAACTCCGGGAAAACGCGCGGCTATATTATGACGAGAACACCAATCAGATCTCCGACTACGAATACGATGCGCTGATGAATCGCCTTCGTGAACTGGAGGCCGCGCATCCGGAGCTGATCACGCCCGACTCCCCTACCCAGACCATCGGCGGACATGTCCTCACGGGGTTTGAACAGGTACGGCATGAGGTACCTCTGCAGAGCCTGAACGACGTCTTCTCGCTCGATGAGGTGCGCGCGTTTGACCGGCGTGTGCGTGCGGTGATTCCGGAAGTCAGCTATGTCGTCGAGTATAAAATCGACGGGCTGTCGGTCGCGCTTGAGTACGTCGACGGCGTCTTCGTACGCGGCGCGACACGCGGAACGGGCGAGGTCGGCGAGGACGTCACCGGCAACCTCCGCACCATCGCGGGAATCCCACGCTATTTGCCCGGCGCACCGCATCGTCTGATCGTGCGCGGAGAGGTGTATATGTCCTATCAGAGCTTTGATACGCTCAACGCACTGCGTGAGGTGCGCGGTGAGCCGCCGTTTGCCAATCCCCGTAACGCGGCGGCAGGATCTCTCCGGCAGCTTGACCCAAAAATCGCGGCAGAGCGGAAACTCGACATCTTCATCTTCAACATGCAGCTCTGTGAAGGAAAATCCTTCGTCACCCACGCCGAGACGCTCGACTGGCTTCATGCACAGGGCTTCCCGGTCAGCCTGACCTACACGGTTTACACGGATATCGAGGATGTCTGCCGGGAGATCGAGCGGCTGGGAAGTACGCGCAATGAGCTGCCGTTCGGAATCGACGGCGCAGTGGTGAAGGTCAACGAACTGGCCGCACGCGAGACGCTCGGGAGCATGGCGAAGGCACCGCGATGGGCGGCGGCATACAAGTATCCGCCGGAGGAGGCCAAGACCCGGCTGCTCGAGATCACAGTGACCGTCGGGCGCACGGGTGTGCTGACGCCGGGTGCCGAGCTGGATCCGGTACGCCTGGCCGGCTCTACGGTTGCGCGCGCATCGCTGCACAACCTCGACTGGATCGGTGAGCGCGACATCCGTGTGGGCGACCTGGTCACCGTACGCAAAGCCGGAGACGTCATCCCGGAGATCGTCGGGGTTGACCTGTCCGCGCGCCCCGAGGGAACGGTACCGTTTACGATGCCGGTGGTGTGCCCGGTCTGCGGCGCACCGACCGAGCGGGATGAGGATATGGCAGCGGTACGCTGCTCCGGTGCGGACTGCCCCGCGCAGTTGCTGCGGCGGCTCGAGCACTTCTGCTCACGCGACGCGATGGACATCGACGGCTGCGGCCCGGCAATCCTGCAGGCACTGGTCGATCGCGGACTGGTACACGACCCCGCCGATCTCTATACGCTCAAGCGTGAGCAGCTTACAGAGCTTGACCGCATGGGAGAGAAGTCGGCAGATAACCTGCTTACGGCGATTGAAAAGAGCAAAGACCGCGGTTTCGCAAGGCTTTTATATGCGTTCGGCATCCGTCAGGTGGGGAAGGCTGCCGCGGAGACCCTGGCGGCGCGGTTCCCATCGGTCACGGCGCTTCTGGATGCCGATATGGAAACGCTGACAGCGATCCCCGATATCGGCGAGACGACGGCGAGGTATCTGCTGGAGTGGACCGGAGAGGAACGCGCGCGGGATATCCTGCAGCGGCTCAAGGCAGCGGGCGTGTCGGATGTGTCGAAGCTAACGGTTATGTCGGACACGCTGGCCGGGCTGACGTTCGTGCTGACCGGGACGCTCGAACGTTTTACGCGGACACAGGCGTCCGAGGCAATCGCGGCGCGCGGAGGACATGTGTCGGGGTCGGTGTCCAGGAAGACCTCCTACGTCGTTGCGGGCGCGGATGCCGGGTCTAAGCTCACGAAAGCCGAGAGCCTGGGTGTGCCGGTGCTTGACGAGGACGCGTTCGAGAAGCTGCTTGAGGGGAATATGAGTGCGAAAAGCGAAGCGTGAGAGGTTTATGTATGATTGACAAACACGCACATGGAATGGGATCCTGAATAAGACCGTAAATATTAAGAAAGAAGGGATGCACCTGTGAAAATACCAAAGAAGGAGTTTGCCGACCGTGCCGCGCGCCTCAGGGAAAAGATGCGGGAACAGTCGCTGGATGCGTGCTTCGTGTACGGAGACGAGTACCGCCGGGAAAACCTGCGCTATCTGAGCAATGTATGGCCGATCTTTGAGCGCGGTGCGGTGCTGCTCGGACGTACGGGTGACCCGATCGTGCTGGGCGCGCCGGAGGGCGAACTGCTGGCAAAAGAGATGACAGCGTGGGACGATGTACGGCTGGTGCCGGAGTTCGCGTGCGTGACAGTGCCTGAGGAAATCGAGTACCCATTCGCGAACTACACGACGTTCCGCAAGGTTTTTGCGGAGGTCGGCGTAAAGGCACGTCTGGGGATTGTGGGCCTGGATGCGATGCCGCAGCCGCTGTACGAAATCATCCGGAAGGCAGCGGACGGCGCAGAGCTGGTAGACTGCGGCGAGATGCTGTGGGCGCTGCGCCTTCGTAAGAGTGACGCGGAGATTGCGTGCATTGTACGCGCCATAGAGATCGCGGACGCGGCGTACACGGAGCTGATGCGCGCGGCGGTTCCCGGCGTGACGGAGCTGGAGCTGATGGGTGTGGCAGCCGGCACGGCGCATAAGCTGGGCGCGGAGAATGTGCCGTTCTGTCTGGTCAGCTCCGGGGAGCGCGTGAAGACGATCATCGGCCGCGCGACGGATAAGGTCGTAGAGAACGGTGACATGGTGATGGCGGCGCTGGCGGTACAGTACGAGGGCTACATCGCGACGTTTGGCTTTCCGTTTGTCTGCGGCGACATGAGCGATGAGCAGCGGCAGTTGATCTCCTGGCTCATCGGCGCGTACGAGACAGCAATCGGAAACCTGAAGGCAGGTGTCCCGCAGAACAAGCTGGTCATTGCAGTGAAGAACTACTTTCGTGACGCGGGCATCGGTGCGTACGACCTATATCCGCCGCTGCATGGCTGCGGTCTGTCGGAAGCGGAGTCGCCGTACCCGAACGAAAAGATCACCCGCCCGTTTGAGAGCGGCATGACCGTCAACACGGACATCAGCGTCTTCGGGCATCCGTACGGTTCCAACCGCATCGAAACCGGCTTTGTCGTCACGGATGAGGGCTGTGTGGCACCGTCAAAGCTGTTCGAAAAGCTTATTTCCGCGTGGAAGCAGGGAAAGAGCTACCGCGAAGTGCTGTAATCAAAAAAAGGGCACCCTTTCAGTTGTTGAGAGGGTGCCCTTTTATATTTTCCCGGCAACCTTACGCAGTCCGGGCAGTGTGTGGGTGAGGAAGCGGCGACCTTTTGCCTGCTTACAGCTGCAACCGGCGTCCGGCACATAAGCCTAGGGAAGACAAACCGTCCGCAATTCGACGTTTATTCCGTCCTCTGTGATGTCCGCGACGGCATATCGGAAGGGGCTTTCGCACAGCGCGGGTATGCAGGCGTAGGTCACGCCGTCCTCGATAAACGGATCGATACCTGGGTGGAAGTGTCCCGACAGCGATAGCTTCACTCCGGCATCCCGATACGCCGCGTGAATCTCACGGAAGCGCACGGGCGTGTAGGGATATGTCTCGCGGATCTCCGGCAGGATGGTGTTGTGCTGCAGCGTGACGGCGATCTCCCCGGGTCTGATTGCCGCGAGCTCTTGTGCCATGATCCTGAAGTCACGGGTGCATACATCATCTGCGTCATAGCTGTCAACGAACGGAATCAGCCGCACACCATTGACACAGAACGCTTTCGGCTCTCCAAAAACCTCCGCGAACCGCGCGGGGTCACTGTCATGGTTTCCGGGTATCGCGATGAGCGGTACGTTGAAGTCCATCCGTTCCCGGAGCACGTGCAAATTCTCCCGGGCGTCCGGTACCGTACCATCGTTGATGAGATCTCCGAGGACCGCCACGGCGTCGCAATCTGTCTCACGCGTACGTATTTGATCAAGCAGCGACGGGACGAGATCACCGCGTCGACTGGAGATTGAACCGCGTTTTCCTTCACCGTAATAGTGGAAGTCCGTCAGGATCAACAGCTTCATGCGGACGGGCTTCTTTTCCGCAGTCAAGACAGCGCTGCGGGACTGTCTCACGAACGCGACTCCTTCCACCGGACGATTGCGTCAACGATACGCTCGGACGCAAAGCCGTCTCCGTACGGATTCGCCGCGCCCGCCATCGACTGATAGAATGCCGCGTCATGAATCAGCCGTGACGCCGTCTCATAGATCGCGTCCTCCTCCACTCCGACGAGCTTCAGGATGCCGGTGTCCAGACCTTCCGGACGCTCGGTCTCGGTGCGCAGTACGAGTGTCGGTACGCCGACGGCCGTCGCTTCCTCCTGGATGCCGCCGGAGTCGGTCATCACGAAGCTGCACTTCGCCATCAGGTTGTGCGTATCGGTGATGTCGGTCGGCTCGAGCAGCGACACCTGCGGCAGCTCGCCGAGCAGCGGATAGACCGTCTCGCGTACGGCGGGGTTGAGGTGCACGGGCCAGATCACGCGCAGCTCCGGGTTCTCCGTCACGAGCCGTTTGATCGCACGACAGATGTTACCCATCGGCACCCCGAGATTCTCACGCCGGTGTGCGGTCACAAGGACATAGCGGCCGCCTGCAAAATCAATGTCCGCGAGGGTCTTGTCGTGGAACACGTAGTTCTCGCGCACGGTGTACTTCATCGCGTCGATAACGGTGTTGCCGGTGATGACAACGCCGTCGGTGATGCCCTCACGCGCGAGGTTTTCACGGTTGAGTGTCGTCGGAGCAAAGTGCAGCTCGGCGATGCGTCCGGTCAGACGGCGGTTCATTTCCTCGGGGAACGGCGAGTAGCGGTCATATGTGCGCAAACCGGCCTCGACGTGTCCGACAGGGATCTTCTGGTAAAACGCGCACAGTGCTGCTACGAACGACGTGGATGTATCGCCGTGGACAAGGACGATGTCAGGTTTCGCTTCGATGAGCACCGGCTCGAGTTTTTCGAGGATCGCGGAGGTGATGGTGTAAAGCGACTGGCGGGGCTTCATAATGTTGAGGTCATAGTCGGGTGTGACATGAAAGCGTTCGAGTACGGAGTCGAGCATCTCGCGGTGCTGCGCGGTGACACAGACGAGACTCTCCGTACGCGGATCCTTTTGGAGTGCGAGGACAAGCGGGCACATCTTGACGGCGTCGGGACGCGTGCCGAAAACGGACAGAACACGAACGGGTTTCATCATAGATTTCTCCTTATCCGTTGGCGCGCAGCAGCTTCTCGCTTTTCAGGTAGCTGATCAGCGCGCGGTAGTAGAGAGGATAGCGGCGGCCGTTGTCCGGCGCGGCGACTTTTAGAAATTCACGCGGCCCGACAAAGCGGATGGCGTCGACTTCCTCGGCCTGCAGCGTACAGTCTTCGGGCGCAGCATCGGTGCGGACGGCCCACAGGTCGAGGAACGCATACCTGCGCCGGAGCTTCGCGACCAACCGGAAACGCTCCGGCGGGATATCCAACCCGATTTCCTCGAGAAGTTCCCGATGGGCGGCGGTACGGCTGTCCTCGCCGGCGATGACGGCACCGCCGGTCACCGTCCACTCGCCGGGATGCGACTTCTTGCTCATCGCGCGCTTCTGTACAAGAAGCCCGTATTTTTCGCTGTATACCAGTACATGGACGAACTTATAATAATACCCACGCGGTACAGGTTTCCCGCGTTCCAGGAGACGGCCGGTAGGTTTCCCGTCTCCGTCGAGTAAATCCCAAAGCTCCATTGTTACTTCGGTCTTTCGACGCATATCCTTTGCATAGACTGATCCCGGTGAATGACTGGGAGGAAGAACATCTCGGGAATGAGGGGGCGCGCATAGACAGGTGTATAGAGAATGCGGCGCTGCTGAAGACGGTATCACTGCTGCTCATCCTGATACGCGTATCCCGCGTGCGTTTACATGGCTTACAGCGGGATGTGGTAGTAGGTGATGCAGTTGGCATCGTGGAAGTTGTTGGCATCGTTATACGCCGTTCGGCTCATGAGCGCAATGCCGTCTCCGTCGAACAGCCAGGTCGGGTACTGGAACGCGACCTTATCTTTATCCTCATCCTCGCGGTTTTCGATATCGCGTATGAATGTCCAGCGGATGAGATCTTCGGAGGTATACAGAGACAGGATGTTGCGCAGCGGCAGTCGGTTCCCGATGCAGTAGTAGACGCCGTCGCGCGCGTGAATCTCGAACTTCGAGTGCGCGGTCGGCAGCTCGACGGTCTGTACAAACTCGGGCTTTACGTCGGGATCATTCTTGTCGTAACGGAACAGCAGCGCCGTATTCTCCGCGCAGCGCATCAGGCTTACGAGACTGCCGTCCGGCGCGATTGCGAGGTTGCCCTCGATCATCCCGTGGAAGTTCCCGTCGCCGATGAGCGCCGTCGTATCCAGATCCGCAAATCCCGTGACGCGCCAGTTGTTCACGTCAAGCAGGTCAGCATCCTCTGCAACGCTCAGCGCGCCGACGGAGAAGCGTTCTTTACGCCACGCGCCGTACTCAAGCGCCGTCCAGAGCCGTCCGGCGCAGGAGATAAAATGCATCGGTGCGCGATGGCAGCCACGCTCGGAAGAATTCGCGCTGCCGCGTAAAAGCACCGTCGGGGTGCTCCAAGTGCGACCTTCGTCGTCCGAGCGTCCAATGAGTGCATCGCCGTACTCATTGGATATCCCAAGCATATAGAGTATGCCGCGATGCAGGAACAGCCGTCCCCAGAAGCAGGGCATGATGTCGGTCACATAGCGCCATGTCTTCCCCTCATCGTCGGAGCGGTAGATCAGCGTGAGGTTCTGAGGTGTTGCGTGACCATAGACATCCGACGACGCGAGCAGCGCGCCGGACGGCAGCCGCACGAGACTTGGACTGCACAGAAAGCTTCCGGAGAACGCGTACTGTGTATCGGAAGGATGGAGGTAGTTGATGACCGTACCCGGGATGAACCCGATGCGTACCCGTCGGACGTTCGATGAGGTACCGTCGGCACGGGTAATCCAGAACTTGTATTCACCGCCGGGCGCGAGGCCGTAGATCACGCCGGTGCTGTCGTTGACCGGCTGTGTACGTGTCTCCGGGCCGGTCAGCGGTTTGATGTGCGCGGTATACGGCTGTGTCAGCGTATCGTCGAACCATTCAAACCGCAGCGACGTCTCACCGGGCTGCAGCATACAGATATAGGGACGGGAATCGTCGAGATCAGTCACGGGAGCGTAGGGACGGTAACTCCAGCCGTTATAACAGCGCATACGCGGACATCCTTCCTTTTATATGTATTTATGCACAGGTTACGCACGAACTTCCACAAGGTTCTCGCGGGTACCGAGACAAAAACGGTCGCCGCTGCGCAGGAGGTATTTCCGACCGGCAGCGTAGCGCCGTCCGTCGGGGGTATAGGTACCGTTGGTGGAGTTGAGGTCCTCGAGAATGATATCGCCGGTCTGCGGGTTATAGGTGACGGAACAGTGACAGCGGCTGATCTCGGTCTGGGACGCGCCGAAAACGACACGACACAGTTTCGGGTCACGTCCGAGCGTTACGGTATCGGAGACGTTGAGGGTAAAGCCCTGGAGGTTGCCGTCAAGTACGGCAAGCATGATGGCGCGCGGAGGTTTCTGCGTCGGTTCCGGCGTGGTGGGCGTGACGATGGGCCGCGACATGCGCGGGGCGGGCTTGGGAGCATGCACAGCTGTCGTACGCACCGGCTCCGCGGGATTTCCGGCGCGCATCCTGGGCGCTTCCGGGGGAATTTCACGGACGGCAGGACGCGTCTGGCGCGGCTCGACAGTGCGGACTGCGGCGGCGGGTTTCGCGACTGCCGCGGCACGGGTCAACGCCTCCTGCTCGGCTTCAATACGTCGGGAGGTGTGGGTTCGAATAATCAGGGTCAGGAGGATGAGGATGAGCAGCGCGCCCGCGATGCAGGTGGCGTAGATGACAATGGTGCGGAAGTTTTCCGATTCGGTGAGACTGGTGGCTCCGCCGGTGGATAATGTTGCAGCAGTCGTGGCTTTCTCGGACGCGGTCGTACCGGAGACGGTTGTTGCGGCAGCGGTGGTAGTCGCGGTCGTTGTACCGGACGCGGCGGTTGTCGCGGTACCGGTGAGCTGCATCCGCGTCAGACGATCTTCGATTGTCGAGACGTCTATGGCGCGCACCTCGCCGGCTGTGACGTCGTAGTATACCAGCCCGCACATCCTGCCTGACGCATCGATGAGCGGCGATCCGAGACTCTGGAACGTATAGGGATTGGTGAGAGTGATGCCGTCGGTGGTGCTGTTGACAGTGCCCGTCATAGCGGATATAGGCGAGATAGCCGCGTCGGAAGTAATGTCGAAGGGCATCTGCGCGGCGTAGTAGGTTACCGCGTTACCAACATCAGAGGTACGCGCGGGGATGGAGACCGCCGGCGCATCGACGACCATCAGCACGGCAAAGGTGTCGGAGTTGTAGAGCTGCGACATCTCGTAGGCTTTCCCGTCGATCATCAGCTCGAAGATTGCGCCGGAGACCTTGAACTCAGCGGCGTAGTCCTCGGGCTTTAGCCCCAACAGGGCATTTTCTTCGAACAGCTTCCCGATAGCGTCCTGAGCAGCGAGCGCGGCGGTGCCAAACTCGTAGATAGACGCGTCGGTGACATAATAAACCGCCAGCTCATCGTGTGCGACGGCGACGGCCATTGCGGTGCCGCTGATGGTATATGACGCGTCACCCAACGCGGGCACCGTGACATGGTAGACAATACGTAGGGTTGCGACGCCGTTGTCTGCGGGCGCGGCGTGCGTCAGCGGTACGAGCAGGCACAGGGTCAACAGGAGCAGGGCAATCAGGCGCTTCATAACTTCCATCCTCTATACAGCATTGATTCTATTAAGTATAACAAATCTTCCCGATAAAAGCAATGCCTTTTCAAAAATTAATAATACTTTCTTTTACCCGGGTGGTAAACAAGCTATCGACACATGCTATACCGTTAAATGAATAAAAGTGTTGATGCAAAAACGACGCACAGAGTGTTTTTGCATGCTTATGGGCGGCGCGGATTGTTGATCACAGATCTGCTGTTATTCAGCACTTGACAAAATTCACAAAAGCAGTATAATAAATCTGTCAATGATATCTGCGGAGGTTACCGGAATGTTATTTAAACGCATGCTCCCGCTGTTGTGTATCCTATGCCTGACCGCGTGCGCGGCGGCTCCGATGAAGACCGGCGACGCGCTGCCGTCGCATGTCGCAGTGATCAACGGCAGCTTCGCCGAGCTGTGGATGCTCGCAGGAGGCACAGTCAGTGCCGTGACCGAGGACGCCTGGCAGGAGCGCGCACTGGACCTTCCGGAGAACGTGATCAACCTCGGTGTGATGAAGTCGCCCAACCTGGAACTGCTGCTCGCGGGCGGGTATGACCTGGTGATCCTGTCGTCCGCCGTACCCGGTCACACGGAAATCGGGCAGACGCTTGAAAAGGCCGGTGTGCGAACCTTATTCCTCACGGTTGAGACCTTTGATGACTACCTCACGGCGCTCTCGATCTGTACCGATCTGACCGGGCATCCGGAGAACTATGAGAGATACGGCGAGAATCTGCGTGAGAAGGTGGATGCACAGAAGGCGCGGACGACCGGTCACCCGGAGGTGCTGCTGCTGCGGGCTTACGCGACAGGCGTGCGGGCGAAGGGCAGCGACAATATGGTAGGCGCAATGCTCAAAGACCTCGGCTGCGTGAACATCGCGGACAGTGACGCATCGCTGCTGGAGGAGCTGAGCATCGAGGGAATTGTTGCGCGTGACCCGGAGTTCATCTTCATTACGGCGATGGGTGACGCGGAGGAAGCTGCAGCATATGTTAAGGAGACGCTTATGGAAAATCCGGCGTGGCAGGGACTGCGCGCGGTAAAAGAAGGGCATGTGGCGTATCTACCGAAGGAACTGTTCCATTATAAGCCCAATGCGCGCTGGGATGAAGCCTATCGTATACTTGCGGACATTCTGAACGCCGCATGAGAAAGTATACAAAGACAGCTTTTCTGGCGGCGGGTGGGCTGTGTATCCTTGCGGCGCTGCTGAGCCTGACGCTGGGCGTGTCGGATGTGACGGCAGCGGATATTTGGGGCGTACTGTGCGGTGACCGAGAATCTGCTGCCGCGCGGATTCTGCTGTACCTGCGGCTGCCGCGTACACTCGCGGCGCTGATGGCGGGCGCAGGACTCGCCGGTGCGGGTGTGATTATTCAGACGCTCCTGCACAATCCGCTGGCGGGGCCAAGTGTCATCGGCGTCAACGCGGGTGCGGGGCTGGCGGTGGTGATATGCGCGGCGGTCATACCCGGGGTATGGGGAATCCCGATCGCTGCGTTCCTGGGCGCACTTACGGCGATGCTGTTCATCTATATGATCGCCGGACGTACTTCCTCGCGCGCGACGCTGATTCTCGCAGGCGTGGCGGTCAACAGCGTGCTGACCGCTGCGACGACAGCTGTCCGTGTACTCGTCCCTGACGCGCTGCAGCAGAGCTTCAGCTTCTCTGTCGGAGGCTTTGCGAACCTGTCTGCGCGGACACTCTATCCCGCCTGTATTCTGATCGGCTGCGCAATACTGCCGGCGCTGTGCGGCACCCGGACGCTGGATATCCTGGCGCTCGGCAATGACGGCGCGCGGAACCTCGGAGTGCCGGTCAGGACGGCGCGGCTGTGTTATCTGATTCTCGCGGCGGTACTCGCGGGAGCTTCGGTGAGCTTCGCGGGGCTTCTGGGATTCGTCGGTCTGATCGTGCCGCATCTGGCGCGGATTTTCACCGGAGAAGGTACGAAAAAGCTGCTGCCGCTGGCAATGCTGTTCGGTGCCGGAGGACTGACGCTGTGCGATGTCCTGACAAGGGTGGCATTCGCACCGTACGAACTGCCGGTGGGAATCGTGATGGCGTTTCTCGGCGCACCGTTTTTCCTGTGGCTGCTGCTCTGGGAGCGAAAGAGGGCGGCACGCGGCAAACGCGGCGGAGAAGCTGCGCACTCCCCTGCTCCGTCGGACATCCTGACACTGAGCGGTATCCGTGTACGGTACGGAACGCGTACGGTGCTCGACGTGACGCTGGGGATATCCCGCGGGAAACTTACGGTGATTGCGGGGCCGAACGGTTCAGGCAAGAGCACGCTGCTGCGGGTCTGCGCGGGGCTGCTGCAGCCGTCACGGGGACAGATGCTGCTCGGGGGCCGGGAAATCACGGATATCGGATTCAGAGAGTATGCCAAACGGGTTGCCTATCTGCCGCAGACGGCGCAGGTACCGGACGTACGAGTACGGGAGTATGTGCGGATGGGACGGTTCCCTCATGCGCGGCGCGGTTACGGCGCTGAGGACGAGCGGCGTGTGACGGATGCGATGCGGGAGGCTGGGTGCGCCGAGCTGTGCGAACGGTACTGCGGCGAGCTGTCGGGCGGTGAGCTGCAGCGTGTACGGCTTGCGCAGGTTCTGGCGCGGGACGAGGAAGTGCTGCTGTTGGA
>JAAZKA010000014.1 GCA_012800055.1 Clostridiales bacterium
AGGAGATATAACCATGAAGCCTTCCCCGACTTTTTACGGACAGGTCGGGGAAGGCTTTCTATACAGATCCTTTATACAGTTCAGATAAGAAGTCAATATTTTGCACTAAAAGTCAAAATCGTGATATTTACAAATTTCATTATTACATGTATAATATAATAAAGGTAACCAAAAAAACACCGTCTCTTATCAGAATAATAGGAGGAAACGGCAAGTGAACACAACACGCGAACAGAAAACGGCATTGGAGAAGGTCAAAAAACGAGGAACTTTTCTTAAAAATCTCGAGCTGTTGACCCTGTGCATCCCGGCGCTTGTGGGTTACATCCTGTTCGCCTATGTCCCGATGTTCGGGTTGGTGATGGCGTTCAAGGACTACAAGCTTGCCCGCGGCATCTGGGGCAGCAAGTGGATCGGGCTGAAGAATTTCGAGTTCCTGTGGCGTTCGGTCGACCTCGGACGCATCGTACGCAACACTGTCTGCTACAGCCTCACGTTCATCGTCGTCGGTCTCGTCCTCAATGTGTTCATAGCGCTGCTGCTCAATGAAATCCGCGACAACCGGCGGGCGCTCAAGTATTACCAGACCACGATGATCTTCCCGAACTTCCTCTCCTGGGTCATCGTCGGATATATCACCTACGCGCTGTTCAACCCGACGCTCGGCATCCTGACGCAGATTCGTTCCGCTCTCGGAATGACGCCGATCGACGTCTATATGGATACAAAATACTGGCCCGGCATCCTCGTTACGGTGAACATGTGGAAGGGTGTCGGGATGGGGTCGATGTTCTACTTCGCTGCGCTCATCGGCATCGACGAATCCCTCTACGAGGCCGCGCGCATCGACGGTGCCAACCGGCTGCAGCAGATCCGCTATATCTCGCTTCCGTCGCTCATCCCGCTGATGACCATCATGAGCATACTGGCGATGGGCAGCGTCTTCCGCGGCGACTTCGGACTGTTCTATCAGATCCCCCGCGACGTCAAGGTCCTCTACGAGGTGACGGATATCATCGATACCTATGTCTTCCGAGGGCTGCAGACCAACAGCTACGGGATGGCGAGCGCGGTCGGCTTCGTTCAGTCAGTCGTGGGCTTGATCATGGTAACGGGCACGAACGCGATTGTCAAGCGCATCAGCCCCGAAAACAGCATGTTTTAAGGGAGGGTATGGATATGAACAATAAACGCAAGATCAAGATGTCGAAAGCGGTTATCCACCTGTTTTTCTGTCTGTTTTCCCTGCTGTACGTACTGCCGCTGCTGTTGATCGTCAGCATCTCGTTCTCAACGGAGGAGTCGGTCACGGGTCCGGGCGCGGGTTACCACCTCATCCCGACGGAATTCTCGCTCGAGGCGTACGACATGGCAATCAAAAGCCCAGACCAGATGCTGCGTGCCTACCTCGTCACCGCATCGCAGGCCGTCATCGGGACCTTCGGTGCGTGCCTCTTCACCGGTATGATCGCCTACCCGCTGTCCCGCTCGTCTTTCGCGTTCCGCAAGCCCATCACCTTCATCGTCTTCTTCACGATGCTCTTCGGCGGCGGACTCATCCCGACCTACATCATCTATTCCAATGTCTACAACCTGAACAATAACTACTGGGTCTATATCCTGCCGGGACTGTGCGGAGGCGCGTGGAACACACTCGTCATCCGGACGTTCTTCAAGGGCCTTCCGGAGGCGCTGTTCGAGTCGGCGAAGATCGACGGCGCGCGGGAGATGCGCATCTTTATACAGATTGCACTGCCGTTGTCAACGCCGGTGTTCGCGACGATCGGTTTCCTGATGCTCGTCGCGAAATGGAACGACTGGCATACATCGCTGGTTTACATCCGCGACCAGGACCTCTACACGCTGCAGTATATGCTGCAGAAGATTCTGAATGAGGCGAGGTTCCTGCGGGATCTTGCGGCATCGGGCGCGGCGAACCAGATTACGGCGGTGCAAACGATGAAGCTGCCGATGGAGACGATGCGCTATGCGATGTGCGTACTTGCCGCCGGACCGATGCTGGTGATCTTCCCGCTGTTCCAGAAGTATTTCGCGTCCGGTCTGACCATCGGCGCGGTCAAAGGATAATCCCCGATCATTGCGTTCCCCCAAATTTATATAAAGGAGTGACTCCGATGAAAACACGCATCCTCGCGACCCTGCTGGTACTGATGCTGCTGGTCACCGCGCTGGCCGGCTGCCAGGACGCGAAGCCCGCCGCGACCACCGCGGCCACCACCGCTGCGGCCACCACCGCTGCTGCCGCGACGACCGCCGCGCCCGCCCCTGAGAAGTCCGACCTTCCGCAGGTGACCCTGAACTTCTGGATGGGCTGCCAGGGCAAGCAGAAGGATACCGACGAAGTTCATGCGTACCTGCAGCAGCAGATCAACGAGTACGTCCCCAACACCGACATCGTGTGGACGCTGCTGACCTTTGCGGAGTACAACGAGAAGTGGACGAAGGCCATTGCCGCCGGTGAGACGATCGACATCTCCTGGTGGGGCTGGTACCGCAGCCTCGGCGACGACTCCTCCGACGGAACCATCCTCGCGTTCGACCCGTACCTTGAAGAGAACGGCCAGCACATCGTCTCCTACTTCGGCGACCGTATCCTCAACCTCCACCGCTCTGCCGACGGCAAGCTCTACTTTGTACCGGCGTGGCAGGGCCTGTGCGCCAACCGTTTTTCGATGTACATCCGCAAGCAGGTCTCCGACGTCCTCGATGACAAGACCAAGAGCGACATCACCGATGTGTTTGTCAAGAACCAGTTCAATTGGTCTGAGGAAGCTTATAGGGAAAACTACGCGGTTCTGGAAAGCGTTCTGAAACAGGCGAAGGATGCCGGCGTTATGGGCGCGGGTGTCAGCGGTGCGTACAGCATTTTGGAATCCACATATGACTATTTCAAAGTCGGTACATACGGAATCGTCTACTACGGCGACAAAGACTTCAAAGTTCAGAATCTTTTTGACACCCATAACCTCCGTGTGCGTTATGAAACTGCGGCGCGCTGGTATGATGAGGGCTACATCCCCGCCGACATCGCGTCCAACACCAACAGCTACGGCTGGGCGGAAGCGAAGAATGATGGCTGGGCGTTCAGCCTGGGCGGCACGCAGGGTTATGAGGACCCGGCCGGCGTCTTCACCACCCGCTACGGCATCGACTTCGAGAACTTCAGCATGTTCGGTAAGGATCTGCTCGTCCTGGGCACTCCGACGGGCACCTGCCTGCCGGTTACCTCCGCGAATCCGGAGCGTGCCGTCATGCTGCTGGATCTGTTCTTTGCGCCTGAGGGGAAGGAAATCTACCGTACCTTCGTCTACGGCCTTGAGGGCAAGCATTACGTCCGTACAACCGACAACGACACCATTGACCTTCTGACCGGTACCGGTGAGCCGCAGTCCGACTGGGCGTACGGTATCCCGGCATGGGTGCTCGGAACCTGCGAAGACATCTTCAACACCGCAGCGGGCACCTCGAAAATCTACAACAAATACAAGGCTGCCGAGCAGACTGCGTACGCGCCTCCGCTCCTTGCCTTCTCGTTCAACAACAGCGATGTGACCGTCGAGCAGGCGCAGATCAAGACCGTCGTTGAAGAGTACGAGAAGACGCTGAACCAAGGCATCAAGGGCTCCGCGGGCTGGGAGGACTACTACAACGACTTCCTCGCGAAGCTGAAGCAGGCCGGCATCGAGGCCTACCTCGCCGAGGTACAGAAACAGGTCGACGCATTCGTCGCCGATCGCGGTGTTCAGTGGTAACTATTTCGGCAAAAGGGGAGGGGTGGGACAAAAGTCCCACCCCTTCTTTGATATTTCCGCAGCTTTTTGGGAGCATACGGCGAAGGCGGACTGCGAGAATCCGTTCCGCTGCAGGTTATACTCTCCTCATAGCGATCGTCTTTACACAACGCCGCACGCGCGCATCACGAGCTTGTGCACGTTCAGCTCATATTCATACCCGAACGGGTTGACCATCTCCCCGCGGACACAGCGCGCGAACTCCAGCATCATCTCATCGTAGCGCTTAAAGTTGACGTCGCAGACGCCGTCCGGGAAGGTGATCTCGCGGCGGCGGTTTGCGTATGCATCCGCGAAGTCCACATGGGTATAGAAGGTTCGCGTAGGATTTTCGAGCGGCATGATCTCCCAGGTCGCGCGGCTGCCGCAGAGCACGAGCTGCCGGCGTCCGTAGCCGCCGACCTCCGTGGATGTCGCGCGCGCGATGGACACGCCGTCGCGGTACTCGAACATCGCGCAGCCCTGGTCGATTGCCGTCACGCCATCCATTCCGGAGCCGCGGTTCAACGCGACGACGTTCTCCGGCATCCCTTTGAACAGATAGACTAGGTCGACCATATGACAGCCGAGGAAAAACATGATGCCGCCGGGGAACGGCTTCATCCACTCGCGCTTCTCCGGGGAATGATGGGTGTTCATCAATGCGTCAACCTCGTAAATCTGCCCAAACTCTCCGGCACGGGCACGCCGCAGCGCCTCTTTGATCGACGGATTGTAGCGGTACATATACGACATCTGCACGGTCAGGTTCTTTGCCTCTGCGACCTTCAGCAGCGCCGCGAACTCCTCGACGTCGGCTCCGGCGGGCTTGTCGATATGGACGTGGATGCCGCGGTCGACGCACTTGCGCGCCTGACGCACGAGATCCAGCTCATATCCTTCGACCTCGATCGCGTCGCAGCCGGCGTCCAAAAGCTCCCGCTCCGTCATCACCGGGATGTTGCGGTAGCAGGCGGTGTCTTTGATCTCCCTGTAGCGTTCCTCCGACTCGGGAACGTAGCCGACCACCTCGAACACGTCGGGATACTGCAGCACGGTGCTCAGCATTCCGGTGCTGTGGTCGTGCAGGGTGCCCAGGTGTCCGATTCGTATCTTTTTCATCTGTAACGCCTCCCTTATTTCGTCCAGTCAAACAGCAGACCGATCGGGAAATCGCGGTTCTCCGCGAGCCTGCGGTACACCTCCGGCGCATTCTCCGGCGGGTGTATCTCGTTGATCATCTGAGCGAAGTTGAGCCGCCCGCCCTTGCGCAGCCGCAGCAGTGCCGCAATGTCGTCCCGATGCGTCCAGTAACCGGGGTAGGATTCCTCCGACGGACGCGCCTGCGTATGCGCGCCGATCACGGTAATGCCGGGGTAGTGTATCTTTTTGTAATAGTCCACCGTGAAGTTCGGGTCGCGTGTACATCCCAGCAGCGCAATCCGTCCGAAGCGCGCCATGCAGTCGAGGGTCTCGATGAAGCCCTCGCCGCGTCCGGTCACCTCGATGGCGGCGTTGATTCTGCCGGGTGCGGCATCGAACACACGCTCCGGAAAATCAGGCGCGGTCGGGTCGAGCACGCAGTCCGCACCCAACTTTTCCGCAAGCGCACGCCGTTCGGGTTTCGGGTCCACCGCGATGACCGGACATCCGCCGGCAGCCTTGCACAGCTGTACGGCAAACTGTCCGAGGATTCCAAGCCCCATCACCATGGCCGCCTCGCCCAGCTCCAGACGCGTCTTGCGTACCGCAGCCAAAGGAAACGTCGCGATGTACATCAATGACGCCTCGGACAGCGGAATATCGTCGTCGAGCTTCACGATGCTGCTGCGTTCACGGACGGTGATCCGTGCCATATGCTTCCCGCCGTACACGATCACGCGGTCGCCCACGTTGACGCTCACACCTTCGCCCACCGCCGCCACGATCCCCGCCGCGCTGTAGCCGAGCGAGCGCGGGAACGGCGCCACGATGTCGGAACCGCCGCTTACGTTTTTATCGCCGATGAGATTTGCGCGCTCCGTCCCTGCGCTGACTGCCGAATACGCAAGCTCCACGGTTACCTCGCCCGCGCCCGGTTCGCGGCATTCCGTCTCGATCAGCTCAGCCTCATACGGACGCGGAAAGATGATCTGCCTGGTTTTCATATGGATACCTCCTGTAATTAGGATTTGCGCGTACCGTGTGATGCGAGATACGCGTCCATCAAACGGTTGCGTTCATTGCCGGCGCAGTCAGCAAACGCATCTGCCGGCAGCGCCGCAAGCTCCCGCTTCAATCCGTCGTATACCGTCGTCAGTTCCGACTGCTGTATGCCCGTGACGTTCAGAATCTTACGGTTGTCAACAATGCGGTCAAAGAGCCGATCGTATTCGAGCTGCCAGCGGTGCGGCTTTCGGTTGCCGCTTGTCACGCAGGACAGGAAATCCTCCTTATCCACCGTGATGTACTCCAGCCCTATCAATCTGCGGTAGTATTCCGCGATTTCCCGCCACGGGTTGTGCTCCGCCGTCGCGACGGTGTAAATTTCGCCGTACGCGTCCCGGTTGAGCACCAGCCGTGAGATCATCCGCGCGACGTCTCCCGCCCAGCTCATCGTTGCCTGCACCTCCATCGCCTGCTCGGGCAGCAAGACGGTCTTGCCCGCCCGCGCACGGAAGACGACCGTATCGGCCTCCAGCGTCGTGAGCTGGAAGCGGCGCTTGGAGAACGTGATCGCCGGACGAATCGCCGTCCAGTTATGAAGACCCGAGCTTTTCAGGACGTCCTCGCCCATCGCTTTATACAGCGAGTATTCGGTATCCCGTGCGGAGAGAAATTCCGCGTCGTCCGACACATCCAGCAGCCGCGGCGAGCGCTCGGTGATCGGATGCTCCAGATTTGCGTAGATGCGGTAGGACGACAGGTAGATGTAGTGCCCGCAGTTTTCGACCAGCCTGCGGTACATGCGCGGGAACTCGATGCCGTTGTAGATCATGAAGTCGACGATGCAGTCGTATTCGTTTTTCAGAAGACCTTCGACCGTCGCATTGTCCTTGAAATCGGCCTTGAGATAGCGCACGGCGGGATTGTCGGAGCGGACGTCGTCGAGGGATACGACGTCGACCCGGTATCCCATTTTCGCCAGCGCGGGTACGAGATAAACCCCCATCGCGCCGGTTCCGCCGGGCACGAGAACGCGTTTTCCAGCAGTCATATGAAAAGCTCTCCTTTTCCTGTTCTATTTCGGGCAATCTGACCTTTGTTTTAATTATACCATACTGACACGGGAAATGAAATACGCTGCTGAATCAAAAAGATATTGATTTTGCTGTCTTATCGGCATAAGAGGGGAGAGGAACGGATGAACGAGGTCTGCGGCAAAAAGCTGTGTATGGCGGAGCTGTCGGAGTCCTGCGGGTTTTGTACCGACGCAAATTTCCCAAAAGACCTTGCGTAAAAACCCCGGCATGCTTCGTCGCAATACCGTGCTTCCGGAGGCTGAGCACAGTATGACGATTAAACACATCCCCTCCCGGAAAATCCCGGAAGGGGATGTGTTTACTCCATCAGAATTGCGCGCAGTTCCGAGACACTTTCCGCGATCTGAGCGGCTCCGCAGCGCAGCGCTTCCTCACGGCTGCCGTAGCCGTAGAGCACGTATATGCACGGCAGTCCGCACAGCCGCGCACCTTCAACGTCCTGGTCACGGTCGCCGACCATCACACAGTCCGTGCGGTCCGTAACACCCATGCGCAGCAGCCCCGCCGTGATCACGCCCTGCTTGTCCATCGGCGTTTCACTCAGCGAAATACCCGAGACCGTGTCGAAGTATGCAAGCAGTCCGAAGTGCTCAAGGATGCGCTCGGAGAACACCGCAGGCTTGCCCGTTGCAACCATCAGACGATTCCCGGCGGCCTTCAGTTCCCGCAGAAGCTCCGGGATGCCGGGGTACACGCGGTTTTCGAACAGTCCCACCGTTGAGAAGCGCTCCCGGTAGAACCCCAAAAGCCGCATTGCCTCCGCCTCATCTACGCCCGCGTACTCGATAAACGAGCGCAGCAGCGGCGGGCCGATCCACGGATGATACTGTTCCCGTGATCCGACCGGATAGCCGCCCTTTGTAAGCGCGTAACGGACAGACTCGCAGATGCCTTCCTCGGGGTCGGTCAGGGTTCCGTCCAGGTCAAAGATGATCACACGCATCAGCGTTCCTCCCGGAAGTAGGAGATGCCCAGCGCGGCGGGCGACTGATCCTCCCGCCGGTTTCGCATACTGGTGATGACCAGTACAATGATCGTGACGACGTACGGGAGCATTTTGTACAGCTCCTTGAACGCCAGGAACGTGCCGGTCGGGATGAACAGGTAGAGGATGTACAGCCCGCCGAAGAGGATGCTCGCGAAGATGCCGACGTTCGGACGCCAGAGGGTAAAGATGACCAGCGCGATGGCGAGCCAGCCGCGGTCACCGAAGGCGTCGTTGGACCATACCCCGCAGGCGTAGTCCATGACGTAGTACAGCCCGCCGAGACCCGCAATCATGCTGCCGATGCAGGTTGCGAAGTATTTATAGCCGCTGACGTTGATGCCGACGGAATCGGCGGTAGAGGGACTTTCGCCGACTGCACGCAGGTACAGTCCCACGCGTGTACGCTGCAGGACAAACGACGCGGCAAGTGCGAGGGCGACGGCTAAGTAGGCGAGGAAGCCGTAGCTGAAAAATACCTTTCCGACCCATCCCCAGCCTTCAGCGAAGGGAAGCGCACGGCTGAAGACCCGGCTCGTGGCGGAGAGGGCGATGGACGGCACCTCCGCGCCGGTCAGCTTGATGAGCGAGCCGCCGAAAAAGTTGCCGAAGCCGACGCCGAAGGTCGTCATCGCAAGGCCCGTGACGTTTTGATTCGAACGCAGCGTGACGGTCAGCAGGCAGTAGAGAAGCCCCATCATCAGCGATCCCAGCAGCGACGCGGCTAGCGGGATGGCAACGGCAAGGAAGCTGTTCAGCTCACCCATCGTGCTCTGCTCATAGAGGAACGCGCCGATAACGCCGCTGATGCCGCCGACGTACATGACACCGGGGATGCCCAGATTCAGGTTGCCGGACTTCTCGGTGATTGTCTCACCGGTGCTGCCGTAAAGCAGCGGGACACCTTGCACAACCGCGCGGGGAATGAAGGATACAAAATCAAACATGCGTCATTCCTCCTTTCCGTTCTTCTCAGAGGGGTTTATAAGCGGGGGCTGCGCAGCAGGCAGAGCACTGCTTGCATGTTTGCGGAAGCTGATGCGGTAGGAGATGAAGAACTCACTGCCGATGATGAAGAACAGGATCAGGCCGGTGAGAATATCGGAGAAGGAGTGGTTAAGACCGAAGGCGGTGGAAATCTCCCCGGCGCCCCGGTCGAGGAATGCCAGCAGGAAGCTTGCGAAGATCATCGCGGGCGGGTTGAACTTCGCAAGCCACGCGACCATAACGGCGGTGAAGCCGCGGCCGTCTGCGACGGTGGTGGTGATTGTGTGGTCGGTACCGCCGACGAGCAGCAGTCCCGCGACGCCGCACAGAGCACCGGACAGGATCATCGTACGGATGATGACGCGATCAACTTTGATGCCGACATACCGCGCGGTCCGCTCGCTCTCACCGACGACGGAGATTTCATAGCCGTGCTTGGTGTAGTTGAGATAGATGTAGACGAGCACCGTCAGGATCGCGACGATGATGATATTGAGCAGGTACTTCTGTCCGAACAACTGCGGCAGCCAGCCGGATTCGGTGGACTGGTTGATGATGCCGATTTTCCCCGCGCCCTTGGGAACCTCCCAGACGATGACAAAAAACGCGACGAGTTGGATGGCGACATAGTTCATCATCAGCGTAAAGAGCGTCTCATTGGTGTTCCACTTTGCCTTGCAGACAGCCGGAATGAATCCCCACAGCGCACCCGCCGCTATACTCGCGACGGTCATCACGCAGATGAGCAGGGCGTTGGGGAGCTTGTCGCCGAGCAGGATCATGCACGCGGCTGCGGCGAGACCTCCGACGAGGATCTGCCCCTCGCCGCCGATGTTCCAGAAGCGCATCCGGAACGCGGGCGTCAGCGCAAGCGATACGCACAGGAGGATGGCGGTGTTCTGCAGCAGCACCCATATCTTACGCGGCGTACCGAACGCGCCCTCGAGCATCTTCGCGTAGACACCCAGCGGATTCTCACCGGTGAGCAGCGTCGTGACGACGGCGCAGACGACCAGCGCCAGGATGATCGCGCCGCCGCGGATGCCCCACGCGCCGTACCACGGCAGATCCTTGCGTTTGCTGATGTATATCAGAGGGGCTTTCTGCTTACTCATCCGTATTCCCTCCTCCGAGATGGGTCATCATCAGACCCACATCCCGTTTCTTCGCACCCGGCCCGTCGATGATGCCGCTGACCTTCCCGCCGCACAGCACCAGGATGCGGTCGGAGAGCTGCAGCAACACGTCCAGGTCTTCACCGACGTAGATGACCGCCGCGCCGCGCATTTTCTGCGCCGTCAGCAGCGCATAAATCTCATAGGACGAGTTGATGTCCAGCCCGCGTACGGCGTACGCCGTCAGCAGCACGGTCGGCGTGGAGGAGATCTCGCGGCCGACGAGCACCTTCTGCACGTTGCCTCCGGAGAGTTTGCGCACCGGGATATCGAGATTGGGCGTACTGACCGCCAGCGTATTGACGACCTTGCGCGCAAGTTCGGCGGGCGCCTTACGGTCGGTGAAGAAGCCGTGCCCGCGTCTGTAGGAGCGCAGCATCATATTATCGGAGATGCCCATGCTGCCGACCAGCCCCATCCCGAGCCGGTCTTCCGGCACAAACGACAGTGTGACGCCCATCTCCGCGATGCTCAGCGGATCCTTTCCGAGGATTTCCTCATGGTGTCCGTCGTCGTGGATATAGCAGATGCTGCCGGTTTCGGTGGGCTGCAGACCGGCGATGGATTCCAGCAGTTCCTTCTGACCGGAGCCGGAGATACCCGCGATGCCGAGGATCTCACCGCTGCGCGCGGTAAAGGAGACATTGTCCAGCTTGATGATCCCATCGATAGAGCGGACGGTGAGGTTTTTCACCTCGATGCGCGGCTTGGGATTGACCGGTTCCGGACGGTCGATGCTGAGCGTGACGGGGTGGCCGACGAGCATGTTGGTCATCTCGCCGGTGTTCGTCATCTTTGTGGGCATATCCCCGACGAACTGTCCGTTCCGGAGGATTGCCACGCGGTCTGAAAGCTCCTCGACCTCGTTGAGCTTATGGGTGATGATGACGATCGCCTTGCCGTCGTCTCGCATGTTCCGCAGGACGGTGAACAGCTTGTCGGTCTCCTGCGGGGTGAGGACGGCAGTCGGTTCGTCGAGGATGAGGATGTCCGCGCCGCGGTAGAGCACCTTGATGATCTCGACGGTCTGTTTCTGCGAGACGGACATCGTATAGACCTTCTGCCAGGGGTCGACTTCAAACCCGTAGGCTTTGCACAGGCGGTTGACACGCTCGGCGACCGCCTTGAGGTTGAGGCGTCCGGGTTCCTTCAGTCCGAGCACGATGTTTTCCGCCGCGGTGAGCACGTCCACGAGCTTGAAGTGCTGGTGGATCATACCGATGCCGTGGTCGAAGGCATCTTTGGGCGAGCGGATAACGACCTCCCGGCCGTCGATGAAAATCTGTCCGGCGTCCGGGAAGTAGATTCCGGCGAGCATATTCATCAGCGTGGTCTTTCCGCTGCCGTTTTCACCGAGCAGCGCAAGGATCTCCCCGCGGTAGATATTGAGCCATACGCGGTCGTTGGCAAGTACGCTGCCGAAGGATTTCGTGATGTCCCGCATTTTGACTGCGGCTGTTTTGTGATCCAAAAGGCATTCCTCACGATCGTCAGATTCCGGAGTATTCGCTTTTTTGATAATACCAAATAAGGACAGTCAGCGATTTCTCCTCGACTGTCCTTATGGATACCCAATTGAGAAGGGGTTGCTTAGAACGCGGTGTCGAGCAGCGTGATGCCGTCGATCTTCAGATCGAACGCCGGCGCGGAGCGGTACACGGACTCCTGGAAGTAGCCGTCCTTGATGACTTCGGTGTCGCCGGTATAGGCGGCGTCGGTGTCGATGTCGGCCATGTAGGAGGTCAGAGTCTGTCCGTCGACGGTGAAGGTGGAGGTATCGAAGACATGGAGGGTACCGGCGATGAGCTGCTCGCGTGCGGCCTTGATGGCGTCAGCGGTGCCGGCGGCAGCGACCTTCTCATTGATCTCGGTCAGCACGACGGAGCCGGTTGCTATGGTACCGGTCCAGTCAGCTTCAAAAGCCTTGTTATCCATGGTATTCTGGATGGCATATTTGAAGTACGGGGTCCAGTCGATGCGGGAGGAGACGATGTAGGTGTTCGGCGCGGCGGAGATCGTGGAGCCGTTGTAGGAGACGTTGGGGACACCGGCGGTCTCGCAGGCGGTCGGGGCGCCCATGGAGTCGGCGTGCTGGGAGATGAGCTTGCAGCCGTTCGCGATGAGCTTATTGGCGCCTTCCTTTTCGGCGGTCTCGTCATACCAGGAACCGGTGAAGGTGACTTCCATCGTGACGGTCGGGCAGACCGAGCGCGCGCCGAGGAAGAAGGAGGTATAGCCGGAGATGACTTCAGCGTAGGTGAACGCGCCGACATAGCCGATCTTCGCGTCATCCGCAGTGAACTTACCGGCTTCGATCATCTCGTTGAGCTTCATGCCTGCGGCGATGCCGGCGAGGTAGCGGCCTTCGTAGATGGCGGCAAAGGCGTTATGGTAGTTGGAAAGGCCTTCGGTATGAGCCTTGGTGCCGGTGGCATGGCAGAACTGAACCTTCGGGAACTCCTTGGCAGCCTGGATCATGTAGTCCTCATGACCGAAGCTGTCGGCGAAGACCACGATGCAGCCCGCGTCGACGAGCTCGGCGGCGGCGTTGTAGCACTCTTGACCCTCGGGGATATTGGTCTTGAGGATCGGCTCGACCTTCAGTGCCTCGCAGGCGGCTTTCGCGGCGTTGATGAAGTTGAGGTCATAGGTGGAGTTTTCGTCGTGCAGGAAGATGAAGCCGACCTTGGTCTTACCGGTTTTCTGGGTTCCCGCGCACGCACACAGAGACAGGAGCAGCGTGCAGACCAGGATGAGGGCAATGACTTTTTTCATAGTGATTCCTCCGAAGTATTGTATTGTGAACCTATATTTCAAACCCTGTTGTCAGGCGTGAAATCAGCAGAACTCGATGCCGTGAGAGAGACTCATGCTTTTGATCTTCGCAAGGGACTCAACGCGGATGCCGCGCGCGCGGATGTTGTCTCCGCCGTGCTGGAAGGCCTTCTCGATGACAATACCGGCGCCGACGAGGGTCGCTCCGGAATCGCGTACGAGCTTGATCAGCCCGGTGAGCGCGGCGCCGTTGGCGAGGAAATCGTCGATGATGAGCACATGGTCAGCCGGGGTGAGGAAGTCGCGCGAGACGATGATGTCGTATTCGACACCGTGCGTATAGGACATGACCTTGGACGTCCAGACGGGGCCGGCGATGTTTTTGGTCTTGCTCTTTTTGGCAAAAACGACGGGGCATCCGAACTGCTGCGCGGTGATGCACGCGATGCCGATGCCGGACGCCTCAATGGTCAGTATCTTATTGACGCCGCAGCCGTCGAACAGCCGCAGAAACTCCTGACCCAACTCGGTAAACAGGCCGATGTCCATCTGATGATTCAAAAAGCTGTCGACCTTCAGAATATTCCCTTCGTGGATGACGCCATACTTGCGTATCTGCTCCTCGAGAAGCCGCAAGGGTACATCCCCTTTCACAAAAACGAATGACACATACTATTTTACAGAAAATTCAGAATTTTGCAACCCCAACATTGGGGGAATCTTCCGTTTCCTTTTGCGATTTATTTGTGCACTTCGCTTCTTTGCACATGGTATTTTCCGCAATTGCCCCGTCGTATTATACTTCAAATGTGCCGAAATGCAATCATCTGATCATTGCAGGGCCGGCGATTTCGACGACTCCGCTTCCTTACGCCCGGCCGGGTTACTCCTGTGCGGGCCGTTTCATTTGCCGGCACGAAAAGCACTGCGCCTTGTCTACCTTTGAAAAGTCAAACGTCCCCTCCACGCCGTATTTCTCCAGGACCCGGTCGTACAGCACCGCGCAGTGGCCGCAGTAGTCGTGGTACGGCTTCATATACGTCAATTCATTGAGCATCCCGCGCGACGGACAGTGGCGCATGTCGATGGTAAAGCGTTCGGTTTCCTCGTCGTAGGTCATGCGGAAGTCGCACGCCTCCTCGTTCAGCGAGCGCGACCAGTATGTCCAGCAGCCGCGTATCCCTTCCTTCTCCACCAGTTTCCCGAGCCGATCCTGGACATAGGTGTCCGAGATGTGCTCCCAGTAACGTACGACCGCGTCATACCCGTCCTGTTCCTCCAAGAAGGTGAACAGTTCGCTGTAGAACGGGATGAATTCGGTGCACGAGATCATACAGCCGCCTCCTTTTTGGCAAACGAGAACTTCGCAGCGCCGGTCTGTTCGTCATAGGACCGCAGCGAGAACGCACAGCCGGCTGCCTCCGCAAAGATGCCGTATACCACCTGCATCGTCAGAGGTCCCCACTCCGACGGTGTCTCTCCGACCGACCGCATGTACCGCACGCCCGGATGGTACGCCGTCTCGACGGTCAAGCACGCGTCCGTCAGCGTATACCGAAGGGCATCGGACGCATCCTCTTTCTCATATATATCCTTGAGATATTCCGCGATCGCCGTAAGTCCGCGCCGACGGATGTCCTCCAGACGCGGTTTGTGGTAGGCAAGCGTGTAGCGCCGCAGCAGTTCCCGCACGCCCTTTTCCCCATAGTGCTCGCAGACATAGCGAAGACCGTTGTCGACGGAACTGTGGAAATCGAGGTGCAGGTACTTGTTGTCCGACGCCTTTCGATCCATGACCAGAAGTGCCATAAAATGCTCCTTTCCCGGAGAAACATTTATATATTCGACATTATATCACACAATCTGTCGGATGTCCAGAGCGGAATGGAAAATCGTTGACAAATAGAAATGAAAATGATACAATCGAAGAAAAAGAGGTGAAAATATGACTCGACTGAAACATACCGGATACTGGGAGTATCTGGACACGTACGGCACACAGCTTTTCACGGCGGTTCTGCTGCCGGATGCGCAGGGCACCTTCCCGACGGTTGTCTACCGCAGCCCGTATGTCGACGCGCTGGAGACGCTGTCAGAGGAAACCGTCGTTGCGCGGTACCTGTCGGAGCATGCCGCGTGGCTGAACAGCGGATATGCCGTCGTGATGCAGCATTGCCGCGGGCGTGGGAAAAGCGGAGGAGTCTGCGTTCCGTACATCAACGAGCGCGCGGACGGACTCAGGCTGCTTGACTGGATCCGGACGCTGCCGGGTTACAACGGCGAGCTGTACCTTGTCGGCGGGAGCTATCTGTCGTCGGTTCACTATGCGGTGGCTCCGTTTGCCGGGGATATCCGCGGGGCGGTTTTCAAGATACAGGACGACGAACGCTACAATATCTGCTACCGCAACGGCTTCTTCAAGAGCGCATTGCATGGCAGCTGGTACATGGGGATGTACCACGCGGGTCAGCATCCCGTACGTCATTTTACTCCCGCTGCTTTCGATACGCTGCCGCTGTCTATACTGACCCGGACGGTATTCGGTGAACCGGCGGAGGACTTCGACGAGATGCTGCGGCATCCCGACCGCCGCGACGCATTCTGGAACACTCTGCCGGGAGGCAGCGACTCCCGCAACGCCGTCGAGCACGCCGATATCCCGATCCTGCTGACCACCGGTTTCTACGACATCTATACCGGCGGCATCTTTGATATGTGGCGGAAGATGAAGCCCGGGACACGCGCGCGGTCGGCCCTTGTCGTCAGCCCGTATGACCACGGCGACGGCTGCCCCGAAGGGTCCATCCGCTTCCCAAACGGCAAAAAGACCGAACAATTCGGCGACAGCTTCGAACAGCAGTGGCTCGACTATACGCGCGGAATCGGTGAGCCGCCGTTCCCGCTCGGAAAGGTCACCTATTACCGCTTGTTCGAGAACCGCTGGGCGTCCGATGCATTTGACGAGTCCGCCGTTCCCGGCGGGAAACA
>JAAZKA010000015.1 GCA_012800055.1 Clostridiales bacterium
CGGAGTCGTCGGTGCGGTCGGGTCAGCCATGACGACCGTGCCTGCCGCGTAGACCGCGCTGACTTTGATATTTTCCGTCAGCACCGTATTCACGGTCACAGGCACGCCGGTGTCCGTCACCCAGCCGGTGAGCGTATAACCGGCGAGTGTCGCCGTCGGCAGCGTACCGCACGCGGTGCCGGCAGGATAGAAGCTGATGTCCGAGTCCATTTCGCCATCGCCCGCGTCGAACTCAATGTAGTAGTACAACGGCGCATTGGTTTCGCCGTAGATGCCGTAGAGGAAGACCATCGCCTCCTCGAGCCGTCGCTCTACCAGACGTTTGAGCACCTTGCCGCCGAAATGGCACCATCGTCCGAACGCGTGGACGATTGCCGACTCGCTCCATGTCCCGCTCAGCAGCAGCTCCGATAGGTATGAGTTGTTCACCCAGCCGATGCCCACGCCGTAGCCAAACGATACCAGCGCGTCAAACTGCTGCTGCGTCAGCGACACGCCTTTGCGATTGGCCCACTTGAGCGTCGATTCCCCCACAACGTTGAGCGTGTCGCGCAGAAGCTGAGACGCCTGCGCCTCCGTGATTCCCGACGGATAATTGCCCGGTGAGCAGGATGTTCCGTAGCCGATGTACCACTGGATGCCGTCACTGTAGGGTGTCGACAGGAAGCCTTCGTATTCCTTTATCATTTCCACCAGCACGTCTGATACCGTCATGGCGGCGTTCGTTTCACAGGATGCCGGAACAGCTCCCGCCAGCAACAGAGCCGCAAGCAGGAAACATAATATTCTTTGCATGATACCTGGGACTCCTTTTTACAAAGTACCCCTTATTATAACACCGGAAGTGTGATGACAGCAAGCGTTTTTCGGAATGTTCTTGAATTGTTCATAGAATATGGCAATAATCCATGTAAAAACACGTAACAATATACATATTGCGTATTTGGCACGGCGGGTGTATAATACTCTCATACCGAATATATAAGGAGGGTGCACCCATGAAGATCACAAATGTGCGTGCGTACCTTGTCCGGCCGCGCTGGTGTATGGTTGAGATCACGACCGACGCAGGTCTGACGGGCTGGGGTGAGCCGGTCATCGAAGGCCGCGCCGCCACCGTCCGGGCGTGCGTGGAGGAGCTGACCCCCTACCTCATCGGACGTGACCCCGGCGCGATCGAGGACATCTGGCAGACTCTCTACCGAGGCGGATTCTACCGCGGAGGTCCCATTCTCATGAGCGCCATTGCCGGCATCGATCAGGCGCTGTGGGATATTAAAGGCAAATACTTTAATGCGCCCGTCTGGAAGCTGATGGGCGGAGCCGTCCGTGAGCGCATAGAGGTCTACGCGTGGATCGGCGGCGACCGGCCCTCCGACGTTGCCGCTGCTGCACTCGAGAAGAAAGCCCAGGGCTACCGCGCCGTCAAGATGAACGCCACCGAAGAACTCCGCTATGTCGACAGCCATACAAAGATCGACGCCGTGCTTGAACGCGTCGCACAGGTACGCGAAGCCGTCGGACGAGGTTTCGGCATCGCCGTCGACTTCCACGGCCGTGTCCACAAACCGATGGCCAAGGTGCTTGCCAAGAAACTCGAGGAGTTTGATCCCATGTTCATCGAGGAGCCCGTCCTCTGCGACAACTTCGAAGACTTCCCCGAAATCGCACACGCCTGCTCCATCCCCATCGCGACCGGCGAGCGCCTGTTCACCCGTTGGGACTTTAAGCGGCTGCTCGAACAGGGCGCCGTCGATATCCTCCAACCCGACCTCTCCCATGCCGGCGGCATCACCGAGGTCAAGAAGATCGCAGCCATGGCCGAGGCCTATGATGTCGCCCTCGCACCCCACTGTCCCCTCGGTCCCGTCGCCCTGATGGCCTGTCTCCAGATCGACGCCACCTGCCACAACGCTTTCATCCAGGAGCAGAGCATCGGGATCCACTACAACGCCGACTCCCGCGCGCTCTCCGACGCCGACGCAGTACTCGACTATATGCGCAACCGCGAAGACCTTACCTATAAGGACGGTTTCGTCACACTCCCAAAACGTCCCGGCCTCGGCATCGAAGTCAACCGCGAACGCGTCCTAGCCGAAGACGAGCATCCCCACGCCTGGAAGAATCCTGTCTGGCGGCATGAGGACGGCTCCGTCGCGGAGTGGTGACGCGTACTTATCACGATATGGGAGATACAATCGAGATGCGACGTTTTACTCCGCTGATAAAGCATGCAGCCGCGTTTGCAAAATGGATCGGGCTGTCGGTTGCTGCGGGACTTCTGTGCGGCGCGGTCGGGACGGGCTTTTACTATACGGTGGATTATGTCACCAGACTGCGCATCAACTTCCCGTGGATGCTGTACACGCTGCCGGTGCTGGGACTTGTGATCGTGTGGTTGTACCGCGTGACGAAGACGGAGAACGACGGCGGTACGAATACGATTTACCGGACGGTGCGAACGGGAGAGAAGGTAACGCTGTGGATGGCGCCGCTGCTCTTCGTGTCGACGGCGCTGATACACCTCGGCGGCGGATCGGCTGCGCGTGAGGGCGCGGCACTGCAGCTCGGCGGCAGCTTCGCCGGGGCGTGCGGCAGGCTGCTGCGGCTGCGTAAGAACGACCTGCGCGTGATTACGATGTGCGGGATGGCGGCGGTTTATTCGGCAATGTTCGGGACTCCGCTGACGGCGGCACTCTTTTGCGTCGAGGTCATCAACGTCGGCAAGATGCAGTATGCGGCGCTGCTGCCGTGTGCGGCGGCATCCTATACGGCATACCTGCTGGCGACGCATCTCGGGGTTACGCCGATGGCGTTCAGCGTTCCGGCGTCCGCGTTCAGCGTGACAACGGCGCTGCAGGCGCTTGCGCTGGGTATCTTCTGCGCGGGTGTCAGCATACTGATATGCGTGACGCTTAAAAAGGCAGAAAAGCTTTATAAAAAGTACATCCCGAACCCGTATTTACGCATCGCGACGGGCGGCATACTGGTGATTCTGCTGACATTGCTGCTCGGAACGCGTGACTACAACGGTATCGGTAGAGATGTGCTTGCGCGGGCGATAAGCGGTGAGGCGTTGCCGTGGGCGTTTGTATGCAAAATGTGGATGACGGCACTGACATTGGGCGCAGGTTTTCGGGGCGGCGAGACCGTGCCGACACCGCTCATCGGCGCGACGTTCGGCTGCTTCGCCGGAGCGCTGATCGGACTCTCCCCTGCCCTGGGTGCCGCTGTCGGGACAGTCGCGGTCTTCTGCGGCGCGGTCAACTGTCCGATGACGGCGATCGCAATGGGTGTGGAGATGTTCGGCGCGGGCAATCTGCCGCTCTACGCCGTCGCATGCGTGGTCAGCTATACGATCAGCCTGCGCTTCAATCCCTGTACGGCGCAGAAAACTGTACTTTTCGAGCTCGAACCCGTTGAGGAGACGGATAGTTGTTGAGGAAACGGATAGGTGATGAAAACTTCCCGGAGGCAACACTCCGGGGAGTTTTCTATCGTCCCAGCAGCCGCCGCGCGTTGTCTGAAAGGATGGCGTTCTTCTCTGTGTCGGTGAGCGGGAGTGCACGGAGCGCCTGTATTTCGTCATGCGCACAGCTCCACGGCGCGTCCGAGCCGAACAGCACATGTTCCGCACCGACGGCTTTCACGATGCGCAGGAACTGGTCATGCGGGAAGTATGAGAACCCCATCGACGTGTCGAGGTAGATGCCGGAGCCTGCGAGATATCGCTCAACATCGTCCCACTGCGCGTGACCGCCGAGGTGCGCGGCGACGATCGGCGCGCCCGGGAACTCCCGCATCAGATGGGCAAAGCGTTCGGGATTTGTATGAAACGGCGGCGGAAAAGCCGGATCGTAACCTGCATGGTGCAGAATCATAAACCCACGGCTTAATGCACAGTCGTAGATGCGCAGCATGTGGGGATCGTCAAGCAGGAAGTTCTGATACTCGGCGTGGAACTTCAGCCCCTTAAGACCCAAAGACGCGGCGAAATCAATGGCGCTTTTATAGTCGTCGGTATGCGGATAAATACCGCCGAACGCCTCGATGCGGTCTGAGCGGACCGACGCTGCCCACTCGTTGATGCGGACAAGCTGCGACGCCTTCGTGATAACGGGCTGAAGGACAGACATGGAGATGCCCCAAGCATCCATGTTGCGCAGTGTGCCCGTGACGGTACCGTCGTGGACGGGTGTGTAGGCATACGCGGCACTTTCATACAGTCCCGCGATGGCGCGCGGAGCGAGCGTGTCGGGAAATGCATGGGTGTGAAAATCGACAATCATGGGTGTAACGACCTTTATACAGATTCACGGGAGAAGCGCCGAAAGACCTCACGGGCGATGGGCGCAGCGTCGACAAGCAGACCGGATGCCTTCAGCCCGACCGTCAGCCGAAAGGTGTCGGCGTTGAGAACGTCGCGCAGTGTCCGCGTGATATCCTCACGCAGCACGGGATGTTTACGGGCGATATGCTGCAGCGCGGCATGGGCGGCGGTGAACCAGAGGAACGCGCGCGTTTCGGGGCTGTCCAGCAGCGCATTGGGTGTAAAGGGGATATCGACCGTCCAAAACGGATCCCGGACGATGCGCGTGAGCAGCGGGACGGCATCGACTGCGCCGAGACGTCCGAGCGCGTGGATGGCAGAGACGGCATGCGGCGGGTTGTACTTGCGGCTCATCGAAGGGATATAGCCCGAACGGTCCTCCGCGAGTCTGAGCAGGACGGGCAGCCCGGTATCGTCGCCGAGCAGTGAGAGCGCAAGCGCCGCGTTGCATGACAGCAGCATTTCCGGCGTGCTGACCCATTCTCTCAGGAGATCGGTGAGCCGTTCACGTCTCGCCGACCAGATGGCAAGCCCGGGCGCGTCGGAGGACAGCCCTGCACGGATGGCGTCCGGGTCGGTCAGCCAGGCCAGCGGGCACTTGCGCTTTTCGTCGTACAGCCCGGGCGCGTCGGTCTCGCGCAGGCAGCCGGTCTGTGTCAGCTCCCGTCTGACTTCCGCGACGGCGTCGGGGTCACGAATGAGCGCTGCCGGCGACACTCCGCGTGTGACGCACATCCGCGTGAGAACGGCCGCCAGTTCGCCGGATTTCTGCATCTCGTCCTTCATCCGCAGCGCCGGCGCAAAGGAATGTTCGACACTCATCGCGCGTCCGCAGATGAGCAGGCCGGCGATGCCCTTCGGTACCGCCGCGCCGCACGGAACGCCGAACCGGATGCCGACACCCCACAGTCCGGCGATCCCGAGCCAGTCGCGCGCAGGGGCGTCCTCGTACGCCGTATCCTTCCCGTGGTGGTCGACGTTGGAGTAGCCGTAGAACGCCGGCACGGGCAGCTCCCGGGGGAGCGTTACGTCTTCAAGCGTCAAGCGCTCCTCACCGACTACTGTAGCACCCTCGCGGATACCGATGATCGGTACAAAGCCGAGAAGCAGGTTTTGTGCGTCATATTGTTCCCACAGATGCTTCTCATCGCAGGTGGTTGATGTAATATCGCGGGAATATGCCCAAGCGTCGTAGGGGTCGATCACACCGCTGTCGATGTTCCAGTGTGAGATGCGTCCGGCGTTCGCAGTGAGGAAGACGTAGGAGTATGGCTGATAGCGTCCGTCTGCCTCGCGCCCGTAGGTGAGCGTACAGCCTGCCATGCGTGCGAGATACGCGTCGGCGGTGGCGTCGATGACAATGCGCGCATCGGCGGTGTGACGACCGCTGTCATCGTACCACTCAACGCCGTGCACGGAGCCCGCGTCCAGAAATGCACCGGTCACGGATGCCTCGAAGCGCAGATGTACTCCCGCGTGGACTGCCTCCTCACGCAGTGTCCGGCGCTTGGCGTATTCTTCGGCGTCCCGGACACCGTCCGGACGCGGCAGATCAAGGGTTTGGTAGAATCCGCCGGGGTTGCCGTGGTAGTAGCCGGTGATGCCGCCCGCCGTACCGGTGCCGCCCATGCACGCAAGAGATTCAATCCCGAGCGTCCGCAGGCCTTTCTGTGCACAGAGGATTGCCGCAATTGCTCCGGCAGTCCCGAGCCCCGCAACAATCACGTCATAGGATTCATCAAACGGACTGTTGTCATATGTTTGTGTAAGAGAATCGTCAATCATTGTGCTGTAGAGCATCAAAACATCCCTCCTTCCCGAAGTGCCGTACCCGCGTCGAAGGCGGAGATGGGGTCGTTATAATACGCGGAAGGCCGCCATAAGAAGCCGCCAGCGTCGAACCCGGCGCGCGCGGGTGTGACGTCCGGAAGATGTGCGACGGCGGCGCGGCGCCATGGAGAGAGGTTTGCGACCGCCGCGTCGACAGCTTCCTGCGCATCGGTGAGAGAGCCGGTGAACGGGAAATGCGCCGCGCAGAGTCCCGGATACAGGCCTGAGTTTACCTCCGCGCCTTTTATGACCGGCAGCGGTGCGGCAGGATCAGCGCTGAGCAGCAGGCACGCAAGCGTCCGGGTACACGCGCCGACATCATACCCGAGTGCGCGCATCCCGACGCCGGAGGTCGTGTCGAGAACACGTGCGGCGTTCAGCGTAAGAAATCCGGCGGTGGTGAAGAAGACGGCGCGGAAGTGCTCCTTCACCCGCGACAGCTCTGTCAGACGTGCCGACAGCAGCATCCGCGCGCCGGATTCCTTATAGATCTTCGCGAGTACCGGCTGCACACCCGGCAGATGGACGGGAAGGCCGGATGTGAGCAGTCCGCGTGTCTCGAGCGTGCGATAAAACGCGCGGGCTTTCTCCGAACGCGGCTGAGACGGAGGGGTACCGAAACCGTGCAGGGCATTGGCGAACTCGCCGCCGATGAGGATGCCGCCGTCCGCGACAACACAGGAGCCGTCCGCATAACCTGCCGCGAGTGCGGACGCACCCAGAATCAATGTCTCAGTCATTTTCATAACGCTGCAGCGAGCTTCAGCAGACGCTCGGACATCTCGTACCCGGCGTCCGGCTCGGTCTGGGCGGAGCAGCAGATACGTGTGGAGTAGATGCCCTTGCGGAACAGTTCACGGATGCCGACATAGCCGATGTTGCCGTTGGCGAGGTTTGCCGTCATTGTGTACGCGGAGGGTGAGCGGTCCTTAAGGATTTTTGCGAACTCGACGTAAATCTCACCGGGCATTCCGTAGATCATCAAAGCCCCGATTTTCAGCACCTGCACGGTGACGGGAATCGGCTGGGAACCTTCCGCGTCCATCCGTCTGGCTTCGGAGGCGTAGAAGTTGTCGATCACGCCGTCCTCGGGGCGTACGGTGTCGGCCCAGGCAAGCGTTTCGGCGTCAGGAAGCCGGGACGGGAGTGTGAAGCGGTCGTCTGCGCCGCCGATGGCGTCATCATCGGAGAGGAATATTTTCTCGTAGACCTCGCTGACGGCACCGGCGAGGATGCGGCCCATCCTGCGGTAGTAACCGGGCTCGGCGGAAGTGCCGTGCTCGAAATCAATGTGGTTGATGTTGCCGCAGAACCCGTTGACGAACAGCGGCATGAACTCCGCACCGTAGGTCTTTCTAAGCATGTCGCGCATCGCGCCGGGATAATCGCTGGAGTAGAGCGACACGCCGCCTACACTGTCGCAGTGGCAGGCGTAGTTGGCAATCAGGCCGTAGGGCGAGCCGTCGGCATTGTCGATGCGCAGCACGCCGACCTCGGGGTCGATCTCACCGAATGCACGCATCCCGGGGACGTGGGCGTTGGTCCTATAGGAACCGTCGGGAAGGACGAAGTCACGGTAGTGCGCCAGGGTGCGCTCGATGCCACTGCCATAACCGATGCGTACCGGGCGCTTGTTCTGCGCGGCGTACACGGCTGCGTCGTGTATCCGGGATCCGAGGAAATCGACATAGACGGGATCCTTATGTACGAAGTCGTCCCAGGTCTCGACCGGGCCGCCGTAGTGCGTATGCGTTGCGCACAGCAGGACAGCCGACGCGGGCATATCCAGGTCACGGGCGATCTCCGCGCGCGTCTTTAATGCAAGCTCATCGGGTATGCCGATGACGTCGCAGGTGACGAGGACGACTTTCTGACCGGCGTCATTCTCAAAGTACGCGGCGTAGGCATACAGACGCTCGAGAATGCCTTTCGCGCGGCGCAGGACGAAATGACCGGGCATTTCCATTCCGAGCGCCGGGGTGATGTCGAGCTCGTAGAGTCCGCAAAACAGCATAGAAAAACCTCCATAAATTAATTTAATATGAGCGTAAGAATAAAGAATTGGACATTTATACACTTTTCGCGTATACTGTATTATAAAGAGAAGAAACCGTAAAGAGAGGGAAACTATTTGGGCGTTTTAGACATCGCGCGGATTGAGAATCCCGAGGCGCGCGCAATTCTGTGTATCGCAGCCATGCTGTTCGCAGGGTTTTTACTGACACGCATCACGAAGAAATGCAGGCTGCCAAATGTAACGGGCTACATACTGGCGGGTGTGGTGCTTGGGCCGTACGTGCTGGGGGTATTGTCACCGCAGGTGACCCAGCGGATGGGGTTTCTGACGGACGTTGCGCCGGCGCTGATCGCGTTCGGCGTAGGGAAGTATTTGAAAATCTCGAAGCTGCGTGAGAACGGCCGGCGTGTGGTGATGATCACGCTGTGCGAGGCACTGCTCGCGGCGGCGGTCGTGACGATTGTGATGATGTTCCTGTTCCATTATGAGTGGCCGTTTGCACTGCTGTTAGGTGTGATTGCTGCTGCGACTGCGCCGACCTCAACGATCATGACAATCCGACAGTACAAGGCGAAGGGACGCTTCGTCAATACGCTGCTGCAGGTGATCGCGGTAGACAACGCGCTTGCGATCATAGCGTTTTCGGTTGCGGCAGCGGTCGTACAGGCGATGAGCGGCGGCGGGAGCATGAAGACGCTGGATATCGTGATGCCGCTGGTGTACAATACCATTCTGATCATATTGGGAACGCTTGCGGGACTGCTGCTGAAGCGGCTGATTACGCCGACACGGACGATCGACCATATGCTGGTACTGGCGGTGGCAATCGTGCTGATCATCGCCGGAATCGGCGCATTGTTGCGCGTGTCGCCGCTGCTGGCGTGCATGGCAATGGGCATGGTGTACGTCAACCGCGGAGGCGACAGGAGACTTTTTAAGCTGGTGGCGCGGTTCTCGCCGCCGATCCTGCTGATGTTCTTTGTCCTGTCCGGCACGAAACTGAACATCCCGACGCTCGCAACGGCGGGGCTGGCAGGCGTGGCTTACTTTGCCGTTCGGTTGATTGCAAAATACACGGGGGCATTCATCGGTTCGGCGATATCGGGCGCGACGAAGGAGACGCGGCGCTACATCGGTCTGGCGTTGATTCCGCAGGCGGGCGTGTCGATCGGTCTGGCGGGTCTCGCACAGCGCATCCTGCCCGCAGAACTGGGGGTTCTGTTGTCGACGATCATCCTGTCGTCCGGACTGATGTACGAAATGGTGGGACCGGCGTGCGCGAAGGCGGCATTGCACCTGGCGGGCACGATCGGACAGATGCCGGAGAACGGTGCGGCAGAGGATACAGGCGCGCTGCTGGAGCAATTCTCAGAGCCGAGCAATGATTCACTTGGCACGGTGGACGAGAACGCGAAGTCTGAGGAACAAGAGGACAACAGCGTCGAGCTTTCCTAAAACTTGAACGGAGGGGTTTTCATGATTGACAACAAGCTGCGTACGCTGCTGTCGCTTGCAAATACAAAGAACTATACCGAGACCGCGCGGGAGCTGAACCTGACGCAGCCGGCGATCAGCCATCACATCCGGCTGCTGGAGGAGGAGTTCAACACGCGTCTGTTCGTACGCGTGAAGAATAAGCTGAAGCTGACCCCCGAGGGCGAGATTCTGCTCAAGTACGCCCGGAGCATCAACGCCCTCTACGACAACGCCATAGCGGAGATCGAGGCATATACCGCCAATATCCGCCACCTGACCATCGGCATTACCCAGACCGTCAGCGAAGTTTCCATGCCGCAGGTCATTGCCCTCTACTGCAACGACCACCCCGGCACCCAGGTCACTGTCGTCACCGATACGATCAAGAACATTTACGACCGCCTGAAGCTCTACAAGCTGGATATCGCGGTGGTCGAGGGCGAAGTGACGGCGCCGGATTACGTGCCGATGCTGCTGGATACCGACTCTCTGTGTGTAATCGTGTCGCCGCTGCACCCGCTGGCCAACCGCAGCGGTGTGACGTTCGACGACATTTGCAATGAGAAGTTCATCCTGCGCTCAAAGAAATCCGGCACGCGTACGCTGTTTGCAAACTACCTGTCGAAGTATTCCAAGACGATCAAGAATCTGAATGTCACGATTGAGATCGACGACGTAAGCGTCATCCGAGAGCTTGTGAGCCTGAACATGGGCATCTCGATTGTGGCGAGGAGCGCGTGCGTGGAGGATGTACAGCGGGGCAGACTCGCGGCAATCGCGTTCTCGGATGCGAACATGTCCCGGGAAATCAACATGCTGTGCCACAAGGATTTCGCGCATCCGGAGATTTTAAGGGATTTTCGGGATATCTACCGGCGGCTGTTTCGCAGCGGCAGCGCGGAAATCTCCGATCATCCCGACGAAGAAGATTGACAAAGGGGAAATCAGCGCCAATCTGATGCGGGATCAAGACAGCTGGGGGCTGAATATGTCGATCCCCGGCATCATCAAGCATGAATCGGCACTGCAGGGCTGCATCCCGTTGAACCCCCCGCGTTTTTAAACGACAACCCGACCGCTCAGGATAACTCGATAAACCTTCGCTCCGATCTCGGAGAGAGGGTTTTTCTCATGGATGACGACGTCAGCATCCAGACCCTCACGCAGTGCGCCGACGCGGTCGGAAAGGCCCAGCAGCTCCGACGGCCACAGCGTGACGGCTTTCCACGCGTCGTCCTCGGCAAGCCCTGAGCGCGCGGCAAGTCCCGCACACAACGGCAGATACTGCAGCGGAATGACCGGCGCGTCGGTGATGATACCGAACTTGATTCCGGCTTTCGCAAGTACGGAAGGTGTTTTGAATGACTTTTCGCGCAGCTCGTACTTCGACTTCGATCCGAATGACGGCCCGATGAAGACCGGCACATGCTCCTGAGCAAGGATATCGGCGATCAGATGCCCCTCGGTGCAGTGGTCGAGCGTGATGTCCAATCCAAACTCGCGGGCGATACGCAGAGCGGTGAATATGTCGTCGGCGCGGTGGGCGTGGGCCTTGAGCGGGATTTGATGCCGCAGCACCGGCAGCATCGCCTCAAGCTTACAGTCGTATGCCGGTGCCTTGACGCCCGGATCCGCTGCTGCCGCGTCGATGTCCGCGAGGTAGCGCTGCGCGCGGGACAGCAGGTCACGCAGGATTGCAGCGGTTGCCATACGCGTGATCGGAGACTTCTGCTGATTGCCGTAGAAACGCTTGGGGTTCTCACCGAATGCAATCTTCATAGCGAGGGGATTTCTGAGAATCATATCGTCGACGCGCTGTCCCTGCAGCTTGAGCGCAGCGAATGTCCCACCGACGACGTTGGCGCTGCCGGGGCCTGTGCAGGCGGTCGTGACGCCGGCTTGGAGTGCCAGAGAGAATGCCTCGCATGCCGGGTTAACCGCGTCGATTGCGCGCATTTGGGGCGTGCACGGGTCGGTGCGCTCGTTGACGTCCGAGCCTTCGAAACCGATGCCCTCCTCCTCCAATCCGATGTGGCAGTGCGCCTCGACAAATCCGGGCGTCACGAGCCGTCCGCCGGCGTCGATGACCTCGCAGCCGTCCGGCACGGGCAAGTTCTCTCCCACTCCGGCAATCTTCCCGCCGTCGATGAGAACGCAGCCGTTCGGGATGTCCGGTGCGCACATCGGTTTGACATACCCATTTTTAATCAGAAGCATCGTGTTATCCCTCTTTCGTATGTTTATGGAGCCTGAAATAGGCAAACTGCGCGGTAAGACCGGTGAGCGTTCCGGCGAGGATTGCGGCGATGAGCAGGTGCGGCAGATAGACGAATACGACGGCTGTGCGCATCAGCAGTGCCGCAACGGTGAGCTGACCGGCGTTGTGGGCGATTGCCCCAAAGACACTCGTCACCCACATCTGCTGCGGCGGCAGCTTCACGCACAGCATCACAAGCAGGCATAACAGTCCGCCCGCCGCACTGTAGAGAAAGCTCCCCATCCCGCCGGCCAGAACCGCTGCCAGAAGCACCCGTACCGTCAGCACACCTGCCGCCTCTTTCCGTCCGAGTGTGTACAGCGCGTAGAGCGTCAGGCAGTTGGCAAGTCCCGGCTTGACACCCGGAACCGCAGTGAACGGAGGCAGCAGCGATTCAAGATACCACACCCCGAGCGCGATCGCCGCGAGCAGTGCCATCTGCGTCAGACGGTTGGGATGAATACGTTTCATACTGATTACCCCGCTATCGCGTCGACCCCGGTGTCTGCGGAACCCGATATGACCAGCATCACACGGTTTGGGAGACATATGACGGGCTTCCCCGCACTTGCGTAACCCTGCCGTACGCACAGCCCGTCGGGACAGCATGCGTCGAGCATTCGTACATGACCCGGCGAAAACTCCACCGTATTGCCGCCGACCGCGAGTGTCCAGGTCTCCGTGACGGTGTTCAGATCAACGACTGCGACGATCTCACCGTCGAGGTAGACCGTCGCGGTTGCGCCGGAGCCGTTATGGTCAGACGCCAGAACCAGGATTCCGCATCCGATGAGCATAAAAGCGAACACAATGATATAAATTACCGTCGAACGTTTCATCCGGCGTACCTCAGCGTGTAGTCCGACGAGATGTCCGAGAGCACCCCGGCAAGCCCGGAGGTCGCGACGATCTCCCGGTTCTCCGTGACAAAGACGGCTTCAAAATCACCCTGCGTTTTTTGAAATTTGAGGGCGTCATCAAGACCCATCACGAACAATGCCGTCGCGTAGGCGTCGGCGAGCGCACCGTCGGAGCCGATGACCGTGACGCTGACAAGACCCGTCCGTGCAGGTGCGCCGGTCGAAGGGTCAAGGATGTGGTGGTAGGTCACACCGTCGCGCTCGAAGTAACGTTGATAGCTGCCGGACGTGACCACCGAGCAGTCCATGACCTGCACGACGGCAAAGGATGCGTCGAGGCTGTACGGGTTGCGCGGTCCGATGCGCCACGGGCTGCCGTCGGGCTTGCTGCCCACCGCCCGGACATTTCCGCCGAGCGATATCACCGCCGACGTCACACCGGCGTCCCGCAGCGCATTCGCCATGACGTCTGCCGTGTACCCTTTCGCGATGCCGCCGAAGTCGAGCGCCATCCCGGTCCTCAGCACGGCGGTATTTCCGTCGAGCGTCACATCGGAGTAGCTGCCGTATGCGCGCAGGGTCAGCAGTTCATCCGCGTCGGGTACGCGCTTGTCGGTTGATGTGAATCCCCACGCCTGCACGCACGGATAGACGGTCGGGTCAAACGTGCCGCCGGTCACATCCGCGAGTGTGAGCGCACGTGCGAGCAGTGCGGCGGTCGCGTCGGAGAGTTCGGCCGCACCGGTCTCGTTGAGCCGATACAGTTCGCTGCCCGTATCGACCGCCGAGAGCCGCGTGTCGGCTTCGTTGAGCACCGCAAGTGCGCGGTCGATCGCACCGCCTACGGTGAAACGGGAACCGTAGGCGGTGACCAGGATGTCAGTGTCCATCGCAAACGCCGCACGCGTCTCGCAATAGCTGCCGGCACAACCGGTCAGCAGGATGCACAGCGTCAGAAAAAGTACCGATAATCTTTTCATTCCGGAAGCTTTTCGAGCAGTTCTGCCCATCTGCGTGTCTGTTCGAGCGTATACGGTACCTCGCCGGTGATGTAGTGGTTGTATACGGTCTTCCCGTCATACCGCAGCGCGAGAATCAGCAGCCGCTTCTCGGAGTAAAACAGTTCCACACCCGGAAGCTTTGTATTCTCATTGGCGGCGGCGGTGAACGTACCCTCCGCGAGTGTTTCGTCGGTTTCGGCGTCGTATACGCGGTAGGTTCCGGCGATATCCGCGAGGGTATCGTTGCAGACGGTCAGCGGTGCGCGCCAGTTTTCGATCTCGCCCATGCACAGCACGCATCCCTGCTGCGCGCGTTTGATCCAGCGATACGCCAGTTTCTTCTCGAAGTAGTAGTCGACGATTGCATCGGAGAACTGCGGCCAGCCGTCGGTGAGATTCCACCAGATGACGCCGGTGCCCTCCCACTTGCGCAGACGCATCGTCTCGATGAAGAACTTCTTCGCTTCGGCCTGCGCGAACTGAGAGATGAACGAGAAGTCCGGGAGGTTGTCGGGGATATAGCCGAGTATCTGCCGCGTCTGCTTCGCCATCATCGGGATACGGCTGTCGTACCAGTGGCGTCCGGCGTCGGCGGCGTGGATGTGCCATTCATGGTTATTCTCCCACGGCCATATTGCGCCGGGCGTGATGAACTTCGCGATGCTCTCCGGAGAGTTGCAGCCATGATAACCGGTCTCGCTGACGAAGCGGGCGTTGTGTGCGGAGTAGAAGCGCGCCTTGTAGTGGTCGCGCGCACCCCAGATGTGCTGCTCTGCCGAGACGCCGTTGTAGCTTGTGTCACCGTCCGCGCGTTCGCCGAGGTCGGGCGAGCTTGCCAGGTACGGACGGTGCGGATCCTCACGCCGTACGATCTCCGGCAGCAGTCCGCGCGTGAGTTTGTTGCTCTTCGGGTCAGGATCGTAGTAGTCGCACTCGTTGTCGCCGCACCACAGAAGCAGTGACGCATGGCCCCGGAGCTTGCGGATGACCGCCGTGGCCTCCGTTTCCATGACTTTCAAAAACGCGTCGTCTTCCGGGTACGGCCCGCACGCCATTGCGAAGTCCTGCCATACCATAATACCGTATTCATCGCATAGGTCGAAGAACGCGTGATCCTCGTAGACATTGCCGCCCCAGCAGCGCACGATGTTGCAGCCGAGATCTGCAAGCATCCCGACCGCACGTTTATACCGCAGCGGGTCGCGTGAGTGGAACGCGTCCATCGGAACCCAGTTGGAGCCTTTGCAGAAGATCGGCGTATCATTGACATAGAACTTAAACTCACGGAAACCTTTTTCACGCGGGACGCGCTCAAGCCGGACGGTGCGGATGCCGACGCGCTTCTCAACGGATGCCGCCGGGACACCGTCGACCAGCAGCGTCACGGTCACGTCGTAGAGGTTCTGCTCGCCGTAGCCGCGCGGCATCCACAGCTTGGGCTGCGGTATTTTCACGCCGACAAAGCCCGCAGTGAAGTAGACCTTGCTCTCCTGTGAGAACACCTGCTTGCCGCAGCGTCCCTCTATCTTCAGTGAGAGCCTGCGGATATTCTGCGGCGCGGTGCGGGAGGTGAAGTTGACCTGCAGCGTCGCTTCCGCTTCACTGACGCGGATGGGCGCGATGTAGACATCGGTCAGCTCTGTCGCGGGGATTTCCTCGATGCGCACGCCGCGCCATAAGCCTGCCGAGACGGTGCGGGGCATGATGTCCCAGCCGAAGCACGATGCCGGTTTGCGCAGCCGGAGCTGTTCCTGATTATGGTAATAGGTCTCTCGCAGTGGGAATGGATAGTATTCCTGATCGGCAGCCCAGACAAGCGGGGAACGCAGATAGACCTGCAGGATGTTGTCTTCCCGCAGCAGCTCTCCGCAAGGGAAGGTGTGGGCGATCAGCGCGTTCTCGGTATGCCCGAGCAGGATACCGTTGAGGTAGTAGTCGGCGATACAGTCGACGCCCTCAAAGACCAGCCGCTGTGGTTTGGCAAGCGCGTCGGCGGTCAGCGTGAAGCGGCGCTCATAGAGGTAGTCGTAGGTCTCAAACTCCTGGCACTTGAGGATGTTGTCGCCCATAAAGAGGTCATCGGGCAGCAGTCCCGCGTCCTGCAGCGCGAACTCGACGTTCCCCGGAACTGCTGCCGGCATTGCGGGCGCTTGGGTGATCTCATCAATCGATCTCTTCTCCGCATTCGCCGGAAACGCCCACAGACGCCAGACTCCGTTTAAGCTCATCATTGTAAATTCCTCCCACGGCATTTCTCATAGAACAGTATACCGTTTCAGCGGGGAAAAGTCAAGAAAATAAATACGAATGGATAAAAGCGCGTGTGTATCCGTCAAACACAGCTCTTGCAATCGGTACGCGGATGTGGTATAATCAAACACAAGGATTCTGACAAAGGAGAGTATGCTTATGAGAATTGCCATGCTGCAGCCGCACGACAGTGTCCCGTCCATTTTCTCGGAGAAGGCACTTAAGAGACTTGAGAAAATCGGAGAAGTTGTCCGCAATCCCGGTACCGCGAGCGATGAAAACGTCAAAAAGACAATCGAGGGCGCCGACATCGCCATCACGTCCTGGGGCAATACCACGCTGCACGCCGACATCCTCGATGCCGCGCCGAACCTCCGCCTGATTGTCCACGCAGCCGGTTCCATCAAGCCGATCGTCTGCGATGCCGTCTGGGAGCGCGGTATCCGCGTCACCGGTTCGCCCAAGCCACTGGGCATAGGCGTCGCTGAGACCGCGCTGGGCTTCACGATCTCCGCGGCCAAGAACTACTACAACCTCAACGCATCGCTTCATAACGGCGGATGGGGAGAGGGCAAGGAGAATATCCGTGAGCTGTACGACTTGACTGTCGGCGTCATCGGCGCCGGATGGGCGGGCGGTCACTATCTGCGCCTGATGCAGAACTTCGACGTCGAGACGCTGCTGTATGACCCCTACTGCTCCAAGGAGAAGGCCGCGGTGCTGCACACCACCCTCGCCGACCTCGAGACCGTGCTCAGGAAATCCGATATCATCTCCATCCACGCACCGTCCATCCCCGAGACGAACAACATGTTCAACAGGGACACGCTCGCGATGATGAAGAAGGACGCGATTCTCATCAACACCGCGCGCGGCTCGATTATCAACGAAGCCGACCTCTACGCGCATATGAAGGCCGGCAACCTCAAGTACGCTTGCATCGACGTCTTCAATCCCGAACCTCCGGCGGTCGACAATCCGCTGCGTACATTGCCCAACGTCATCATGACCCCCCACCTCGCCGGACTTGCGGCAAACGGCAAGCTGCGCATCGGAATGCACGCGGCTGAGGAGATCGAAAAGTTCCTCGCGGGTGAGAAGATGGACTGTGAGGCGACCCGGGCGATGCTCGCGACGATGGCATAAGACACTTCCATACAGATCACAAGGGCGGCGCCGGTTCAGACGCCGCCTTGCTGCGCCTGAAAATAGATCCTTTCCGCGTCAGCTCTTGTCAAGAGAGAAATATTGTGGTATACTGTACACAGGTGGTATACTACACAGTGTTATTCAATATCGGAGGCATGAAAAATGTCCAATTGGAATGAACGTCTGAATAAAACCATGCCGCACGGCTCGTCGACAACGTCGAAGGCGCCGCATCTGCTGCCGGAGGAACCGGAGATCATCGTACGCGGCAACGGCTGCCGGGTATGGGATGAGAAGGGCCGTGAGTTCATCGACTTCCGCAACAGTCTGGGGCCCGTATCGCTCGGCTACCGCTTCCCGGCCGTCGACGAAGCCATCCGGAAGCAGCTCGACCACGGCATCATCTTCGGTCATCCGACGGCGCTGGAGTGCGAGGTCAGCGAGATGCTGTGCGATGTGATCCCGTGCGCGGAGCAGGCGCGCTTTCTCAAGACCGGCGGTGAAGCCTGCGCCGCCGCCATCCGCATCGCCCGTGCGTACACCGGACGTGAGCATGTGATTCAGATCGGCTACAACGGCTGGCTCAACTCTCTGGCGTCAGGTGCGAAGGTCGGGCCGCGTGAGGCTGCACATACCATCCCCGGCGTACCGGCGGCAATCTCCGCGCTGTACCACGCCGCCGGGTGGAACGATACCGACGGTATTTCCGCGTACTTCGACGAGTTCCCCGGAAATGTCGCGGCGGTGATTGTCGCAGCGGACTACCGAAACTTCGAGCTGGGCAGCACCTTCTACCCGTTCCTGCGCGAGATCACCCGTAAAAACGGCGCGCTGCTGATCTACGACGAGATTGTGACGGGCTTCCGCGTGGCACTCGGCGGCGTGCAGGAGTATTTCGGAGTGAACCCCGACCTGTGTATCTTCGCCAAGGCGATCGCCAACGGGATGCCGCTGTCGGTGTATGCCGGTTCCCGCGAGATCATGGCGACCTGCGAGCGCAGGGGCTTCTCGATCTCCTCGACCTACGGCGGCGAGACGCTCTCCCTCGCGGCGTGCAAAGCGACCATCGAGACCTTTCGCAGCTTCGATGTCTCAGGACACATCCGCGAGCACGGCGCGTACCTGTGGGGCAAGGTCAATCGCCGCTTCAAAGCGGCGGGCGTCCCGCTGGCACTCGAAGGCGCCCCCGCCTGCCCGATGTTTATCCAAGGCAGCAGCGCGCGTCCGGGGCTGCTCAGCGACTTCTTCCGCGCGGCGTATCGACACGGCGTGTCGCTCTACAACGTCAGCTACGTCAACTTCAGCCATAAGACCGACGACTGTGACGAGGCATACGAGAGGATTTGCCGGGCGATCGAGGACGTGAAGTGAGGATGATTCCTCACGATGGCTTTTACCTGAGGAAACGATGCTTGCCATGCGTTATGAATGAAAACTCTCAATTATTAACAGAAAGGACGAATCTACATGAACGAAGCTTTAAAGAACATCCTGACCCGCCGGAGTGTCCGCCGCTTTGAGAATCGCCCGATCTCCCGGGAGAACCTTGCGCAGATCGCCGAGGCTGCGATTCAGGCGCCGTCGGCGATGAACCGGCAGCTCAACCAGTACACAATCGTCACGGATCCCGCGAAAATCGCGAAGCTCGCGGCGGCAATGGGGAAAGAACTTGGCCGCGCGGACTACGATCTCTACAAGCCCGCCGCGCTGATCCTCTGTACCGCGCCGCGTGAGTCAAAGTTCGGCCGGGAGGACTGCGCCTGCGCGATGGAGAACATCTTCCTTGCCGCCCACGCGCTCGGCATCGGCTCGGTCTGGATCAACCAGCTCATGAATCTGTGCGATGCGCCCGGCATTCGTGAGGTACTGACGGAGCTGAAGGTACCCGCCGATCACCTCGGCTGGGGTACCGCCGCACTCGGATACGGCCCACAGGAATCGCTCGGTGCATCCAAACGCACCGACGCCATTGTCTGGGCAGACTGACAAAAATCCCCGCGTACATGAAAACGTACGCGGGGGATAATTTTATAGCTGTATGATGCCTGCCTGCAGCCAGCCGTCCTCAAGGTACTTCTTGTTGACCGCCATGCGGATGTTCACGCCGTCCGGGTTATTAAGTGCCAGAGCAATATTGAAGGTGCCGTGGAGATTCGTGAGGTCGAGTGCGAAGTCCTGCATTGTGGTACCGGGCTCCCATGCGCCGTCCGCGATGACGCCGAGGTCATGGGCTGCACCGTCAGCGGTCAGCCGCAGTTTCAGGGACAGCGGCAGATAGCACTTCGCCCAGCCGAGGTTGGTCATCGTGACGCTGCCGCCGTGCGGGGTAAGCTTAAGCGTGTCCGGCCGCAGCCAGTAGCCCAGACGGTTGGCGGCGTATTCGGCGAGGTCAGAGTTATTTTTCAGGAAGCGTCCCGGGTAGTCGTGGAAGCCCGCGTAGGTCGCGCCGGTACGTCGGAGAGCCTCGAGCGCGGGAAAACCGCTGCGCCAGACGTCCTCGGGAATCAGCTCGGCGTGCGCGAACTCAATATCGACGGGCGCCTGATGCCGGAACGCGTCGAACAACATGGGATCGCGGAGGGTGTCGTATCCGGCGACGCTGCGGGCGGGTCCTGCGACGCAGATCGAGTCGTCGCGCAGTCCCAGTCCCAGCTCCCGGCAGTACCGTGTCAGCTCCGGGCACAGCGTCATGTCATGGTGCAGCATGTCATCGTTGACCATCAGCAGCGTATGCGGAAACGCCGCACGGTGCATGTCGATGTGGCGGGTGAGCGTCTCCAAATCATAGTGTCCGGTCTGCGTATGCCCCTCGCCGTAGCGTCCGAAGGTTCCGACGTCGACAAACTCCAAGCGCGGGTCATGACTGTAGTGCTCACCGAGTGCCTGCAGTGTCTCTTCCGCAAAGCCGAGGAAGATGCCGTCGGAGTAGTCCGGTTCCCAGGCGTTGTTCGGCAGATCGAATCCACGCGCGCCGGCTTCACGGACATAGTCGGGCGTTGCACGCTGATTGTTGTTCCAGCGCGGCGTCTCGCACTGGAAGGTACACATGCGCATCGAGAAGCAGTACCCACGGCTCCCCCATTCGTCCATGATCCGGTCAAGGTAGGAGAAGTCATAGACGCCTTTCCGCGGGTTTATATCGCACCAGTCGAAGCGCAGGTAGAGCTGCCGCAGTCCTGGGAACGCGGTCACGTCTCCGATGAGCGCGCGGTCATCGCGGTAGCGCGGGCGGCTGTATCCGCAGTCGATGTAGTGCCAGTACCAGCCCTTGTGCGGATTGTTGAGCACCGTGCGCTCATCACGCAGCTGGTACAGGTCGAAGGTCATCGTATTCACCTCACGCTGTAAAGCAGTTCGCCGTAGTCGGGGTACGGCCAGATTTCGGCGGGTATGCGGGCCTCCAGCTCGTCAACGACCGCGCGGAGCTGCTCCATATCGGTGCGGATGTGGTCGCGGTAGAAGCGTGCGCGCTCGGCGGCGGTACTGCCTTCCTGCGATGCGGCGAGGTCTCCGGTCAGCGTGTCCAGGTTGTTGACCAAGTTCTCGGTGAGCGTCCCGAGGTTTAGTAGCTCACGTGTTTCGAGGCCGACGGGCAGCTTCAGCGCGGTTTTTCGCTCAAGGAGCTGCGCGACGGTGTTCTGGTACGTCAGCGATGCCGGCAGGATCGCACGCTTGACCATATCAGCGAACGTCCGCGCTTCGATGTGGAGGGTCTTGCAATAGTTCTCGAGCATGATTTCGCAGCGGGAACGAATCTCGGCCTCAGTAAGGACGTGATGACGCTCGAAGACGTCGATATTTTTAGGCGTGGCGTAGGCAGCGAGGGCGTCGGGGGTCGTGAGCAGGTTCGGCAGTCCGCGGCGCGCGGCTTCCTCAACCCAGTCGCGGGAGTAGTTGTTGCCGTCGAACAGAACACGCCGGTGCTCACGGATGGTGCGGCGGATGAGGGCGTCGAGCGTCGCACGGAAGTCGTCTGCATGCTCGAGCACATCGGCAAACTGCGACAGCTCCTCGGCGATGATCGTGTTGAGCACGATGTTTGGTTCGGCGATCGAGAAAGATGACCCCGGTGAACGGAACTCGAACTTGTTGCCGGTGAAGGCGAACGGCGAGGTACGGTTGCGGTCGGTGGTGTCCCTCGGGAAGCGCGGCAGCACCGTTACGCCGATCTCCATCTGACGCAGGCCGCCCTCGTGGTATTCCATACCGGCCTCGAGTGTATTGAGAATCTCCGTGAGCTGATCGCCCAGGAACATCGACATGATTGCGGGCGGTGCCTCATGCGCACCCAGACGGTGATCATTCCCGGCACTGGCGACCGATACGCGCAAAAGTTCCGGGTACTCATCAACCGCCTTGATCACCGCGACGAGGAACAACAAGAACTGCGCGTTCTCGCTGGGTGTATCGCCCGGCTCGAGCAGGTTGACGCCGGTGTCTGTCTGCAGTGACCAGTTGTTGTGTTTTCCGGAGCCGTTGATACCTGCGAAGGGCTTTTCGTGTAACAGACAGACCATCCCGTGCCGTTCGGCGATGGTGCGCATCAGCTCCATTGTGAGCTGGTTATGGTCGGTTGCAAGGTTGACGGAGGTGTAGATGGGTGCCAGCTCATGCTGTGCGGGTGCGGCCTCATTGTGCTTGGTCTTCGCCAGCACTCCGAGCTTCCACAGCTCGCGGTCGAGCTCTTTCATATACTCCGCTACACGCGGCGCGATTGCGCCATAATAGTGATCGTCCATCTCCTGACCTTTCGACGGTTTCGCGCCGAACAGCGTTCTCCCGCAGTCGCGCAGGTCGGGGCGCAGCTTCCACACCTCGCGGTCGACGAGAAAATACTCCTGCTCCGGCCCGACGGTCGCGTAGACACGGCGGACATCCTCGTTGCCGAACAGCTTCAGTACACGCAGCGCCTGACGCTCGATGGCTTCCATTGAACGCAGCAGCGGCGTTTTTTTGTCCAGAGCCTGTCCGCCGTAAGAACAGAACGCCGTCGGGATGTAGAGGGTCTCGTCCTTGATGAAGGCGTAGGACGTCGGATCCCAGGCGGTATAGCCGCGCGCCTCGAACGTCGCGCGCAGACCGCCGGAGGGGAAGCTTGATGCGTCGGACTCCCCGCGGATCAACTCACGGCCGGAGAACTCCATAATCACATGGCCATGACCGTCGGGAGAGATGAAGCTGTCGTGCTTCTCTGCCGTGACGCCGGTCATCGGCTGGAACCAGTGGGTGAAATGCGTCGCGCCTTTCTCGACGGCCCAGTCCTTCATTGCGCCTGCGATCACCGACGCGATGCCAGGGTCGAGCTGACGGCCGCTCTCAATTGTGCGCCGCAGATTCTTATATATGTCCTTCGGCAGACGCGCGCGCATCACGTCGTCGCCGAAGACCATCGATGCGAAAATTCCAGGTACGTCCTTCATGACGGCACCCCCATCCTATTACTCATCGGACAAGATCCTTTCCGATGATGTAAAATACAACTTATATTATCTCACAAAACTAGTCTGTTTGTCAAGCATAAGTTACACAAAAGCGCCTTATTCCATGAAACGGCTTGCATGTACACAAATACACAAGAAATGAGAGAGAAGAGAGACGACGGTTTATATTATTAATTTCGTACTGTCTGCACACCGTGCTTGACAGAAAAGAATAATTCTGCTATAATACCGGATGGCACAAAGAAAAGAGTTCGTCGCGGAAAAGCAGGGGCGCCGCAAATAATAGGATACGCGCAGCGTTCCACGCGAGTGTACAAAGCGTCCGCTTTTCTCCGAAAACGGACTTTTTTTATATGTATTTATATACTTGAAGGCATTGTCCAGATTCCGGCGTGATCGACAAGAACGAACCGAACCGATAATACGGAGGAAACTCCGCTGATCCTGATGAAATGAGGCAAATCATGGATAAGACCGCATATCTCGTACTCGCCGACGGCACGATTTACAAAGGCAAGCGCTTCGGCGCGGATGGCTGCGCGACTGCCGAGGTTGTTTTCACCACTGCCACAACCGGCTACCTCGAAACGCTCACCGACCGTTCCTACCACGGCCAAATGATTGTGCAGGCGTTCCCGCTCATCGGCAACTACGGTGTGATTCCCGAGGACCTCGAGAGCGATCACATCGAGTGCGCGGCGTATATCGTCCGCGAGTGGAGCCGCCACCCGTCGAACTTCCGCTCCCGGGGCGACATCGATGCGTTCCTCAGAAAGGCCGGCATCCCCGGTCTCTGCGGCATCGACACCCGCGCGCTCGTCCGACGTCTGCGCGAGTCCGGCGTAATGAACGGCATCCTCTGCGATGACCCGGCGGACGTCGATTTCGCCGCGCTGCGGGGATATAAGATCGAAAACGCCGTCTCGCGTATGTCCTGCAAGGAGGCCTACGTCGAAAAGCTCGAGGGCGCGAAGTACCATGTCGCATTGATAGACTACGGCATCAAGGAGAACATCCTGCGGATGCTCAAAAAGTGCGGCTGCGAGGTTACGGTGCTTCCCTACAACACGGAGATTCGGGAGATTACCGCACTGCATCCGGACAGCGTGATGCTTTCCAACGGCCCGGGCGACCCGACCGAGAATCCGGAGATCATCGCCGTGCTCAGAGAGCTTCTCAATACCGGCATCCCGACCTTTGGCATCTGCCTGGGGCATCAGCTTCTGGCGCTCGCGGCGGGCTTCAAGACCGTAAAGCTCAAGTACGGTCACCGCGGTGCGAATCAGCCCGTGCGCGATACCGCCTCCGGCCGCGTCTACATCACCAGCCAGAACCACGGTTACGCGGTACTCTCTGAGACGATCGATCCGGAGATCGCGTCGGTCGCGTTTGAAAACAACAACGACCGCACCAACGAGGGTATTACTTACGTCAAAACCCCGGCGTTCACCGTACAGTTCCACCCGGAGGCCAGCGCCGGCCCGCAGGATACTGCGTTTTTGTTCGAGCGCTTCCTTCGCATGATGGACGCGCGGAAGGAGGGCTGACATATGCCGCTGGATAAAAGCATTAAAAAGGTACTCGTCATCGGCTCAGGCCCGATTGTCATCGGTCAGGCGGCGGAGTTCGACTATGCCGGTACGCAGGCCCTGCGCGCGCTGAAAGAGGACAGCATCGAAACTGTCCTGGTCAACAGCAATCCCGCTACCATTATGACTGACCGCGCGATGGCCGACCACATCTACCTCGAGCCGCTTACCCTCCCGACCCTCGAGCGCATCATTGATAAAGACAAGCCCGACTCGATTCTCTCGACGCTCGGCGGACAGAACGGTCTGACGCTCGGGATGCAGCTTGCGAAATCCGGCTTCCTCGCGTCGCGTGGAGTCAGGCTCCTGGGCGCGAATCCCGAGACCATCGATCGCGCCGAGGATCGCCTGATGTTCAAGCAGACGATGGAGTCCATCGGTCAGCCGTGTGTCCCGTCGGACGTTGTTGAAGATGTCGAGAGTGCCGTGAAGTTCGCGAACACCATCGGCTACCCGCTGATCATCCGTCCGGCGTTCACGCTCGGCGGAACAGGCGGCGGAATTGTCAATAACGAGGAGGAGCTGCGTGAGATCGCCCACGGCGGTCTGGAGGCCTCCCCCATCCATCAGATTCTCGTCGAAAAGTGCATCTCCGGCTGGAAGGAGATCGAGTTCGAGGCGATGCGCGATGCCAAGGGCAACGCGATCACGATCTGCTCGATGGAGAACATCGACCCGGTCGGCATCCATACGGGCGACTCGATCGTCGTGGCGCCGGCACTGACACTCGCTGACCGTGAGTACCAGATGCTGCGCTCGGCAGCGCTGAGCATCGTCCACGCACTCGGTGTTGAGGGCGGCTGCAATGTGCAGTTCGCGCTCTATCCGGATTCCTTCGAGTATGCGGTCATCGAGGTCAACCCGCGTGTGAGCCGTTCATCGGCGCTGGCGTCGAAGGCCACCGGCTACCCGATTGCGAAGGTTGCGACGAAGGTTGCCATCGGTTACACGCTCGACGAGATCCCCAACGCCGTTACGAAGAAGACCTACGCGGCATTTGAACCGGCGCTCGACTATGTGGCACTGAAGATGCCGAAGTGGCCGTTCGACAAATTCGTCTACGCAAAGCGTGAGCTGGGTACGCAAATGAAGGCGACCGGCGAGGTGATGAGCATCGCGCCGAGCTTCGAGATGGCGCTTTTAAAGGCTGTCCGCGGCGCTGAGATCGGGCTGGACACGCTCAACATGCCGAGTATGGCGAAGAAGACCGACACGGAGCTGGAGCAGATCATTCGCCATGCGACCGACGAGCGTCTGTTTGCGGTGTACGAGGCGATGAAGCGCGGTGTCAGCATCGAGACGCTCTATAATTGGTCAAAGATCGACCGCTGGTTCTTGCATAAGTTTATGGCGCTTCTCGATTTCGAGCGCACGATTAAGGGCAATTTGACCGAGGAGCTGTACCACGAGGGTAAGCGTCTGGGCTACCCGGATGCGGCGCTGAAGCGGATATCGGGCTGCGAACTTCCCTGCGCGATGCAGAAGCCGATGTTCAAGATGGTCGACACCTGTGCCGGGGAGTTCTACGCGGAGACGCCGTACTTCTACTCGACCTTCGATACACCGGAACAGGGCGGCGTGGACGAGGCATATAAGCTTGCGACCGCGCATAAGCGGCGAAAGGTGCTGGTCTTCGGTTCCGGCCCGATCCGCATAGGACAGGGCATCGAGTTCGACTATGCGTCGGTCTACTGCGTGTGGGTACTCAAGGAGCGCGGCTACGAGGTTGTCATCATCAACAACAATCCCGAAACTGTCTCGACCGACTTCGACACCGCCGACCGGCTGTACTTTGAGCCGCTCTGCCCCGAGGATGTTATGCATATCATCCGTCATGAGAACCCGATGGGCGTGGTGGTTGCGTTCGGCGGACAGACGGCGATCAAGCTGACCAAGACCCTTGCGGAGAACAACATCCCGATCATCGGAAGCTCCGCCGACACCATCGACATGGCGGAGGATCGCGAGCGCTTTGATGAGCTGCTTACGAGTCTTGACATCAAGCGCCCGCGCGGTCATACGGTCATGACGGCGGATGAAGCACTGCGTGCCGCAAACGACCTTGGCTACCCGGTGCTCATGCGTCCGTCGTACGTGCTGGGCGGGCAGAACATGATCATCGCCTACTCCGACGATGACATCCGCGAGTATATGGAGATCATCCTGCGTCAGAAGCAGGACAACCCGGTGCTCATCGATAAGTACCTGTCGGGTCTGGAGATCGAAGTCGACGCGATCTGCGACGGCGAGGATCTGCTGATGCCGGGCATCATGCAGCACATCGAGCGCACAGGTGTCCATTCGGGCGACAGCATTGCGGTCTACCCCGGTCCCGACCTAGACGACGAGCTGCGTGCGAAGGTCGAGGACATCACGCGCAAGCTGTGTAAAGGATTGCACGCAATCGGCTTGGTCAACTGCCAGTACATTGTTGTCGGACGCGAACTCTACGTCATCGAAGTCAACCCACGTGCGTCGCGTACGGTGCCGTATCTGTCGAAGGTGACGGGCGTGCCGATGTGCGAGTTGGCGGTGCGGTGCAGTTTGGGAGAGCATCTGCGCGACCTGGGCTACGGCACGGGGCTGTATAAAATGTCACCGTACGTGACGGTGAAGGTGCCGGTCTTCTCGTTCGAGAAGCTGACGGACGTCGATACGCAGCTCGGGCCGGAGATGAAATCGACCGGCGAGGTGCTGGGCATCGGTAAAAATCTGCGTGAAGCGCTGTTCAAGGGGCTGATTGCGGCAGGCTACACGATGCGCAAGACCGGCGGTGTGTTCATCTCGGTGCGCGGGACGGACAAGCCGGAAATCGCGGACATCGCAAAGAAATACGCGCAGTGCGGGTTCACGCTCTACGCCACCTCGGGTACGGCGGCGGTCTTACGCCACGCGCATCTGAAGGTCAACGAGATTGCAGACTTTCATGTTGACGGTCACGAGGCGATCCGGCTGCTCGAGAGCGGAAAGATCAACTACGTGGTTTCAACATCGGTTCGCGGGCGCAATCCGTCAAGAGAGAGTGTGAAGCTGCGCCGTCGTGCGATCAGCCTGCGCATCCCGTGCCTGACTGCGCTCGATACCGCGAAGGCGGTTGCCGAGACGCTGCTGTCCCACTACTCTGAGCTGAACACCGAGCTTGTGGACCTCAACGCGATGCGTCAGACGCGTACGAGCATCAAGTTCACAAAGATGCAGACCTGCGGCAACGACTACATCTACATCAGCGCGTTTGACCAGGACATCCCGTCTCCGGAGTCGCTGACGGTGCTGCTGTCAGACCGCCACTTTGCAATCGGCGGCGACGGCGTTGTCGTGATGGACCGCTCGTCCGTCGCGGACGCGAAGATGCGCATGTACAACAAGGACGGCTCCGAGGGCCGCATGAGCGGCAACGCGATCCGCTGCGTGGCAAAGTATCTCTACGACAACGGCATTGTCCGCAAGCGGGAGATGACGATTGAGACGCTGTCGGGTGTAAAGACACTCTCATTCGTGACGCACGACGACCGGGTATGCCGTGTGACGGCGGACATGGGCAAGGCCGTACTCGACGCCGCGGAGGTGCCGGTGAAGCTCGACGGCGAGCGTGTGATCAACCGCAAGGTTTCCGTTGCGGACGGCGAGTACGCGATTACCTGCGTGTCGATGGGCAACCCGCACTGCGTGGTGTTCGTGGATGAAACGGACGACATAGACGTACCCGGAATCGGACCGAAGTTCGAGTACGACCCGCTGTTCCCCGAGCGCGTGAATACGGAGTTTGTACAGGTGATCGACGAGCGCACGTTAAAGATGCGCGTCTGGGAGCGCGGCAACGGCGAGACACTGGCGTGCGGCACCGGTGCGTGTGCGGCGGTGGTCGCGGCAGTCGAGAACGGCTACTGCACCAAGGGGGTCGACATCCGTGTCATCCTCCTCGGCGGTGACCTCATCGTCCGCTATACCGACGATACCGTACTGATGACCGGCGAGACCATCAAGGTCTACGACGGCGTTGTGGAGATCTAAACGAGTGCAGAGGAACCCTTCTGGGTTCCTCGTGAAGAGTAAAGAACGGGGTGCATGCTGCAACTGATAGCGTGCACCCCGTTCTTCTTTACTATTTATTCATTTATCAGCCGTTTGACATCCTCGTTGTGTCCCATAATCAGGAGCGTTTCGTCGGGCTGAAAGACATGGGAGGCGGAGGGAAGCGGGTACAGTTCGCCGTGCTGTTTGGTAGCGAGAATGTTGATGTTGTATTTGATGCGGACATTCTTCTGCAGGATGGTCTTGCCGACCCATGTCGGTGGGACGTTGATCTCGTAGATGGAGTAGTCGTCGGTGAGCTGGATGAAGTCGAAGACATTGTCAGAGCCGTACTTTTTCGCGAGCCGTGTCGCCATGTCGCGCTCGGTACAGACGACACGGTCGGCGCCGATGCGCAGCAGGAACTTTTCGTGGACGTCGGTCTTTGCGCGCGCAAGGACGAACGGCGCACCATGATCCTTTAAGAGCGCTGTCGTCTGGAGGGAGCTTTCGAAATCGTCGCCGATCGCCACGACACATAGGTCGAAGCTCGCGACACCCAGAGAGGCAATAAACTGCTCGTTGGTCGCGTCGCCGATCTGCGCATTGGTCAGGTAAGGCATCGCGCGGTTGATGGTCTCCTCGTTTTCATCGACGGCCATGACATCGTTGCCCTGTTCAAAAAGCTGACGTGCGAATTGCTGACCGAAGCGGCCAAGCCCTATGATCAATACGTTTTTCATATCTGTTCGTTTCCTTTCGTAATCATCCGATGGTGACGGGAGCCTCGGGGAGCTTTGACGCCGGAGGCTCATAAGCCTCCGAGAAGGCGTAGAGAATGGTGAGACTGCCGACGCGTCCGAAGAACATCAGCAGGATAATGAGAAGCTTGGAGGCGATGCTCAGAGAGCCGGTGATGCCGAGAGTCAGCCCGACGGTACCGCACGCGGACGCTACCTCAAACATCGCCTCACGCATTGTGAAACCGTCGAACGCGCACAACAGCATCGTCGACAGCAGGAACACGACGATCACCGACGCGACGACACAGACCGCGTTACGCACCGTCTGGTCGGACACACGCCGTCCGAAGGCTTCGACCGCACGGCGTCTGCGCATCACGGAGAGGACAACGAGGATGAACAGCGTGGCGGTTGTGGTCTTCATGCCGCCCGCCGTCGAGCCGGGCGAGCCGCCGATGAGCATCAGTACGGTCATCAGCAGAACGCTCTGGTCGGTCATTGCAGCCAGATCCACGGTACTCGCACCAGCGGTACGTGCGGTGATCGACTGGAAGAACGCTGCCTGCAGCTTGCCCCAGAAGTTAAACCCCGCGAACGCTTTGCCATGATACTCGAAAATCAAAATCATCAGCGCAGGGAGAACGATCAAAAAAGCAGTGGAGAATAAAACGAGCTTGGTATGGAGTTTATACCGCTTGAAATGTGCGCGGTTGTCACGCAGATCGACCCATACAAAGTACCCGAGACCGCCGAGCACGATCAGCCCCATTGTAACGACGTTGACAACAAAGTCATTTTGCCACGATATAAGCGATGAGCACGGCGCGTACTCGCCCATCAGATCAAAGCCCGCGTTGCAAAAAAAGGATATTGCGTGGAAGACGCTGTACCAGATTCCGCGGCCCCATCCGAAGCGCGGGACGAAGCGGGTGGCAAACAACAGCGCCGCGATGCCCTGCACACTGAAGGAGCCGAAGATGATGAAACGGGTCATGCGCACGATGCCGCCTAGCTGCGGAGCGTTGATGCTCTCCTGCATGGTCATTCGCTCGCGCAGCCCGATGCGCTTTCGGGTGAAGGTTGCAGCGAGGACAGCGAAGGTCAAAAAACCCAGGCCGCCGATTTCGATGAGCAGGAGGATGACGATCTGCCCGAAGGTGGACCAGAAACGCCAGGTGTCGTGGACAATCAGACCGGTGACGCAGGTAGCGGAAGTGGCGGTGAACAGTGCCTCCAGAATCGTCGGCGAGACGCCGCTGCGGGTTGAGTACGGCGTCATCAAGAGAACCGTCCCGATAACGATGATGAGCGAGTAGCCCGCGAGAATCAACCGCATCGGAGACAGCGGCGCGGGCTTATAGGTGTTATTTCTGTCCATGGACGCCTCATAAATAAGTTTAATATTATGAATTACGGAGAACAACCAGTCAGCGCAAACCGTTCCCCCGACTGTTTTATTATACCACGGGCCGCGTGAAAATGAAAGCCTAAGTTTTGCGTTATTTGAAAAAAACAGCAAAGGTGCTTGCCGAAAACCGCAGGATGGTGTATACTGAGACAGACGGCTATGTGAAATTCGCTGCCGATCTCATTTGCGCGAGGTATATTTTGAGAACATCACCGCTTGAAAAGCTCCGCTTTCTGGCCGACCGAGACTTTTGGCGTTCCGTCCTGCCGTTGGCGCTGCCCATCACGCTGCAGAACCTCCTCACCGCGTCGTTCCATCTGGTCGACACACTGATGGTCGGACAGCTCGGTGATGCGACTATTGCTGCGGTTGGCGTGGCGGGGCAGATTTCCATGTTCATCAACATCATCTTTTTCGGCATCACCGCCGGCGGCTCCGTCTTCATCGCGCAATACCACGGCGCGCGCGACCGCGACGGAATCTCCCGCGTCTATGGTCTGATGATGACTTTCACCATCCCGGCAGCATTGGTCTTTGCGCTGATCGGCAGATGCTTCTCCGTACAGCTGCTGAGTATCTTCACCAACGAACCGGAGCTGATTGAGCTGGGCGCGAAGTATCTGCGCGTCGCATGCCTGTCGTACATCGGCATCGGACTGAACCAGGCATTCTGCATTGTGCTGCGCAGTACCGAGGAAGTCAGGCTTCCGATGCTCACGAGCGCGACGGGTGTGCTGCTCAACGCGGCTGCGAACTACGCGCTGATTTTCGGCAAGTGGGGCTTCCCGTCGATGGGCGTCGAAGGTGCCGCGCTTGCAACGGTGATTTCGGCGTCATGCGGGCCGGTACTTTTGCTGGCGATCTCGTTGAAACGCCGCAACGCCTTGCGAGCGCCGATTCGGAAGATGCTGTCGTATAACCTCGCATTTGTGCGGGCGTTCTGGAAGCGGTCGCTGCCGATCCTGTTCAACGAGACGATCTGGTCGGCGGGTGTCATGGGCTATAACATGGTCTTCGGGCGTATGGGCGCGGACAACTACGCGGCACTGACGATCTTCCGTACCATCGAGAACCTCGGCTTCGTGATGTTCATCGGTATCTGCAACGCCTGCGCGGTGCTTGTCGGTAAGCGCATCGGCGAGGGCAACGAAGAAGCCGCAAAGGTCTGCGCCGGACGCTTCCTGATTCTGGTGCCGCTCGTGGGTGCGGCGGTGGGGGTTCTTCTGCTGCTCCTCACCCACCCCATCCTGAACCTGTTCAACATCACGCCGGATGTCCGTCGGACCGCGCACAGTCTGCTGATCATCTACGCGGTGGAGATCGGCGTGCGCAACATCCCGTACGTCGCGATCTGCGGCATCTTTCGCGCGGGCGGTGATACGAAGACGGGGCTGAAGTACGATGCGATCTGTCTATATGGCATCGCGCTGCCGCTGGTGATTGTGTCGGCATTCTGGCTGAAGCTGCCGTTCCTCGCAGTCTATGTGCTGATGCTTCTCGGCGAGGATTTGCTCAAGTCATATCTGTGTATCCGTCACTACCGGGGAATGAGTTGGATTCGGCCGGTGGTCGATGTACAAAAAACCGCATAGAAAGGAAGGTTTACTATGGTTTTGATGCTCAACGGCAGCCCGCACGAGCATGGCTGCACCTACACGGCGCTTGCGGAGATCGCGGGCGTGCTCGATCGGGAAGGAATTAAATCGGAAATCATCTGGATAGGACATGACGCGCGTCAGAGCTGCCAGGCGTGCGGCGCGTGCGCGCGCCATGCGGGATGCTGCGCGCTTGCGGACGACGGGTTAAACGCATTTCTGGAGAAAGCACGCGAGGCGGAAGGGTTTATCTTTGGCTCACCCGTCCACTACGCAGGTCCCAGCGGTGCAATTACATCATTCCTCGGACGGGCGTTCTACTGCAGCTCACAGGCATTCGCAAACAAGCCCGGCGCGGTGGTGGCGTCGTGCAGACGTGCCGGTTCAACTGCGACGTTCCAGCAGCTCAATATGTACCTGAACCGTATGATTGTCGTGCCGACGCAGTATTGGTGCGTTGTCCACGGAAATACGCCTGACGAAGTTCGCCGGGACGCGGAAGGGATGCAGACAATGCGGACGCTCGGGCAGAACATGGCGTGGCTCATCCGGACGCTGCGGTGCGCCCATGAACACGGTATCAAGCCGCCCGTGTATGAGCGGCGTGTGGCAACAAATTTTATCCGGTAAAAGGAACGATATACGCTTGAAAACGGCATGGTTCCTGTGCGGCGGTTGGCTTGGGCATTTGGTAGGCCTGTGTGCGTGTACCTGTCGCATACAAAGCAGTGGCAGGAGATGCCGCTGACGCACCGGTACCGCGAGAACTCGCGCGGACCGGCGCTTGCGGATATGGGAACAGTTGGGAGCAATGAATAATCAGCGGGAGTGCATTTAATCGATGCGCTCCCGTTTTTTGCTTGCAGCGCTTTTGGTGTCTTTCATGCAAATACGCTATGTTTTTTGAAAACGGTCGATTTCATAAAAATTTTACAAAGCAGGAACGCTCACGGAACGCTGCGGTTTATTTGCCGGAACATCAGACTGGTATAATAAATAACGACAGGCAGCAGAAAACTGCCTGAGAAAATTAGGGAGGCATTTCATTATGTACTTTAACGCAATCGCAAAAATCGTCTCTGAACGCACAGGCTGTGATGTTTCCGTTGTAAAGCCGGAAAGCAAGTTCTCCGAACTTGGCATTGACTCTCTTGACACGGTAGAGCTTCTTATGAACTTGGAGGACGAAATCGGCATTGAGATTGAATTGGATCAGAAGGTAGAAACCATCGACGATCTGGATAAGTTCATCCAGAGCAAGCAGGGTTAATGCCTATGATTAAGTCAGCAATTTGCGAAATGCTGGGTATCAAGTACCCGGTATTTCAGGGTGGTATGGCTTGGATCGCTGACGGTAAACTGGCCGCTGCCGTTTCCAACGGCGGCGGTCTTGGCATTATTGCGGCGGGAAATGCTCCCGGCGATTATGTCAGACAGCAGATTCGAGCTGCCAAGAGCATCACCGACAAACCCATTGGCGTGAACATCATGCTGCTGAGTCCGTTTGCGGACGAAGTTGCAAAGATTGTTATAGAAGAAAAAGTTGAAGTTGTAACCACCGGAGCAGGCAACCCATCCAAATATATTAAGGAATGGCTTGCCGCAGGGTTTAAGGTAATTCCTGTTGTCGCCTCGGTTGCTATGGCAAAACTGATGACTCGTCTCGGAGCCTCTGCGCTTATAGCGGAAGGCGGAGAAAGCGGCGGTCATGTAGGAGAACTGACCACAATGGTTCTTGTTCCGCAGGTTTGCGATGCGACCGCTCTGCCTGTTGTTGCTGCAGGCGGTATTGCAGACGGCAGAGGTGTTGCAGCAGCTTTTATGCTTGGGGCTCAGGGTGTGCAGATGGGAACCCGTTTTCTCAGTGCTTATGAGTGTACCATTCATCCTGTATATAAAGAAAAAATATTGAACGCGACCGACCTTTGCACGATGGTGACGGGAAAACGCTTAGGACATCCGGTTCGGAGCTTAAGAACACAGTTTGCAAGAGAGTATTCCAAGGCTGAATACAGCGGAATGCCCGACGAAGAATTGGAGGCATTGGCAACCGGAGCATTGAGGCTTGCCGTGCAGGAAGGCGACAGCGAGAAAGGCTGCTTCCTGTCCGGGCAGATTGCAGCAATGGTTAAGAAAGAACAACCTGCGGCGGAAATCGTTAAGGAAGTTATAGAGGAAGCTGAGCCTATCCTCCTGAGGGCACCGCAATGGGTAAATTAGCATTTGTGTTTTCAGGTCAGGGCGATCAGTATCCCGGTATGGGAAAAGACCTGTATGAAAAATACCCGGCTGCCCAAAGGATTTTTGAACTGTGCGACAAAATCCGTCCCGGAACATCCTCTCAATGCTTTAACGGCACGGAGGATGCATTAAAGGAAACAAAGAATACGCAGCCCTGTCTTTTCGCAATGGAGCTGGCTGCGGCAAATGTGTTGATGGATAAAGGTGTTGTTCCGGATGCGGTTGCAGGGTTTTCTCTCGGTGAGGTCGCTGCAGCAACGGTCAGCGGAGCGTTTGACAATGAGACAGGTTTCCGTCTCGTCTGCAAACGCGGAGAACTGATGCAGCGGGAGGCCGAAAAATTCGATACCTCTATGGCTGCTGTTGTAAAACTTACGTCTGAGCAAGTGCAGGAGGTATGCGATAAATACTCCGACATTTATCCCGTGAATTTCAACTGTCCCGGGCAGATTACGGTATCCGGTCTTTCCTCTCAAATGGCAGATTTTTTTGCCGACGTTAAGACAGCAGGCGGCAGAGCGATTCCGCTTAAAGTAAAAGGAGCGTTCCATTCCCCGTTTATGAACGATGCGGCAAAGGCTTTTGCCGAAGAATTGGCAGGCGTTGAAGTAAAAGAAAGGTCAATCACACTTTACTCCAATATGACGGCCGAACCTTATGGCGATGATGTTGTAAGTTTGCTTTCCTCTCAGATTTGCAGTCCCGTGCAATGGGAAAAAATCGTCCGCAATATGATCGCAGACGGCGCGGACACTTTTATTGAGATCGGTCCGGGCAAAACGCTTACCAATATGATCAAGAAGATCAGCGCAGACGTAAGGGCTGTAAACGTTATCGAATATCTTGCGGAGGTGGAGACATGCTGAAAGGAAAAACAGCGGTTGTGACCGGCGGCTCTCGCGGCATCGGTGAAGCAATCGCTTACAAGCTGGCTTCTCTGGGTGCCAATATAGCCGTGATTTATGCGGGAAATGCAACTGCCGCAGAGAGTGTCTGTGAAAAATGCAAGCAGCAGCACGGCGTGGAAGCAAGGGCTTATCAATGTAATGTTGCAGATTTTTCTGCGGTCAAGGAAACCGTTGCAAAGATAAAAGCAGACTTCGGCACAGCACAGATTCTTGTCAATAACGCAGGCATTACCCGTGACGGTTTGCTCGCCATGATGAAAGAAGAAGACTTTGATGCCGTTCTGGACACCAACCTGAAAGGTGCCTTCAATATGATCCGCCATATGGCAGGCATGTTTATCCGAGGACGTGAGGGCTGTATTATCAATATTACCTCTGTTGCGGGCATGATGGGCAATGCAGGACAGTGCAATTATTCCGCATCAAAAGCAGGTCTTATTGGACTTACAAAGTCTGCAGCGAAGGAGCTTGCACCGAAAGGCATCCGCTGCAATGCGGTTGCTCCCGGCTTTATTGCAACGGATATGACAGGAAATCAGGCGGACAATCCGCTTTTGAACATGATTCCCCTCGGTAAGATGGGTGAAACAGAAGATGTGGCGGATGCAGTTGCATATCTTACGACTGCAAAATATGTGACTGGCGAAGTGCTCCGTGTTGACGGCGGTATCGCTATATAAGGAGAAAAAACATGAGTGAACATAGACGAGTTGTTGTGACCGGTATCGGCGCTGTTACCCCCTTGGGAAACAATGTTGCCGATACTTGGGAAGGTTTGAAAAACGGCAAGAACGGCATTACACCTATCACACTTTTTGATACGGAAAAATTCAAAGCAAAATTGGGTGCCGAGGTCAAGGGATTCGATCCGAAGGAATACTTAGTGGTGAATGACGTGCTCCGCACCGACCGCTATGCTCAGTTTGCCGTTGCCGCCGCACAACAGGCAGCAGATGAAAGCGGTGTAGAAGGTACGGTTGAACCCGAACGCTTCGCCGTTATATTCGGCACGGGCATCGGTGGTATCGGCACCTTTGAAACTGAACATACAAAGCTGATGGAGAAAGGTCCCCGCCGTGTTTCTTCTCTGTTCGTACCTATGATGATCGGCAATATGGCTGCCGGTATGATTGGCATTCGCCACGATTGCCGAGGTTCTGCTATGCCTACGGTTACTGCCTGCGCTTCCGGCTCCAATGCCATCGGTGAAGCGATGCGCCTTATTCGTCATGGTTATGCCGATGCGGTGATTACCGGTGGTGCCGAAGCTGCTATTGTTCCTTCTGCCATTGCAGGATTTGTCAATATGCAGGCTCTTTCCACTTCCGAAAATCCCGACGAAGCATCCCTGCCTTTTGATAAACGCAGAGGCGGCTTTGTAATCGGCGAGGGTGCTGTTGCGTTTGTTCTTGAAGAATACGAGCACGCAAAAGCTCGTGGAGCAAAAATATACGGTGAGGTATGCGGCTACAGTTCCACCTGCGATGCATACCATATCACCGCGCCCCATCCCGATGCCCGCGGAGGCGCTCAGGCAATGATAGACGCTATGAAAGAGGCTGACTATACCGAGAATGATATCGTATATGTGAATGCACACGGCACAGGGACTCCGATGAATGACGTGATCGAAGCGGCTGCCATCAAGAAGGCGCTCGGAGAGGATAATGCGAAGAAGGCATATGTGAGCTCAACAAAGTCCATGACCGGGCATATGCTTGGCGCGGCAGGTGCCATTGAAGCGTTGGCTTGCCTTTTTGCACTGAATGAGGGGGTTATTCCCCCGACAATCAATTTGAAAGAGCAAGATGAAAATATTGATCTGAACTGTGTTCCGAATACTGCTGTGAAAGCAGATATTACGCTGGCACTATCCAACTCTCTTGGATTTGGCGGCCACAACGCTTGTCTTGCTTTCAGAAAGGTGTAATCCGATGAAAGAAACAGATATTCGCAAATATGCCGAACTGATGAAGGAACTTGGACTCACCGGGCTTGAGATTACAGAAGAAAACAGTAAAATTCGTTTGGAACGTTCCGTGTCGGTGCCGGCAAAAGAAACCGTATACTCTGTTCCCGAATCTGTCGGTGATACGCAGACTGCATCTGAGCCGAAAGATTATATCAGCGTGAAATCTCCGCTTGTCGGCGTGTTTTATGCTGCCCCTGCTGAAAATGCAGACCCATATGTATCCATTGGAGACAGAGTTGCAAAAGGACAGACGCTATGCATCGTGGAGGCAATGAAGCTGATGAATGAAATCACCGCCGAAGTTGATGGCGTAATTTCGGAAATCTGCGTTACAAACGGTCAGATTGTAGAATACGGTACCGAATTATTCCATATTAAGAGGTAAGGATATGAACAGAGAAGAAATAATGAACATATTGCCTCACAGAGATCATATGCTTTTGCTTGATGATGTAGAAAATAAGGAAGGTACGGCTATTGGACACTATACCGTTCGTGGTGATGAGTTTTTCTTAAACGGCCATTTTCCCGAGAATCCCATTGTACCGGGCGTTATTCTCTGCGAGATACTGGCACAATCCGCTTGCGTACTGATGAAGGATGCTATGAGTGAAGGGCAATTGCCCGTTTATACAGGACTTAATAACGTAAAGTTCCGTTCCCCTGTAAAACCGGGTGATACGGTTGAAACACAGTGCCATATCAAACGTGCAAAGCATCCTTTTTATTTTGCCGAAGGTACTGTTACGGTAGACGGACGGCTTTGTGTATCTGCTGAATTTTCCTTTGCAATAACAGGAGCGTAGACGATGTTTTCTAAAATACTGATCGCCAACCGTGGCGAAATCGCTGTCCGCATCATACGGGCTTGCAAGGAAATGGGCGTGGCTACGGTTGCTGTATATTCCGAGGCGGATAAAAACGCTCTTCACGTGGCTCTTGCCGATCAAAGCTATTGCATCGGAGGTCCCGAAGCCTCGGAAAGTTATCTGAATGAAAATCAAATTATCAGTACCGCTATTTTGGCGGGGGCGCAGGCGATACATCCCGGTTACGGATTTCTTTCCGAAAATGCACATTTTGCCCGTGCTTGCAGAAAAAACGGGTTGGTATTCATCGGACCTGATCCCGAAAGTATGGAACGCCTCAGTGATAAAGCAATTCTGAAAGAACTGATTCGAGGTACCGGTCTTTCAGTCATCCCCGGAACCAAGGCGGTAGCAAGTGCAGAAGAAGCCAGACGTGCCGCAGAGATAATCGGATATCCCGTAATGCTTAAGCCCTGCGCAGGAGGCGGCGGACGCGGAATACGTTTGATTCGCTCCGAAGATGAAGTGAACGATGCCTATTACCAGGCAATAGGTGAAGCTGTCAGCTCTTTCGGTGACGGCAGCGTATATCTTGAAAAATATATTTTCCCTGCAAGGCACGTGGAGCTGCAGATTCTTGCCGACGAGCACGGAAATGCGGTGTGTCTCGGTGACCGTGACTGTTCTCTCCAGAGAAGAAACCAAAAGCTGTTGGAAGAAACGCCGTCTCCTGCGGTGGATGACGAACAGCGAGCTCAGATTATGGAGCTTGCGGTAGAGGCGGTGAAGCAGATCCGTTACGTAGGTGCGGGTACGCTTGAATTTCTGCTTGACCGTGAAGGCAACTTCTGGTTTATGGAAATGAACATCCGTTTGCAGGTGGAGCATTGCGTAACGGAAATGCTGACGGGCATTGACCTTGTGAAATGGCAGATTCGTATAGCGGCGGGAATCCCCCTTGATTTTTCGCAAAAGGATATAAAGATCAAGGGCTCTGCCATTGAATGCCGCATCAATGCGGGGAGCTGCGGAACTCTGAAAATGCTTCATGTTCCGGGCGGCCCCTCCGTGAGATTTGATACTTACCTGGTCGTTGGTACGGTCGTGTCTCCGTATTATGATTCACTGCTCGGCAAGCTGATCGTGTATGCCAAGACAAGAGAAGAAACCCTTCGAAAGATGAGGGCATCTCTTTGCGAATTGGTCATCGACGGGATACCCACGAATATTGAAGAACAACTGAGAATCGTTGAAGATGAACGCTTCACATCCGGAAACTATGATTTAACTTTTATGGGAAACAGGTGATGAAATGGCATTATTGAATTTTTTGAAACCCAAGAATCAGTTGGAAGAAGGCGGGCGTACTTCTGCACCCGTACAGCGTGATGCCGGTGAACCTGAGAAAAAATGCCCGAATTGCCGCAAGGACATTCCGTTAAGCCGTCTTTGGGCGAACGATCTGGTTTGCCCCTGCGGTTATCATTTCCGCATGAAAGCACGCCAGCGCATTCAAATGATTGCGGATAAAGGGAGCTTTCACGAGTTGTATTCCAACATGAAAGCGAACAATCCGTTGAACTTTCCCGGCTATAACGACAAGATTGAAACTGTTCGCGTAGCAAGCAGTGAAACAGAGGCTGTCGTGTGCGGCACGGCTGCGATTGGCAAGCAAAAATGCTGTCTGTTTGTGATGGAGTCCTACTTTATGATGGGCAGTATGGGCAGTGCCGTCGGCGAGAAGATCACCTCTCTTTTTGAATATGCCGTACAGTATCGGCTGCCGGTTATCGGCTTTACTGTATCCGGCGGTGCTCGTATGCAGGAGGGTTTGTTGTCTTTGATGCAGATGGCAAAAACAAGTGCAGCGGTAAAACGGCATAGTGATGCGGGATTGTTGTATATTGCGGTTCTGACCGATCCGACAACCGGAGGTGTGACGGCGAGCTTTGCTATGGAGGCGGATATTATTCTTGCGGAACCCGGCGCAACTGTTGGTTTCGCAGGTGCAAGAGTGATTGAGCAGACGACAAAGAAAGCTCTGCCCGAAGGATTCCAAAAGTCGGAATTTGTACTGGAACACGGATTTATTGACAGCATTGTCCCGCGTTCCAATCAGAAGAAATATTTGAGCGAGCTGTTAAAAATGCATCATAGCGGGAGGGCGATGATATGAGTGAAACTGCTTACGAACGTGTGAAGCTGGCTCGTGACAGCAAAAGACCGACCGGGCTTGATTATATTAAAAACATCTTCAAAGGCTTCATCGAATTTCACGGTGATCGCCGTTATGCAGACGATCCTGCGATCGTGGGCGGTATTGCAAAGCTGAACAACGATCCTGTGACTGTAATCGCTATTGAGAAAGGTCATACTGCAAAAGAGCGTAATTATCGCAATTTCGGCATGCCTCAGCCGGAAGGATACCGTAAATCATTACGTCTGATGAAACAGGCAGAGAAATTCGGCAGACCGATTATTTGCTTTGTTGATACATCCGGTGCATACTACGGAATAGGTGCTGAAGAACGAGGACAAGGACAGGCGATTGCAGAAAACCTGCTTGAAATGTCCACACTTTGTGTTCCCATCATCTCCATTCTGATTGGTGAGGGCGGCAGCGGCGGCGCTCTTGCGCTTGCGGTTGCAGACAGAGTCTGGATGCTGCAAAACGCCGTGTATTCCGTTATATCCCCCGAAGGCTGTGCAAGCATTCTTTGGAAAGATGCTGCCAAGGCGGAAACTGCTGCGGCAAGTTTGAAATTAACGGCTGAGGATGCCAAGAGTCTTGGTGTCATCGAGCGTATCCTTTCCGAGAACGACATCGGCAAAAAAGAATTTTATGACCGCATTCGCACCCTTTTGACGGAAGAACTCAAAGAGCTGTCCAGTGACGTAGATTTGACACAGAACCGTTACGACAGATTCCGTAATCTGGGTGTCAGCGCAGTCGTCAAGGAGTAATTATGAGCGTATACAAACAGTATTGCAATGAGATTGTCGATGAAAGCGGCAGGCTGAAAAAAATAACACTCAAATACCCCGAAAACTTTAACTTCGGTTATGATGTTGTTGATAAAATTGCAGATGAAACACCGGAGAAACGTGCGCTTGTTTGGTGCAATGTCGAAGGTGAAGAGCATACTTTTTCATTTGCGGATATAAAAAAGTACAGCAATCAAATGGCGAATGTGTTTTGCAGTGCAGGAATTGGTCACGGCGACCGTGTGATGCTGATTCTGAAACGTCACTACGAATATTGGTTTGCGGCGGTTGCTTTGCATAAGCTGGGAGCTGTGATGATACCGGCAACGCATATGCTGACGGTCAGCGATTTTGTGTATCGTATCAAATCCTCCCAAGTAAAGGCAATTGTGTGCACCACACATAACGAAGTGCCTGAAAAAATCATTGCTGCTCTGAACGAGGCTGAAATGACAGCGAAGCTCTGGTGTGTCGGGCAGGATGCAGACGGCTTTGAAAATTTGACAACCGCAATGAAATTTGCCTGTGATGAATTTGAGCGTGTGCAGACGTTGGCGACTGATCCGATGGTGCTGTATTTTACCTCCGGTACTACCGGTGATCCCAAAGGCGTGATTCACGAACACAGCTACCCGCTTGCGCATATCGTCACGGCAAAGTATTGGCAGCAGGCAGAAGATAACGGCTTGCACTTTACTGTCGCAGAAACAGGATGGGCAAAAGCTTCATGGGGAAAGATTTACGGACAATGGCTGATCGGCAGTGCTGTTATGGTATATGACTTCGACAATTTTGAGCCGAAGCAATTAACCGCCGTTATTAACCGCTATGGAGTAACCTCTTTCTGTGCTCCGCCTACGGTTTATCGTTATCTTGTGCGCAAAGGTATTCCCGATATGCCGACGCTCAAACACGCGACAACCGCAGGAGAAATGTTAGCACCCGAAGTATTTCGCAAGTTTGCGGAACGCACCGGACTTCAGCTTTGCGAGGGGTACGGTCAAACCGAGACAACACTTCTGACGGCAAATTTCAAAGGATACAATGCCGTGGAAGGGTCAATGGGAACGCCGTCACCTTTTTACAACATCGAGATTCGAGGAATGGCTGGTCAGCCTGTTGAAGTCGGTGAGATAGGCGAAGTTGTTATTGTGCCCGAAAAAGCAGGCAAACAAGCAGGTGTGTTTACGGCATATCTTGACAATGAAGAACAGAACAGTTATGTTTGGCGTGACGGCGTGTACCATACGGGCGATGCGGCATATATGGATGAAAACGGCCGCTATTGGTTCCACGGACGGTTTGATGATATCATCAAAACAGGTGGTTTCCGTGTGGGACCATATGAAGTGGAAAATGTGCTGATGGAGCATCCTTCTGTTGTGGAATGCAGCGTGATCGGCGTACCGGATGCTCTCCGAGGCCAGGCCATCAAGGCTGTGATTGTTCTTGGCGTGGGGTATATTCCTTCGCTGGAGCTTGAATTGGAGATCAAGAGTTTCTGCAATCAAAAGCTTGCGGAGTACAAATGGATTCGATTGATTGAATTTGTAACCGAAATGCCGAAAACAATCAGCGGTAAAATTCAGAAGACTGTACTTCGCAGTAAGAAATAGGTGGTCTATGCGAATAACAATACATGCTGGTTGCTGTGATCAAAATATATTTGCAATTTAACGGAAAATCAAAAATATCGTCACAATTTTATGCTATAATATAATGCAGATTTTTATACAGTCCCATTGGCAGAGGCAGAAACTTTGCAAAAGGAGTTGCTATGATCAACACACCGGACAATATGGAGGCAATACTGAATCATCAAATCTGCGGCTTTCATCAGTATGTATTGACCCCCCCTATTCACCTGAACTATGTGAGCCACAATTTTTGCGAATTGGTCGGTATTCCGAAAGAAGATTTATTGGATGATAAAAAAGATCTTTACGAGCAGCTGGTATACCCGGCAGATCGTAAAAAGTATTCCGATTTCATAGATAAAATCTCGTCGAAAGAACAGCCCCTTACCGGAGAATATCGCCTTGTAAAAAAGGATGGAACAATTCTCTACGTAAGGGATACTGTCACGCCCAGAAGAATGGATAATGGAATCCTTGTCGGATGTTCTGTTTTGACGGACATAACCGACATGAAAAACGGAAATGATGATCTGCGATTTTTGAATGAGACCATTCCTTACGGATTTTTAAGATACACTTGCGAAAAGCAGCCGCATATTACATATATCAATCAAAAAATGATTGAACTTCTGCGCTTCCCCAAAGTAAAAGACGGCGAAATAGATTATCTGGAAATGTATAAGAGCAATATTTTCCTGATGATCCCCATGGAGGAACGCCGCAGATTTTCAAAATATCTCAATCGTGTTTACTCTGCCGATGCTCCCATCGCCGGAGACATGACATTGCTTCGATGTGACGGAACGCGTGCGCATATTTTTGGATGGGTTACAAAGTGCATCAACGAACAAGGGAAAACCGAATTCCAAAGTGTTTGCATGGATATAACGGAGAGCTATCAGGAAAGAAAGACGAACGAAAACAAACGCTATCTCCAGGCCCTTACGGATGTTTACGACAAAATATTCGAGTTTAATCTGGATACAAATACTGTAAAGTGTTTACATTGTGATGAAGCGTCCTATTTTAAGCGCTTTGAGGGTATAGCAATGCAGATCGAGGATGCAGTGAACAGGTGGTTGATTGACTCTGTGTCCCCGGAACATCAAGACGGTATTCGTCGGTTTTTTATAGATTTCCGTCAAAAGCGGCTGCACGAAACGGATGGGAAACCTCCTCAGATTTTCTATAAAGCTCGTTCTACCGATCATAGTATCAAACAATACACGGGCGTATTTATCAAGATTGATGAATCTGTGAGTTTTTATTGTTGTCGAGAAATAAAAGACACAGCGAATTCCGTGGCATTGAAGGCTGAAAACGACCAGTTGAAAGGGAAAATGCGTGACCTGGTTATGCAGTTTTCTGATGGCATTGCAGCCTTTGAAGTTTCGCCGGAAGGCATGGTAAAGCCGCTCTATGCAACCGAAAATGTATGTGAGTTCTTTGGCTATACTGAGGAAGAATGGCTCCCGTTGACAGAGCGATTCACTCCCTTAGAAAACTTCGTAGCGTACAGTGAGGTAGCTTATGAGAGTTTTACGGAACTTCTGAGAACGGGAGAAGCAGAGTTTACTTATTTTGACTATCAATCCGATACAGAGCGTAAAATCAAAGCAATCTGTTCCGAAAAAGAGCCGAACACCAATGCGCCGCGCTATGTAATGCTTTATGCTGTAGAAGGAAAAACAGAGACCGATAGGCAGACCTTGCCGGAGAACCGCACCGTATCCATCCGTACTTTCGGATATTTCGATGTATTCATCGGGGATAATCCGATTGCATTCCGCAACAAAAAGTCCAAGGAGCTTTTTGCCTTGTTGGTTGATCGTAAAGGCGGTTATGTTACTTCGGAAGAAGCTATCGGCTTCTTATGGGAGGATGAGCCGGCCAACACATTGACGCTGTCAAGGTATCGCAAAGTTGCCCTCCGCCTAAAAAGCACATTAGAGGAGTACGGAATTTCCGATGTTGTTGAAGCTGTGGACGGAAAGCGCCGTATTGTCCTGGACAAGGTCGAGTGCGATCTGTATCAATATCTTTCCGGCAAAGAAGAATATGCGCAGCTTTTCAAAGGGAGTTACCTGACGAATTACAGTTGGGGGGAAACAACTCTGGGAGAGTTGATGAATCATCAGAAATGAGCCTTTTTATGAGCAAGTACATACATAAGGTCAACTATTATGAGACCGATAAAATGGGGATAACGCATCACTCAAACTATATTCGATTTATGGAAGAAGCCAAGATGGATTTTCTTTTCAAGATCGGTTATCCTATGACGGCATTGGAACGCGCAGGAATCACCTCTCCGGTCGTTTCGGTGAACTGCGAATATAAGCATACAACCACTTATGGCGACGAAATTGAGATTGAGGTATGCGTAACCGGGTATACGGGCGTCAGATTGGCGCTTTCCTATACAATGAAAGATACGGCAAATGATGTTTTGGTGGCAAATGCAGCATCTGTCAATTGCTTTATTAATTCAGAGGGAAAGCCAATTTCGTTAAAAAGATATTTTCCTGAGCTTGACGCAATCTTGAGAGCAACCAATTAACCGCTTAAAGTATACGAAGAAGCGCGAAACTGCCCTATGAGACAGTTCAATCGAAAGGAATCCACATAATGAGCATTACCACGATTTTATTTGATTTGGACGGTACGCTCCTGCCGATGGATCTGGATGTTTTTACCGACGCTTATTTAAAAGACTTGGCAATGACTGCAGCACCTGCCGGATATGAACCGAAAGCTTTTTATAAAGCTGTCATCACCGGAACATATGCCATGGTCAAAAATGATGGCAGTAAAACAAATGAGGAAGTGTTTTGGGATGCCGTTGCCGACATTTTTGGCGACAAGATAAAACACGATATACATATTTTTGATGAATATTATCGGACAGGTTTTCAAAAAATTCGATCTGTTTGCGGCTATACCCCAAAAGCTAAAGAATTGATCAATAGAATCAAGGCGAAAGGATACCGTGTCGTACTGGCAACCAATCCGCTGTTTCCGGCAGCTGCAACCGAAAGCCGGATTCGATGGGCCGGACTTGAACCAAGTGACTTTGAAATATACACTACGTATGAGTACGCTCACTATTGCAAACCAAATCCCCAATATTATCAGGAGATTCTCAATAAGCTGCAGCTTACACCTGAAGAATGTTTAATGGTTGGAAACGATGTGAGTGATGATATGGCTGCCAAACAGCTTGGAATGAAAGTATTTCTGCTTACGGACTGCTTAATCAACAAGTACGGTGCTGATATATCCGTTTATCCCCACGGCAGCTATGATGAACTGAACACATTTATTGATGGTTTAGGCGATAATATAAAATAAAAATGAAAGTGAATATTTGGCTCACTTTCATTTTTTATTTTTGCAGAATAACCCCTGGACCAATCTCATCTCAAAAGGCCAGAGGGAATTGTCCTGCGTCAAACCCTCTACAAAGCCAAGACACAGCAGTTCCGTTCGGGGCAGTCAAACTGCCCCGGGGACAGAAAATCGGCATAGCCGGATTTCTCCAAACGATGCCGATATCATTTCAAGGTATATAATTTCTTAGTGAGCCGTCCTTTAGCCGCCGGTTTCTTATATTCCGCCTTGAATGCGCCGTGCGCCGTCAGACCGACATTGGGAGCTTTGCCATCACCCCTCGTACGCGATCAGATACTTCCCGATTTCGACGAGATAGCCCACATACGCGTCACGCGCGGCGCAGGCATCGGACGGGATGCGACTGACGTCGACCTCATAGTTGAAGTCGCCGGGATATTCGATTTCACGCAGTGCAAGCATCAGCCGTTTCCAGTTGACCGTCGCGGTAAAGGGCGGGCAGTGGTCATCGGACAGGCCGAAGTTGTCGTTGATGTGCAGCATTTTCAGACGCTCACCGAATGCGCGGATGGCGGCGGCGTGGTTCAAACCGCAGGCATTGGCATGACCGGTGTCCAGGCAGATACCGATGGTCTGCGCACCGACCTTCTCCCGCAGCGCGTCCACAACGGCATTCAGGTTCTCGGCGGTCGCGCAATAGCGGCGGTACGGCACGAGCACGCGGTCGACCATATTCTCAACGGCAAGCCCTACGCCGCATTCCTTCGCGAGATGGGCAAACGGCGTCAGGTGATTGATCGAGCGCTCGAACGCGGCGTCGGCGTCATAGTCGGGGATTGCCATGTCGTAGGGATGGATAGCCGTCCACTCAACACCGAGGATCGCGCATGCCTCGATGGCACGGTTGACGCGGCGGGTAAAATATGCCCACCCGTCGGTATCATCGGGCCTGGGATAACTGAACGGGACATGGGCATAACGGAAGCGCGCGCCGAGCGACTCCGCGACGGCTTTAGCCTCCTGTACGGGTGTCTTCCAGTCCTCACCGTCCGCGAGAAACGGGACGGAGTGGAACGGGAAGTCGAGTACGGTGAACCCCATGCGCACACAGTCGCGGATGGCGTCGGGGATGGAATGGAAAGAACCGTCGGAGAAGCGGTAGTAGGGGGAAATGGTGGTGGAAAGCTGCATAAGAACCTCCGTAAAGCGGGGACACCACAAGTGTCCCCTTTATTTAAAAGAATTACAGGATAAAACGTACGGCGCGCTGGATTTCGTAAAAGCTGGAGGATGTATATATGATGGTCTTCGCGCCGTCCATAGATGCGCCGGGATAGTAGCTCTTGGCGTGTGCGGCGGAATGGTCACGGTAACGCACGGTGAGCGTGAAGGTTTTCGGGAGCGCTATGTGACAGAGGGAACTATCGCCGGAGAGCGCGATCTGCACGCTTTCACGGATGCGCTGTACGGCAAGCCGCGGATGGATGGACATCGTCCCGGCGCCGCGTCCGACGTTTGTGACGACCGTTGTGATGCCCGGGATGAGTGTCTCCGCCTCCCGACAGATGCCCTCGTCGCCCGATATGAACACGACCGGGACGTTCAGTGTCGCTGACATGTAGGCATTGTAGCGGAACTCGCTCAACAGCTCGCCGTTCAGGAGGATATACTCATAGGTCTTACTCGAGAAGGTGTGGGCGAGCGGGTTGGCGTCGGTGCCGGCAGCGCTGTGATAACCGGTCATCATACATGCGTCGAACGGCTGGCACTGCATCCCGCTGAGCATTGTGTAGAGGTC
>JAAZKA010000016.1 GCA_012800055.1 Clostridiales bacterium
CTTGTACAGATAATAGCCCACGCCTCCCGCTGCCGCGGCAGCCAGTACCATCGCCGTCGGCAGAATCGCGCGCTTCGGATTTTTCATTGTGTGCTCCTTTCAGTCTGTTCCCGTGTGACCCCGTCGGGGGTACGGTATATCCCATTGTGAGCGATACAGCCCCTGCGGGCTGCATGATATCCATCGCATCCGTGATGCTCCGATACCCGCCGCGTCACGAACTCTCCGGACGCATTCGGATGATCTTCTCCACATGCTCCCGCAGTGCCGGGTAGTCTTCCAGCTCCGGGTCAGCCATCGTGAGTGCGTGCGCCGCGTCCCGGGCATCGGAGAACAGAGACATATCCCCGCCGAGCGCCGCCGTGTGCAGCCCCGGTACGCCCGACTGCCGCACGCCCAGGAAATCACCGGGACCTCTGAGCCGCAAGTCCTCCTGTGCCAGCGCGAACCCGTCGTTCGTCGCGCACAGTGCCTTTAACCGCTCCCGGGTCTCCGCGTTCGCGTTGGGCGAGAACAGCGCGCAGTATGACGCGTGCTTCCCGCGTCCGACGCGTCCCCGAAGCTGGTGGAGCTGTGCAAGTCCGAAGCGCTCGGCGTTCTCAATCACCATAATCGCCGCGTTCGGCACGTCCACCCCGACCTCAATCACCGTCGTCGACACCAGCAGTGTCACCTCACCGCGCACAAATGCCCGCATCACCCGCTCCCTCTCGTCGGTCTTCATCCGTCCGTGCAGGAACTTTACCGTATAGTCCCGGAAAGCCTCCGAGAGCGTCTGCGTATGCGTCTCGACCGACAGAATATCGTCATCCGACCCCTCGATGTGCGGACAGACCACATATCCCTGCCGTCCCTGTTTGAACAGCGAACGCATAAACGCGTAGGTCTTCTGGCGGTTCTTCTCCGGTACCAGGATCGTTTGGACCGGCGTACGTCCGGGCGGCAGCTCATTGAGTTCCGAGATGTCCAGGTCACCGTACAGCACCAGGGACAGCGTACGCGGAATGGGCGTCGCGGACATGACCAGCACATGGGGCGCCTCATCCGTCTCACCCGCGTGCGCGAGCTTCGCCCTCTGCTCCACGCCGAAGCGGTGCTGCTCGTCCGTGATGACCAGTCCCAGCTGCGAAAATGCCACGTCTTCCGACAGCAGCGCGTGCGTTCCGATCACAAAGTCCGTCACGCCCGCGAAAAGCCCCTCGAGCACCGCGCGCCGCGTCTTCATATTCAGGCTGCCCGTCATCAGGTCAACGTGTATTCCCAGCGGCTCCAAAAGCTCCCGCATCGACTGATAGTGCTGCTCGGCCAAAAGCTCGGTCGGTGCCATCAGCGCGCTCTGCACACCCGCCTTTGCCGCCGCGTACACGCACGCCGCCGCCACGACCGTCTTCCCCGACCCGACGTCGCCCTGTAAAAGCCTCCGCATCGCCGGAGTCCCGCGCGCCATGTCCGCAAGCAGCTCCTTCACGCACCGCATCTGCGCACCGGTCAGGTTGTACGGCAGCGCCTGATAAAACGGCGTCATGTCCGGCGTCGGGAGCATCCTCCCCGCCGCGTCCGACCGATGCCGCCGGGTCAGCACCAGTGCCAGTATGAACAGTTCCTCAAACGCAAGCCTTGTCCGCGCGCGTTCGAGAAGCTCCCGGTCAGGCGGATTGTGCACGATGCGCAGCGCGTCGGAGATGGACATGAAGCCGTAGCGCGCGCGAATCACCGACGGCAAAAGCTCCGTCGCCTCGTCCGCGTATGCCAGCGACTTTCCGATCACATCGCGCAGCTTGTACTGCGACAGTCCCGCCGTCGTCGGGTAGATCGGCACCAGACGCCCGTCGGACGTCACATCGTTCCCCACGCGGTCGATCACCGGGTTGATCATCGCCGCCGTGCGTCCGTTCAGGGACGCACGGCCGTAGAAGACGTAGCGCTCCCCTTTCATCAGACGGTCGGCGGCGTGGGGCGAGTTGAAGAACATCAGCACCAGCACGCCGGTATCGTCCGCTGCCATCGCACGGACGAACGGACGGTTCCTCCCGCGTATCAGCACCGGTGACGACGTCAGCGTCACGCTCACACAGGCGGTCATTCCGTCGGCGAGTGCCGCGACGTCCGTCAGCACCGTGCGATCCTCATAGCCGCGCGGGAAGTGGCGCATCAGGTCACCGACCGTCCGCAGATCCAGACGCTCCAGCAGCGCGTCGGTCGCCTTCCCCACGCCCCGCAGCAGCGAGACGGGCATCTGTACCTTGCTCATCGCATCCCCCGTGCGAGCTTTCCCACGAGCCTCCACTCCGCGTCTCCCAGACGCCTCCGGAAGCTCCGGAGCAGCTTCTCGCTGCATGGCGGCTCGTGCGTATATTCGTTGCGTCCGATAAAATACTGCATGTACGGATTCTCCGACACTTGCCGCAGCACTTCCGCGTCGCTGAGATTGAAACGCTGCTGCAGCAGGGTAATGCCGAGCGTCAGTCTGAGCGGTGCCGCCGGTGCGCCGCGCCGCGCATACAGTTTTGACGACAGTTCCCGCTCCAGCTCCTCCCATGGAATCTCCCGCGCCCATCGGACGAAGCGGTTCTCTGTATCCAGAAGCTGCTCCAGCGGGCTGTACACTGCGTAGATATCGAGCTGCCCGTCTGGTAGTTTATACATGACCTCTACCACCTTTGAACGTAAAAACTCTGCTGAAAGTAAAAACGCTGCACGTGATTTTCGATTGACTTTTATACCTTTCTATTATATAATAAAGGAACACGAAAAGCAAGGGGATTTTTCCTTATGGATCGTTCCGACGCCCGCATGGGGCGCGCGGCTCTGTTATTCCTGCCGGCGAAGGTACTCGAAGGCTTGATCGGGGTCTGGACGCTGTCCTTCACCGTCTCCGCACTTTCCTACGATGCCTACGAACGCTTTTCCGCCATCAACACAGTGGTGGTCTTCGCAAATCTGCTGCTGCTGGGGTGGATCATCAACGCCTCCACGCGCTATGTCGGCGACTATGCCTGCACCGATGACGCGCCGCGCTTCTTCTCCACGACTGCCGCGCTGTGGAGCATCCCGAATCTGCTGGTACTGACGGTCACGGCGATCCTCCACGCAGTCACCGGGAACTCCGCCTACCTCGCGGGGTTCTGTATGCTCGCCGCGACGTCGCTGTACCAGACTGTCCTGGGGATGCTGGTGCAGACGGGCCGCAAGACCGGCTGCGTGGCAATCTCATTGGCGTCGGCGCTCTTAAAGCCTGCGGTGATGTGGGGCTGCTGCATGCTGCTCACACGCACAGGGAAAGTCGATCGCATTCTCCCGGCGGTTTTGGGCTACGCGGTGTCAGAACTTCTGGGCGGACTTGCGGGCGCCATCCTGCTGAAGATTCCGCGCAGCCTGAGCTGGAAAGGCTTCAGCAGGCGCATCGCGAAGCTGTTCGCGGGCTACGGCATCCCGCTGATGGGCGTGTCGGTCAGCGTGGGGCTTCTCAACATGGTCGACCGCTTTATCATCCTGCTGTTCGCCGGTGACTTCGGTGCGTACAACGCGAACAACACCATCGCAAACACGGTGTTCACGATGCTCAACGTCGGAGTGATGCGCGCGGTATACCCGGCGGTACTCAAAGGATACCGAGAGGGCGGCGTGAAATCCGCGAAACCGCTTTTAGATCGCGGTGCCCGGATGTATGTGCTGCTGGCACTTCCGGCGGCAGCGGGACTGTGCGGTATCGCGCGGACGCTGTCGGCGTTCCTGTATCAGGGAGATGCGTTCTACGTCTCGGCATCTCCGGTCATCGGCATCGCGGCGCTGGCGATGTTCTTCTCCGGGCTGAACGAGTACGCGATCAAGACCTGGGAGCTGCGCGGCCGGACGGTGCCGATCATGGTGAACGCGTTCATCGCGGTGGCGGTCAAGATCGCGGTGTCGTGCGCACTGTTGACGGGAATGGGGTTCCTCGGCGCGGCGATCGGCTCGCTCACGGGCTTCATCCTCTACTTCACGCTCAGCTTCCTCCGCGCGCGCAGGACACTGGTCTTTACGCTCCGGCCGCGTACACTGATCTGCGCGCTGGTCGGGTCAATCCTATGCGGCGGCGGCGCGTACCTGGTCTGTACGCTGATCTCACGCCCGGTTCTTGCGCTTGTCTGTGCGATTCCCGTAGGCATCGTCCTCTACGCGGCGACGCTGCTGATCTCCGGCGAGGTGCGCGGCGAGATCGATGCGGTCGTGCGGCGGCTGCGCGGACGGCGGTAGGTGTCCGCCCCTACGCGTTTTCAGAACGCTGCAGGTATTCCTCAAGCCGCCGGCGATCCTCCAGCTCCAGCCCGCGCTCGCCCGCGAGGGATTCCACATGGTGGCGGAACTCATGCCGCAGCACACGCCGCATCTCCACCCGCAGCGTGTCCTCCGGCAGCGGACCAAATACACGCGTGAACGATCCGAAGTAGATGTAGATGCATCGTCCGAACGCCTGCGACACGCTGTATTCGCCCAGAATCCACAGGTTTCCGTCGACCGCATGCGGGCTTGGCTTCGGTCGGTTCAGTACGATAATCCCGCCGTTCAGTTCCCGGTAGAATGCCTCCGGCAGCTCACAGCACAGCTCGTCGAGGATCTCGTCAAATCGGTCACGCCGTACCATTTCTGCGCCTCTCCCTTCTCTTATATATCTGTATTATAACGGTTTCATGTGAACATTTCAAGCGTCCGATTGAAAGGAGATGTTTTCCATGTCCGCACTCCGCGCAGCAGCCGTCCGCGCCGACATCACAAAGTCCGACGGCTCCATCCATGACCCGCTCTACGCCAAAGTGCTGGTGTTCGACGACGGCTCCACCCGTGCCGCCGTCATCTCCATAGACGGCGTCTGTCTCGGCGGCGGCATCGGCGACCTCTCCGACCGCTTCTTCCCCGATCTGCGCACGGCTCTGAGGGCGTACGGTGTCAGCGTTCTGATGTGCGGCACGACCCATTCCCATACACCGGGTCGGATGCTCTGCCCGGAGGATAAGCTGCTCACGCGCGTCTCGGATGCGGTGCGCGACGCGGTTACAAGGCTCGAACCGGCCACCGTCGGGTCGGGTGTCGGACACGACGACAGCTTTCTCATCAACCGCACACTTCCCTTAAAGGACGGCTCCGCGTGGACAATCCGTCAGGCACATCCGCTGCCGGATGACCGCGACATCGCCGGAATCGCCGACGCCGACGATGCCATCAACGTCCTGCGCGTCGACCGTGCGGACGGCTCGCCCTTATGCATACTGTTCACCTTCGGCTGCCATCCGCTGCTGGGCTACGCAGATAACGGCGTCACGGCGGGCTATCCGGGTGTCGCCGAGCGCATCGTGGAAGAAACCTTTCCCGGCTCTGTCGCGATGCTTCTGCAGTCTTCCGGCGGGGATGTCACTGAGGTCGACTACAAAGACTACGACCATCCGAAATGCTGCGACGGCCCCGGCATGACCCTCGGGCTTGCGACCCTCCGCGCCGTCCGGAAGATCGTGACCGCGGATGCCGCGCTCGACAGCATCCGCGTACCCGTCACCTTTCCCAGGCGTACCGATATCCCGGAGGTACGCGAAAAGCTGCTGCGGGAACGAGAGACGCTGCTGGCAGCCCTCGGGAACTGCCCGCTCAACTTCAAACAGTTTCTGCCGCTGTATATGAAGTACCTGACGTCGCCGGAATACCCGCTCGCGCCGAAATATGCCTATCTCCGTGAAGAGCAACGCGGGATCTCGCAGCTGACAGATCAGGACGCGATCAACCGCCGCAATCTCTCAAAGTATCTTGCGAACGTCGGGACGATGGAGAAGCTCGCGAAGATCGCCTCGACGCTCGAGACGCTCGCGTGGCATGAGGAATATAACCGCGCATCCGGAGAAATGACGGTGGACGGTGAGGTGCTGGGGCTGCGTATCGGCGAAACGGTGCTGTTGAGTACGCCGGTGGAGCTGCTGACGGAGGTCGGGCGGAAGGTGCTTGCGGCGTCGCCGTTTGAGCGGACGTTCCTGGTCGCCTACGCCAACGGCTATATGCACTACGGCGCACCGGCGGACGCATACAACAACGGCGGCTATGAGACGATCGAGTGCTTCCTCGGCGCGGAGTGGGAACGGATTTATCTGGACGCAGCGTCAAAGGCGCTCGCGGAATTACATGCACGAAAGGCGTGAACCGTATGGTATTCACAATGATCGGCGGCGGTGCGCACCGTCTGCTCGCGACCTCCCGCAGCGCGCTGAAAGAAGGCGTCTTCCGCAACGGCGGCGAGCTGCGCTACTATGACCTCGACACGTCCCGTTCGCAGGCGATGGCGGAGATGGTCCGAAAATCTCCTGAGTACCGCGCAAATTCCGCGCCCGTTGCGGTGAAGTGGGATTTGACGCTCGAGCAGGCATTGGACGGTGCCGATCTTGTCTCCGTCACGCTGCTCGCCGGCGGCGCGTACGCGATGAACCTCTCCTCCGAGCTGGGCTGGAGTTACGGCTTCCTCGGGTCGGACAACGTCAGCTATCCCGGCGCATTCCTGGCTTTACGCGGAGCGCCCATCCTGATGAACGTCGCTCGGACGATGGAGCGCGTCTGCCCGAACGCCGTGCTCCTGGACTTTGCAAACCCCGTCGCCGTCCTCTCGGCGATGGTCAACCGCTACACGAAGATCCGCTGCTACGGCATCTGCGAGGGCCACAACAACCACGGCTACGACCTCACCCGCCTGCTCACCGGTGAGGACGTCTACCGTCCCGACTACGATGTCCTCGTTGCCGGTGTCAATCACGCATCGTTTATCGTGAAGGGCTCCTGCCGCGGCGACGACCTGTTCACGCTCATCCGGCAGCGCCTCTCCGACTGCCCCGACTGGCTCGACCGGCTGCAGTTCAGTCCCTATGTCTCCGACATCACGCGGCAGTGGATGCGCTTCGGGTTGTCGTCCCTCGCGACTCTGTTCACCGACCGCGGCGCGCTGATGTTCTCCACCGAGGCCGACGGCTTCCAACACTACTTTCACGACGAAGCCCTCCGCTTCCACGGCAGCGTCTACGGTCACGACGGTGAGCTTTTAGACGCGTCCGCGATGGAGACGCTGAAGGCCGCGAATGACGTATCGCGCAAGGAGCGTCTCGAGGCGAACCGGCAGTTTGACTTATGGGCGAAGTCTCCCGCCGACGAAATTCCGTGGAACGACCCTGCGCGCCGCATCTTCCATGTCACCCCGCGCGGCGATGTGCAGGTCAAAACGCTCCTGGGTCTGTCCGGCGTAGAGAAGACCCGTGTCGCGGTCAGCGCGCTCAACGACGGGTCGGTTGAGAATATGGCCAAAGGGCTCACACTCGAGTTCTCCCACGAGGTCGACGAAAACGGCCTGCATCCGATCGGGGGCTTAAGCGTCCCGCTCGGCGTCTACGGCATGACGGCATCCCTCGCGGCGCATCAGACGCTGCTGGCTGACGCGTGCGCCACCTCCGACCCGCGTGACCTCTATCGCGCGCTGCTGGCGTATCCGATTCGGTCGGATTCACGTGAGGCAAGGGAGCTGTGGGGCAAACTGCTCACCGCGTCCCGCGGCACCATCGCGCCGTCGTTCGAGGGACTGCGGGCATTTCTGTGACAGCCGTGTCCAGACTCACATAACAGTGCCGGGGTCCGGTGACACAGTGTCACCGGACCCCGGCTTCTTACGGCATGATATTACTCGATAAACCGTCCGACAAGGCTGGCCGCTCCGGAAAAATCCCCGAGCTTCGGCGCCTTGACGTCGTCGATGATGCTCCACTTCTCGACATGGGTGATGCTCTCGCCCGGCGCGACATTCTCCAGCGGCGACAGCGACTCCATCTCCAGGAACAGTGCGTTGGTGTATGTCTCAAAGTTCATGCCGCCGTCGGGATAGCGCGCACCTTCGATGTACGGCAGCTCCTTGACGAACAGGCAATCGCGGTAGGCGTATGCCGCCCAGCCGCGCCGGTTGTCCGTGCCGATCTTGAACGGTTTCAGCGCCTTCTTGTCCTGCCGCAGCATGATACACTCGTTGCCCCACGCAACCCGCTTATCACTCATGTCGGAGTAAGGCCACAGCGCCATCACGCGGTTGCTGAGAAGTCCGGTGTTGTGCCGGTTCTGCGGGATGATCTCGATGCCGCCCGGCGCCAGTACCGACAGCGCCCAGACCGCGTACTCCTGCGCTTCCTCGGCGGTGTTCGTCACACGCATCGTCACCGTAACACCCGTGCCGTATTCCTCCAGCTCAAGTGTCAGCTCCATCGCGATGCCGTTCTTCCTCTGCGGAGGCGGCGTGAACGTCACGCGCCCGCCGTTGACCTCGTAGCGCACCCGGTTGTTGTCCGGGAAGTACGAACGCGGCATCGCCTCTGGACTCGTCCAGATGCGGTGACCGCCGTAGATGTACCACGCCGCGCCGCGGCCGTAGTAGTCCGACATCGCCTTCTCATCGTGTACAATCGCGCGCGCCTTGTCCTCAAAGAACATGTTCGCTCCACCCTTGACGGCGTAGCGGATCACGCGCGGCCCGACGTCCAGCGTCACGAAGACCTCCGCGAACGCGTTCTCCAGCTTCAGACAGCGTCCGAAGTTCTTGTACCGAATTTCACTGCTGGTAATTGCCATAGTCTGACCTCCTTCGTTTTATTCTCGGACGTCTTTCAGATCATCCTTGCCAGCGCCCGCGCGACGGCATACAGCAGCCGCGCCGACTCCATCGCTGCCTCCGGGCCGTACATGCACTGTGTCTGATCCGCCTCCAGCGAGATGGTCCCCCGATAGCCGACCTCACGCAGAGCACGCGCGACCTCCGGCCAGTCGACGCTCGACATATGCGTCCTGCGTCCGCCGTATCCGAGCATCGGCGCGACGTGGCAGTCGTACGCCGCATCGTTGTCGTGGATGTGCAGCAGCTCCAGCCGCTTTCCCAGCTTGCGGATCATGTCCGGCGCACCGGAGCCGGAAAGCTGCGCGTGGCCGATGTCCAGACACGCGACGAACTGCTCGCCGCACATGTCCATATAGTCGCACATCTCCTCCTCCGACGAGCAGACCGTCGGGCAGATGCACTTCTTGTCCGGATCCCAGTTGAACATGTTCTCCACACCGAGTTTGATGTTGTATTTCTCAAGCAGCGGCGTCAGTGCGCCATAAAACGCCAGGTTGATCTCCCGCGTCTCTTTGCGGTAGCAGTCGTAGCGGCAGATCGCCGGGATGCACGGGTGGATGACGATGTACGGCGACCCCAGGGCATGCGCCGCGATAATCGCCTTCTTCTGGCACTCGAGGATATAGGCGTCCTCGGCGGGCTCCCCGGTATACGACGGCATCGGCGAGTGCACCTGTCCGATCATCAGCCCGGCTGACTTCGCGACCTCGCCGAGCGACGCGAAATAATCCTCAAACGCACCGACATCGCCGGTGAACAGCTCTCCGTGCATGTTGTACTTGAACATGCCGAAGTCGACCGCGTCAAAGCCGATGTCTGCCAGACGCCTCAACCCTTCGGCGTCGCCATAGGTGCGCATCATGAAATCGGTGGTCATGGAGACTTTCAGCATATCTTTTTTACCTCACGATCAGGCTTTCCCCGTCCATCACGGACGGCTTGGCGATGCCCATCAGGTCGAGCATCGTGGGGGTGATGTCGGCAAGCCTCCCGCCGTCGCGGAGTGTGAGCGCGCCCGCGCCGACAATACAGAACGGCACAGGGTTCGTCGTATGCGCGGTGAACGGAGATACACCGTCGTCCTCGAGCATCTTCTCGGCATTGCCGTGGTCAGCCGTGATGAGCGCGAGACCCCCCTGCGCGATCGTATGCTCGACGACGCGTCCGACACACGCATCCACAGCCTCGACCGCTTTCACGGCCGCGTCGAAGACTCCGGTATGGCCGACCATGTCGCAGTTTGCAAAGTTGAGGATGATCGCATCGTAAGTGCCCGCGTCAATGTGCGCGCAGACCTCGTCGGTCACCTTGTACGCGCTCATCTCCGGCTGCAGGTCGTACGTCACGACGTTCGGGGAATCGATGAGCACGCGATCCTCCCCGGGGTAGACGGTCTCGCAGCCACCGTTGAAGAAAAATGTCACGTGCGCGTACTTGGTGTACTCAGCGATGCGAAGCTGCTTCATGCCGGCGTTCGCGACAACCTCGCCGAAAGGCGTGTGCAGCTCCTGGGGCTTGTAGGCGATCTCGACGTTCGGCATCGTCGCGTCGTACTGCGTCATGCAGACGTAATAGAGCGGGAAGCGTCCGTACCTGCGCGGGAAGCCGTCGAATGCGTCATCCACAAACGCGCGGGTCAGCTCGCGGGCACGGTCCGGACGGAAGTTGAAGAAGATCACCGAGTCATCCTTTTTGATGACGGTGTCGGTGCATACAATCGGCTTGATGAACTCGTCCGTCACACCCTCGGCATAGGACGCCTCGATTGCGGCGACCGGATCGGGATTCTTCACGCCCTCGCCGTACACGAGCGCGGCGTAGGCACGCTCAACGCGGTCCCACTTCTTCTCGCGGTCCATGCCCCAGTAGCGTCCCATGACCGTCGCGACGGTTCCGGTGATCTCGCGGGTCTTCTCGACGCACTCGGCGACGAAGTCACGCCCGGAGGTCGGCGGCACGTCGCGGCCGTCCATCAGGCAGTGGATAAACACGCGGTCGAGGCCGCGGCGCTGCGCAAGCTCTAAAAGTCCCCACAGGTGGGTGTTGTGCGAGTGGACGCCGCCGTCGGACATCAGACCGATGAGGTGGAGGGCGGTGCCGTTCTTCTTCGCGTTTTCGACCGCTCCGACAAGGGCGGGATTCTCAAAGAAGTCGCCGTCGCGGATGGACTTGGTGATGCGGGTCAGTTCCTGGTAGACGACGCGTCCGGCTCCGATATTGGTATGGCCGACCTCGGAGTTTCCCATCTGACCGTCGGGCAAACCGACGTCCATACCGGACGCGCCGATGGCAGTGGTGGGATTCGAGGCGAAGATGCGGTCGAGGTTCGGCGTACGTGCGGCACGGATCGCATTGCCCATATCGGACGGATTGATGCCGAAGCCGTCCATGATGATCAGAGTGATCGGTTTTTTCATATGGTAGAGTACCTTTCCGATAAGTTTCAGTCAACCCGCCCGAGGTCGCACAGCATCAGCAGCTCCCCGAAGGAGGTGGTGCCGATGACCTCAAAGCCGGAGGTTTTATAGAGCTTCTGCGCGGTATAATTCGTCAGATGCGTGCTCAGCCGCATCGCGTGCAGCCCGTACGCCCGCGCGCGGTTCTGGATGAACCGCAGCATCTCACGCCCGAGACCCTCGCCGCGCGCCCACTCCGCCGTACCGATGCCCATCGACGGCAGCGGGCTCTGCAGTGCCGACAGGAACACGTACCCCGCGATCCTCCCGTCCGTATCTGTCACGATGAAGCGGTCGGCATTGATATCTGCGGCGGTGTCCCGGCACAGCGTCTCAAGGAACGGGCGCGTCAGGTCATGCGGCGTGAAGAACGCGCGGCCCTTTTTGTCAAGCTGACGGAAAAACGCGTCGAGCCGCTCCCCGTCGTCGGCGCACAGCGAACGAAAGATGCAGCGGTTTCCCGTACGCAAGACGTATTCCCGCGAGACCTCCGGCAGCTTCCCGCGCGGTGTGGGATTCTCCCGCAGATCGCACAGCAGCAGCAGGTTCATCCCGCCCGTAAAGCCGATCTGCGTGAAGCCGTGGTGGCCGAGAAGCCGATGTGCGCGCATGTTGTCCGGCTCGACCGATGCCCGCAGCGCGGTTTTATTCTGCTCCCTTGCATATGCCTTGACAAGTTCCAGCATCCGTGTTCCGTATCCGCATCCCGGTTCCGCCGCCGCAATCAGCAGCTCCGGCACCGGTCGCGCAATCTCCCTGAGCACCGCATACGCCACCGGTACGCCGTCAGCATCGACCGCGACCAGCCGCGCGTCGGATGGATCCGTACAGACCTCCCGCAGTGCCGCCGGGGATATGCTGTGGGGTGTGAAGCGGGCAAGAGCTTCTGCGCCGAGGTTTTTGAAAAACGTCCCCAAAAGTTCCGCGTCGGCTGTCTTCAGCGTAATCTCCTGCATAATCCGTTCTCCCGTTTTACGTTCGGATAAGAAACGCGGAAAGACGCATAGGCGTGCCTTTCCGCGTTTTTGAGCGTCAGGTATGGATAATTAAGGGGATTCTCTTATTGGTTCGCGGCGTTGACGATGGCCGCAAATTCGGCAGCCTTCAGGGATGCGCCTCCGATGAGGCCGCCGTCGACATCGAGTTTCGAGAGCAATTCGTGGGCATTGCCGGCGTTCATGGAGCCGCCGTACTGGATGGTGACGGCACGGGCGACACGGGCGCCGTAGATCTCGCGGATGCAGTCGCGGATCCAGCCGCAGACTTCCTCAGCCTGGTCGGCGGTCGCGGTCTTGCCGGTACCGATGGCCCAGATGGGCTCGTAGGCGATGACAACGCGCTTGACGCTGGTGCCTTCGACGCCTCCGAGGGCGATCTTTACCTGCATGCGGATTTGCTCGAGAGTGACGCCCTGCTCACGCTGCGTGAGGCTCTCGCCGACGCAGACGATCGGACGCAGGCCGGCTTCCAGAGCCGCGCGCACCTTCAGGTTGACGGTCGTGTCAGTCTCGCCGAAATACTGACGGCGCTCGGAGTGTCCGATGATGACATACTTGACGCCCAGCTCGGCGAGCATTGCAGCGCTGATTTCGCCGGTGTACGCGCCGCTCTTCTCGTAGTGCATGTTCTGTGCAGCAATCGCAACACGGAAGCCCTTGGTGGCTTTGATTGCTGCGGGGATATTCACAAACGGCACGCACAGCACGATGTCGCACCACTTGACGCGGTTGATCAGGGTCTTCAGCTCATCGATGAGCGCGCGGGTCTCGGAGGGCGTCTTGTTCATCTTCCAGTTGCCCGCGATGATGGTTTTGCGATATCTCTGGTTCATTTACGACAGTTCCCCTTCATATTATTTATCCTGCAGGCAGGCGATACCGGGCAGCTCGAGTCCCTCAAGGAACTCAAGGCTCGCGCCGCCGCCGGTCGAGATGTGCGTCATCTTATCCGCATAGCCGAGCTGCTCGACCGCCGCTGCGCTGTCACCGCCGCCGATGATGCTGATGGCCTTTGAATCGGCGATCGCCGCCGCGACGCTCTTAGTGCCGCCGGCAAACGCGTCGAACTCGAACACGCCCATCGGGCCGTTCCAAACGACCGTACCGGCATCCGCGATGGCCTTCTTAAAAATCTCAACCGCCTTCGGTCCGATATCCAGACCCATCAGATCGCCGATGTTGTTCGAGTCGACGACCACGGGGGTCGCGTCGGCCTTGAACTCCTCCGCCGCCAGTGTGTCACACGGCAGGACGAGGCGTACGCCGTATTCGAGCGCCTTGAGCACCATCGCACGCGCGTAGTCAAGCTTGTCCTCTTCGCAGCGGGACTTGCCGACATCGCCGCCCAGGGCTTTGGTAAACGTATAAGCCATCGCACCGCCGATGAGCAGCGTGTCGACCTTCTCCAGCAGGTTGTTGATGACACCGATCTTGTCGGAGACCTTCGCGCCGCCGAGGATCGCGACAAACGGACGCACCGGGTCGGCCAGAGCCTTACCCATGACGCTGATTTCCTTCTCGATGAGGAAGCCGCAAACGGCGGGGAGATAGGCTGCGATGCCGGCAGTGGATGCGTGGGCACGGTGGGCGGTGCCGAACGCGTCGTTGACGTAAAGGTCGGCGAACGACGCGAGTTTCTTTGCAAACTCCGGATCGTTCTTCTCCTCTTCCTTATGGAAGCGGACGTTCTCGAGCAGGCAGACATCGCCGTCCTTCAGAGCGTCGACACAGGCCCGGGCGCTCTCGCCGATGACATCCTTCGCCATCGCGACATTGCAGCCGAGAAGCTCGGACAGGCGCTTGGCTACGGGTGCGAGAGAATACTTCTCCTTGAATTCGCCCTTCGGACGACCGAGATGGGAGCACAGAACGATGCGCGCGCCGTTTTCGCGGAGGTATTGAATGGTCGGCAGCGCACCGAGGATACGGGTCTCGTCGGTGATTTCGAGGGCATCGTTCTGCGGCACGTTGAAGTCGCAGCGGACGAGCACACGCTTGCCTTTAACGCAAACGTCGCGGACGCTTTTCTTGTTGTATTTCATGCGCAAATCTCCTTTTCCCGCGTTCAGGCTTTCTGCGGGTTTTGATTCATACGGGGTTTATTATACGGCATAAGAACGCGAAAATCAAGTAGATTTGCGTCTCTTTGCTCATTTTTAGCGTTTTTACCTTACATCGGCCGGATATATGCTAATTTTTGGATATTCTAACAGCATCTCCATACGTTTTCCGTCACATCGGTTCCGTTTTATCTCCTTTGCACCGCAAATCGAAGACGCTGCTGCGGGCAGCGGCGGGATACGCCGATACTACGCACGGATATCGCGGATGACATGCGCGTGTTCGTACGCCTTGACCTTCTCCACGCGGCTCTTCCAGTCCGGCAGCACGCGCGCGACCTCCCGGTAGAAGCCCTCCCCGTGGTTATGCTCCTTCAGATGCGCCAGCTCGTGCACCACCACATACTCCACGCATTCTTCCGGCAGCAGCAGTGTCCGTACCGAAAAGCTGAGTCGGCCTTTTGCCGAACAACTCCCCCACCGCGTCGCCGCCGCCGTGATTGTGATGCCCGTCGGAGATACGCCCATCGCGCGCGCCCACTTCTCCACCAGCTCCGGCAGCCGCTCCCGCGCAAGCTGTGCAAGCTCCCGCACCCGTGCGTCGTCCAGTTCCACGTTTTCCGCGTTCTCCAGCCGCTCCC
>JAAZKA010000017.1 GCA_012800055.1 Clostridiales bacterium
CAGTACGTGTGAGGGGGTTCCCTCCCCCGCTTGCTTCGGAGCGTATGCTGCGTGAAATCCATGAGCCGCGCAAATCACCCCTTACGCTCCTTGCCGCACGCGCTCTGTTTATCAACCCCGCATTCCTCTCCCTGCCCGAACTGCCACGCCCGTATTCCTCGCCCGCGCGGGTCTCTTGAAGTAAAGAAGGTTTACTTGTATGACGGTTGTTTTGAAGGATTTTGAGAATTACCTCATCCATGATAAGCAGGCCTCTCAGAATACCTACCTGTCCTATATGCGCGATCTGAAGCAGCTCGAGCGCTATCTCGTCGAGGTGCGCTCCGTCGCGTTGGAACGCGCATCACGGGAGGATATCAACGCTTATCTTGCGCAGCTCAAGGCGGACGGCAAGTCCGTCTCTACTTCCATGCGCGCTGTCGCCGCGTTCAAATGCTTCTACAACCGCCTCGTCCTCACCGGTCTCATCCCCGCATCTCCCGTACACGTCGAGCGAACCTCCCGAAAGGAAACAAACATCCCGGAAATCCTCTCCGACGCTGAGATCAAGCTGCTGCTTGAACAGCCCAAGCCCGTAGACCCCAAAGGCTTCCGCGACCGCGCGATGCTCGAGCTGCTGTGCTCCACCGGTATGCGCGTGACCGAGCTGGTGTCGCTCAATCTCACCGACATCAACACCGACCTCGCCTTCGTCCGCTGTGCCGATGGTGAACACGCGCGCAACATCCCGCTGCGTGCCTCCGCCGTCGATGCCGTGCGTACCTATATCCTCCGCGCGCGCCGCGTCATGATCGCCGTCCCCGACGAGCCGGCGCTGTTCGTCAACGTCAACGGCGAGCGTATGACCCGTCAGGGCTTCTGGAAGCTGATCAAACACTACGCAGCCCAAGCCGACATCCGCCGCGTCATCACACCCCATACCCTCCGCCACTCCTATGCCGTCCACCTGCTCGAGAACGGCACCGACCTCCGTTCGCTCCAGGAAATCATGGGTCACGCCGACGCCTCCAGCACCATGCTCTATGCAAACATTGTCAAGTCCCGGCTCGCAGGATCCGGTTCGAAGTAGCGCGTACATATGATAGATACGAACGCCGCCCGTTTCTCGGGCGGCGTTTATCATAGAATGTGAACAAGTGCAAAATTCATATATTATTCATCCCTGCCGTATTTACATCTGTCAAAATATGCGGTATAATAGAGCTATATTTATATATCCTTTTCAATATTTACTCACACAAAGGGGACCGAAAACGTATGGCTGGCTTCTTCGGATTGTTCAATTATGCCAAACCCGGCAAGGGAGTCTCGAAAAATGCGCCTGAGAAAAAACGCTTCTTCGTCTTTTTTGAGATCTACTTCCGCAAGTTCTGGAAGCTCCTGTTTCTCAACTTCATCTACGCCGTCATCACGCTGCCCTTCGTGTCCGCCTTCATCATCTGGGCACTGTCCGCCTTCGGGATCGACGCCGAACTCTTTTCCGATAGCGTCACCGTCTATATCTTCTCGCAGATCGTCTTCGGATTGCCGTTCAACCTCGGATGGGTGCTCGTCGGTATCTCCGGTCTGTGCATGGGCCCCGCCACCGCCGCCGCTACCTATATCTGGCGTCAGTTCGCCAAAGAAGAACACGCCTGGGTCTGGAGCGACTTCTGGGAACGCTTTAAGTCCAACTTCAAGCAGGGTCTCGCCGTCGGTATCATCGATATTCTCGTCTGGGTCAGCTTCCTTCTGTATATGACCGCCGAGCTCCTCGGCAGCTCCACCCTCACCCAGTACCTCCTCGTCTTCCGCTACGTCGCCATCATTGTCTTCATCGTCTATACCGTCATGCGTTTCTATATCTACCTCATCATGGTCACCTTCGATATGTCCGTCTTCGCCATCCTCAGAAACGCCTGGATCTTCTCCGTCCTCGGATTTTTCCGCAACCTCTGTACCATCTTCTTCTCGGGGATTGTCATCGTCGCCACCGCGTTCTTCCCGCTGCCCCTGATGCTCACGCTCACCTATTCCCTCGTCGGCTTCATCACCACCTTCAACGCCTACCCCGTCATGGAAAAATACATGCTCAAGCCCCGCCGTCAGAATGAGGACGGTACCGTCACCATCCTCGAATTCGAGGAGACAAAGCCCAGCGAGCCCTCCCTCTTCACCGACGACGTCAGCACACCCCCGCGTCCCGGCATCAAGCACAACGAGGATGAGGAGGAACAGTAATGCCTGAAAAAACGCCCGAACAGAATAAAGCCAATAAGATGAAAAGCCCCTTCCACCACCTCGTCATCCGCGCGTTCAATACTTACACCTACTCCGTCATCGTCAGCCTCGTCCCGCTGCTCGTCTGCACCGCTTACCTCACCGACCTCTGGACCTATATCATCACGACCTTCGTCGGCATGGCCGTCTGCTTCATGCTCACCTACTCCGCCTTCTGGGGCACCGCTGAACGTGACCGCAACCTCGTCCTTTTCGGCCACATCAAAGAGGATAAGCTGCGCGCACTGCGAGCCGCCCTCTATGCCTCCATCCCTCTCGCCGTCCTCACGCTGCTGTATATCGTGAACGTCTATGTCCCCTTCCTCCCAAACTGGTTCACCGTCGCCTATAAGATCTTCGCGCTGCCCTTTCTCGGCTTTGTGATGAACGCAAGGCCGCCGTACGCCTTCCTGCTGATCTTCATCTGCGCCCTCAGCCCGCTCGCCGCCTTTCTCGGCTATAGAAACGGCTATAACCTCGTGCGCATCATGGACCGCATCCTCTATAAGCAGAAGCCGCGCGATAAGGATAAACGCCTGCGCTGAGATCATGTATAGAAACCCTCTGCTGAACTGAACCAGTAAAAACGTAACGTACAATAGACAAAACACCCCCTGAAGTAGGATAATTGAACAGCCTCAGATTGTGCTGTCCGCACAATCTGGGGCTGTTCATAGAATCCGGGTATGGGGGATTTTCTTCTGGCATCACGGACGCATTCGAAGAGGAAGTGCTTGCGAAAAACTCCCTCTGCGTAAAATCCTCAGTGTGATTTTATCGTGAACTCTCGCTGCAATCTATGCGTGAGCGCTTGTATTCTCCGGCCGCGTGTGTTATAATGTTTATAGGAAATGACATTTTCCGAAAACATCGAAGATTTGAAATATTTAGAATGCCTGTCACGTCTATATCACCAGAACAGGCAGAAAACTGTAGAGGTGCACCAATGTTCCTGTTTCTACTCGTCGCGGATCCTCAGACCCCCAGCCTCGAAGCGCTTATGGACGCCTATGGTACCGAAATGCTGCGGCTGTGTACGCTCACGCTCAAGGATTACCATCTCGCGCAGGACGCCGTGCAGGAAACCTTCCTCCGGGTCTACACCAAGTACGCGGGCTTCCGGGGAGATTCCTCCGTCAAAACGTGGATCACGTCCATCGCAATGAATGTCTGCCGCGACATCATGCGCCGCCACTCCTACAGAGAACGACCCCTCTATCTTCCCGAGGATGAGGACGAGCAGGGGAGCTATGCTGAACGGCAGTTCGCGCGCAATGCCCAGGATACTGCGCCCGACCTCGAGACAAAGATGGACCTCCTCGACGCCGTGACGAATCTGCCTGAAATCTACCGCAAGACCATTCTGCTGTACTACTACAGCGGCTTCTCCACCGGCGAGATTGCCCGTATTCTCCGCTGCCCGCAGGCCACCGTCACCGTCCGGCTCAAGCGCGCGCGGGAACTTCTCAAAAACGTCCTGTCCTGATTTCTTACATGAAGGAGCTGCCACCATGGCAAGTCTTGAAGACCTCAAAAATATCATCAACCGCCGTTTGCGCCGCGTCGTTATGACCGACGAGCAGAAGGCGCAGATTCGCGGGAAGGCCGCGCAGTCACAGCCTTCAACACCCCGCCGTTACTACCTCTACGGCTTCCTCTCGGTCGCCGTCGCGTGCCTCGCCGTGGTACTGCTGGTATCCGTCGGACTGCCCGCGTGGAGGAACGCTCGTCCCGCTGCCACCGCTGCATCTGCCGGGGGCACGACTGCGCACGCGGCAACGACAGCTGCTGCCGGCGGCGCGGGTACCTCAACTCCCGGCCGCCCCGATGGCACCACGTCCGGCAACAGCGGCATCGTGCAGCCACTCACCGTCCGCGCAATGGCCGAAACCTCCTCCGGCGTCAGTACAAATTCGGCTTTCCTCATCACCGGTGTCTCGGCAGATACCCTTAAAACCTCCCTCACCGTCACGCCCGCGCTCAAATACACGCTCTCCGATACGTTCGACGGCGTGCGCGTTGTCCCTACGCATACGCTGACCCTCGGCACCGTCTATACCTTCTCGGTCGATGACGGCACAGGTTCCGTGCGCTCCTGGGCGTTCCAGACCGAAACCTCCCTTTCCGTCATCTCCACACTCCCCGGCGACAGCTCCACCGGCGCGGATATCCGCACCGGCATCGAGATCGTCTTCTCCGCGCCTATCCGCAACGCCGACGGGTATTTCACCATCTTCCCCGCCGTCCCCGGGCATCTCGAGTACAGCGGCCGTACACTCATCTATATCCCTGACGCGCCGCTCAATGAGGATACCGTCTATACCGTCACGCTCAAATCGGGGCTTCCGTCCGGCGATAACCTGACGCTCCCCGAGGATTACACGTTCTCCTTCCGCACCGCCATCGACTACGACTCGCCGAACATGTACCTGCTCGACCGTGTGACCGAGAGCTATCTGCCCTCCGACCCGGTCGCCGTCAGCGTCTACGCCAGCGATTCCCTCGACGGCGCCGCGTTCACCGTCAATGTCTACCCGCTCACCACCGACACCTATCTCGACTATGCGCGGCAGGCTGCCGATGAAACCGTCAGCGTCATCGGGCGTTCCGGCGACGTCACGTTCCAGGTCGCCGGCACTCCGTCTATGAGCGTCACGGCAACCCTCGCACGGCCTGAGAACAGCTGGTGGGGCACCGCATACTTCGTCCTGCCCGATACCCTCCCCGAGGGACACTACCTGCTGGATATCCTCCCGACCGGCGATGTCCCCGCGCGCTGCCGGGTACAAAAGCTCGTGCAGGTCTCGCCGCTCGCCGTCTATACCGAGTCGCTCGGCGGTGACACCGTCGTTTGGGTCAACTCGTCCGTTACCGGCAAACCTGTATCCGCCACGGACGTCACACTCGGTGCATCCTCCGCAAAGACCGACGCCAACGGTTATGCCAAGCTCGCCGCGTCCGGGACATCCGCTGCGCTGCGCATCAAAGGCGACGCGTTTGTGGATTACCTCACGCTGCCGATCAATACCACGGACACCGTGCCGTACTATACCGTTTTCTACACCGACCGCGCCGCCTACCTCCCGACCGATACCCTCTGCTTCTGGGGACGCCTGCTGCCCCGGACATCCGGCGACGCGCTGCCCGGAACCCTCGCGATGACTTTGGATAACGGCTCAACGCTCCAGACCGTCACGGTCGCGTCCGACGGCACCTTCTCCGGTGAGCTGAGTTTCAAAAGTCTGATGTCCTACTCCCACCGGCTTTCCTTCCATGCAGACGGCCGTGAGATCGTCGGGCAGAACTTCACCGTGCTCGACTATACGAAGCCGTCCTATGTGCTGAAACTGACGGCGGATCGGGCATACTACCGCGCGGGCGAGCCGATCACGCTGACTGCCGTCGGAACGTTCTTCGACGGTACCCCCGCTGCGGGTCTTGAGGTCACCTTCCATCACGCGCAGGATGTCAACGATACTGAAAACTCCCCGGTGATGACGCTCGATAACAACGGCCGCGCGACATATACTTATACGCCCGCCCGTAAAACCGGTTCGTGGTATCCCGACAGCCTCTACTGCGGCGTCGAGACCACCGGCGCGGAGGACGTCTGGGTCAGCGCTTACCTCTTTGTCCCCTATCTGCGCTCGGATACCATGCTCACCGTCGAAAACACCTCCGACACCGATCTGCAGCTCAAAATCCGCTCCAACGCCATCAACTTCGCGAAGTATGACCCCGAGAGCTTCTCCTATGGCACCGACCTCGACCTCCTGCGCGGTGCCGCCGAGAGACTCTCCGGTACCTATACCGTCACACGCCACTCCTATGTCCGCGTGCAGACCGGCGAGACCTACGATTATATCAATAAAGTGACCGTTCCTCAGTATGAGTACAATCCCGTCGAGACGGTCGTCTATCAGAACGCGTTTACAACATCCGGAGGCGCATTTGTTACTCCGGTGCTCCCGCTCGACTACACCGACGCCGGATGGTATTCTTGCGAGGTCACCGCCGTCGCACCCGATGGCGCGAACCTTCGTGAACAGCTCTATCTCTCCAGCCCCTACTATCCCACATCGCAGACAATCAGCTATTTGCTCCGGCGTGACAGCGACGACACCTTCGCGCTCGGCGATACGCTCACAATGCGGCTCTACGAACGAACCAACGCCGTCAGGAGCGGCACGATGCTCATCTCACGCTACCAAAATGCCATCACCCGCACCGACATCCTGCCCGCCGGAACATATTCCCTCACCTATACCGAGGAGCTGCTGCCTAACGTCGTCCTCGGCGGCGCATACTTCGACGGCACACATATCTACTCCGTCGACTATACCTGGCTCAGCTACGCAAGCCGCGAGCGTGAGCTGAATGTCACCGTCACGCCCGACTGTGACAGCTACGCCCCCGGCGATACCGTACGCGCGACCGTACGCATCACCGACCGCGACGGCAAACCCGTCAGCGTCCCGTTCGCGCTGGGCGTCGTTGATAACGCCGCGTTCGCCGTCATGGAGCAGTACCTCGACCCGCTCAGCGATCTCTACCGTGATATTTACAACAACGTCCCAACCCGCTATGTCTCCTATACCGATCACGCCGACGGCTTAAGGCATTTCGCCGAGGGCGGCGGTGAGGGCAGCGGCGAGGGTGTGCGCGATAACTTCAAGGATACCGCGGCCTTCCTCACCGGCGCTACGGATGCCAACGGTTCCGCCGCAGTCACCTTCACCCTGCCCGATAACCTGACGTCATGGCGGCTCACCTGTGTGGCGGTCGGCAGTACACCCTCCGCAGGCATCGGCAAGACCAGCGTGTCCGTCAGCTTACCCTTCTTCGTCAACGTCGTCTCGAATGACGAGTACCTCACCGGCGATGACCTGGCCGTCTCCCTGCGTGCAATGGGTGCCGCGACGGTCGACTATACCGTCACGCTCAAATGCTCCGCGCGTACGCTCGAACAAACCGCGTCGGGCGCCGCCGACAAGCTGACGTTCGTCTCGTTCGGTCAGCAGCCTGCCGGCACCTATACCCTCACCGTCGTCGCACGGTCGCAGGAAGGCTATATGGACGGCATCTCCAAGACCGTCACCGTCACGGACAGCCGCCACCAGGTGCTGACCGTCTCGCACTTCAACCTCGCGGACGGCGTCAATCTGCCGTCGAAGCGCTATCCCGTCACGCTGCTTTTCTACGATAAGCAGCAGGAGCTGTTCATGCAGTCCTTTGCACGCATGTGGGTCTCTCATACGACACGGCTCGACGGCGCGCTCGCGGATGTCGTCGCCGACCGGCTGCTCTACAGCCGCAATACATCCGACACCCTCTCGGAGTTCCTCGATTGGAGCGGCGGCTATAAGCTGTTCCCCTATGGCGAGGCCGACGCCGAAACCACTGCCTGGGCACTCGCCGCCGACGCCGAATCTCTCAACCGGGAATCCGCAAAGACGTACCTCTATAGCGTCCTCAGCAACCGTGACTCCGCCGAAAGCGAAGTATACGCCGCTTACATGGGCCTCGCCGCATTGCATGAGCCGGTGCTGCGGGAAGTGCAGTGGCTGCTCAACTCCGCCGCGCCTGATAAAAAGCTCGGCGCGAAAGAGTACCTAACGCTCACCGCGGCTCTTGCACTGCTGGGGGATTCCGACGGCGCGGAAAATGCCTACCGTGTCTTCACCGACACCCCCGCCGCCACGAAATTAACCGATGACGAACTGTTCGAGCTGAACCTCTATAAGCTGCTCATCGAAACCTGCCTGCATGACTCCTCCGCCGAGAATACCCTGCGGCAGATCGTCGATACCGAAAGCGACAGGGTCTCCCCGACCTTTGCGATCCTCGCCTATCTCACGCGTACCCCTGCGCTCGCCGAATCGACCGCACGCTTCTCCTATGTCTTCGGCGGCGAGACCGTCGTGCTCGATTTCTCCGAACACTTCTTCCATCTCCTGACGCTCTCGGAAAATGAGCTGGCTGCGGCGAACTTCCGGGTGATGACCGGCAGCATCGGCGTCAGCGCAGTCTGGGTCTCAGAACTGCATGAAAATAACGGCGGAGCGAAGGTCTCTCAGAGCGTCACGGGCGACCTTACCGTCGGCGGACGCGCCGCGCTCACGCTCGACGTCACACTCCCGGCGAATACCGACGCCGTACAGCTTGTCTCCGTCGTCCTGCCCTCCGGCACCCGCTACACCGGGGTCGGGGAGAGCAGTTGGGAGGAAGGCTGGTGGGTCGTCGATCAGGAGGACGGCCGCGTTACGCTCCGGCTCGACTCCACAAAGTCCACGCACTTCTCGATGACGCTCAAGCTGCGCTGTGTCCTCCCCGGCAGCTTCGTCTGCGAACCGGTCGTCGTCACCGATACCTCTGACAACACCTTCTCCACAGGCGGACGTACCTCCGTCACCATCAGATGAGCCTGTATATGAAAATAGGAGCGCTGTATCTTGCAGCGCTCCTTGTGTTATGCGCAGGTTGTTCCGTACAGATTCCCGAAACCGTCCCGGATACGGCGGACGAAACCTTCCTTCCCTGCCCGTACTACAACGCGCCGCTCGTCCATGAACAACTCACGCGTGCGGCCGCGCTTGAAGGTGCCGGAGAACTGCTCGGCGCTACCATGCCCCACTACGCGCCTATGATGGACATGGGCGCGGACGTCCTGAAAGCCGTTTCTGCCGTGCGGACGGTCGAAACGGTCGTCATCCTCGCGCCGAACCATGAGGGTACCGGCGCGGCGGTACAGCTCTCCGGCTCCGGCTACCGGTGGCCCGACGGTACACTCAACGGTGACCCAGACGCCGCCGCTCTCCTGCTCGGACAGCCCAACCTCCGCGCGTATCTCTCCGACGACGTCATCGCAACCGACCACGCGGCGTCGATCTGGGCGCCGTACATTGCAAACCTGATGCCCGACGCGAAGGTCGTAACGGTGCTGCTGTCACGATCCGCGCGTGCAGAGGACCTCACGGCGCTCTCCGGCGGCATCCGCGCGCTGACCCGGAGTCGTGAGGTGTTCGTACTTGCGTCGGTCGATTTCTCCCACTACCAGATCCCGCAGGTGATGGAGGAGCATGACCGCAAGACGCGGGAGACCATCGCGCGCGGAGACATCACCGCGCTGCGGCTGCTCGACGGCGCCTACCTCGACTGCCCCGAAGCGCTCGGTATCCTGATGCTCCTGGGAGATGTCCGGGAGTACGCGTACGACACGGTGCTCTACAACGAGAACGGCCGGACGCTCGGCGGGTCGTTCTTCGTCTGCGGCGTAGGTCAGAACGGGAACAGCTCCTTGAGCGCATCGGCGTCGGGCTGACTTCCGTAGGGGCAGATTTCAAAGCTCTCGGCGAAAACATACGGTTTTCCATAGCGCGCGATCAGCTTCTCGCGGTAGAGCGCCGCCTGAATCGCCTCGCGCGCTTCGCACGAGCTGCCCGTGCGCATCGTCTCAAGCGTCTCGGGTGTCAGCAGCGTCCCGTCACGCGGTACCCGGATGCCGTGCAGCCACTCCCGTCTCGCCGCGTCGTCTGCCGGCACCTCTTCGAGCTTTCCGGCCGTGTACGGCAGCCATTCGTAGAACTGCGACTTGTGGCAGTCGTAGAGGTCAAATTTCCGGTCGACCACGTCGTCCGTCGCGATGATCACGTCCGGTGAAAACGGCGGGTTTGTAAAGCGGTCGTAGAAGTAGACAATCACCGGCATTTTTTCAAGCGCCGGGGCGTCCTCGCAGAAGTTCGGGACGATCAGCAGATACGACGCGTCCTGCACCAGCAGCGATGCGTTGCGGTGGTCGGCGTGGTAGTCGTTTGGGCGGTGGCAGAAGATGACGTCCGGCGCAAATGCCCGGATGTCACGCGTCAGCCGCTTCCTCGACGCGATATCCGCGACGATCTCACAGTCCGGAACGTCCCAGATGTCGTAGGTGATGCCGGCCTTCCGCGCGACCTCCTGCGCCTCCCCGTACCGCCGCTTCGCAATCTCCGTACGCTTCATGCTCTGATGTCCTCCGCTGCCGTCACACAACGACAGGAACTTCACCGTGTGTCCCGCGTCCGCGTACTTCATCGCAAGCCCGCCGCACCGCAGATCACAGTCGTCCGGGTGCGCGCCGATCATCATTGCGCGTATTTTTCTCATAATGCCGCCTCCGTTTATTTCAGGTTGTATAGTTCTTCTGTTCCTTTTGATTATAACACAAACGGACAAAAAACGCAACGAGCTTCAAAAGATGCTTGACATTGTTGACAGGATGTGGTATCCTCTCTCTGAAGGATTATTTCACCGTTCTGCGATATCAGAGACATTTTTATTTCAGGAGGCGACTGTATGGATACTCCCATCCGCGTGACAATCTGGAACGAGGAACGGCATGACAAGAGCGACCCAAAGGTGGCGGCGATCTACCCCGACGGTATCCACGGCTGCATTGCGAGCGTCTTCCAAGATGATCCTCGCTTCTCCGTGCGTACCGCAACGCTCGACGACCCCGCGCAGGGTCTGCCCGACGATGTGCTCAATGCGACCGACGTGCTGTTCTGGTGGGGCCACTGCGCACACGCCGAAGTTGAAGACGAGCTTGTCGAACGCATCTGGCAGCGCGTCATGGGCGGCATGGGGCTGGTGCTGCTCCACTCGTCGCACTACTCCAAACTCAACCGCCGTCTGATGGGCACCGTCTGCCGTTCGAAGTGGCGCTTCACCGATGACCTCGAACGCATCTGGGTCATTGAGCCGGG
>JAAZKA010000018.1 GCA_012800055.1 Clostridiales bacterium
ATGACGGCGATCTGCCCGCCGGCATTCCGATAGCGCCGTTCGAACGGGTCGAGGTTTTCGGAGACCGGTACCACCCGGTCAGACTCTCCTGCGACGACGATCAGCGGGATGCGCAGTGCTGCCAGTTCTTCCGCGCGGTCGAGCGGCGTCTGATGAAACATTCTCGCGTTTTCTTCCGTCAAATGATAACATGCCAGGCAATCGCGCCATTCCTGATCATAACCGCGTCCGCAGCCGGGCCACGAGCGGAAGTCGAGTACCGGTGCGTCCAGATAGATCGCACCCACGCGGTCGGGATAGGTCAATGCGTAGTTGACCGCGTACAGTCCGCCGCGTGAAAAACCGAACAGCGCCGGCTTCTTCGATACGCCGTACGTCCGCTCCATGTAGTCCTGGAACCGTCCGAGTATCGCGATGGACTCCGGACAGCCGTACATGTTCGACGCGCTGTGGTAGGCGATGATGAAGCCCTTTTTGAGCAGGTCGGCGTCGACCGACGCAAACGCGCCGAAAAACTCCATGCGCCAGACCCACGGGTTTCCCTCACGCGCTTTCTCCGGCGTCACGACGATCGTCCGGCGGCCGTCGAGCGTGAAGGTGCGCATCTGCCCGCCGTACCAGTTTTCGATTCTCATGGCATGTCCTCCCAGACAGGTTATCCTCGCTGTATATTCCGGCGGGAATATCAGCGTGTAACCAAATTGTAATAAAATGTAATGGAACTGTAACCAAAAATTTGCATCAGATATGGTATACTGTTCACATAACGCAAGCGAGAGCGCCCCGGCGCGCGGCTTTGAGGGAGAGCGGACGATTTGATTTTCGCCAGTCTCGTATTTTTATATCTTTTTTTACCGCTGAATCTTATTATATACTTTTTCTGCAGAAATATCAAGACCCGAAATCTTGTATTGATGGTCTTTTCTTTGTTCTTCTACGCATGGGGCGAGCCGTTGTGGGTATTCGTTTTAATACTGACAGCGCTTCTCGACTACACCTGTGCGCGGGCGATCGAGACCGGGCGCGGAACCGTTATGGCGAAGCTTGCGCTTGCCATGTCGGTCACGGTCAACCTGGGGCTGCTCGCGTCGGTCAAGTACGGTGCCTTCCTCGTCAGCAATCTCAACGCACTGCTCGGTACGAGCATCGCCGTGCCGTCGTTCGCGTTGCCTTTAGGAATTTCGTTCTATACCTTCCAGACGCTGACCTACGTCATCGATGTCTACCGCGGCGACATCAAGGCGCAGAGAAGATACCCCGACTATCTGATGTACCTGACGATGTACCCGCAGCTCGTCGCCGGGCCGATTGTACGCTATTCGGAAGTCGCGCGAGAGATTGAAGACCGTGTGACGACCCCGGAGGAAGCTGCGTACGGCATCTTCCGCTTCTGCGTGGGACTGGGGAAGAAGGTCATCCTCGCCAACACCGCCGGAAAGCTCGCGGGACAGTTCCTCGACGGCAATCTGTCCGCGCTGACGACGGCGGGAGCCTGGTGCGGCGTCATCTTCTTCGCGCTGCAGATTTACTTCGACTTCTCCGGCTACTCCGATATGGCCATCGGACTCGGGCGCATTTTCGGCTTTCACTACTTCGAGAACTTCAACTATCCGTACATCTCGCGCAGTGTGTCGGAGTTCTGGCGGCGCTGGCATATCTCCCTCGGAGCGTTCTTCCGCGACTATATCTACATCCCGCTTGGCGGCAACCGGCGGCATGTGTACTTAAACTACCTCGTTGTCTGGTTTCTGACCGGTCTGTGGCACGGCGCGTCATGGAACTTCATCCTGTGGGGCTTATGGTTCGGCCTCTTCATCTCGCTGGAGCGGCTGTTCCTGAGGAAATGGCTTGAGCGGATTCCGAGGCTGTTCTCGCATCTGTACCTTATACTGGTGGTGCTGATCGGATGGGTGCTGTTCTATTTCACCGACCTTCCGAGTATGTGGACGGTGCTGGGGCGGATGTTCGGTATCGGAAACCCGGGCGCGCTCGACTCGCTGTCGGTGACACGGCTGATGAACTACATCTTCTTCATCCCCGCAGCGATCATCGGATGCCTGCCCATTGCGCCGCGTATCCGGGAGCTTCTGACGACGAAGGGTACCCGTTTTTATGCACCCGCCGCGTTGATTGCACTGGAGATCGCCGTCTGTGTGATTCTGCTGGTCGTGTGTACGGCGATGCTTGTCGGAGAGAGCTATAACCCGTTCCTGTATTTCCGGTTCTGATTGAGGAGAAAAGTATGGCGTGGTATCGAAAAAAACGGGTGTACCGGCTGCTGCTGCTGGTGTTATGCGGAGTCTGTACGCTGCTTCTGATTGTGTTCGGGGCACTGGCGATTCTCTTACCAAAGGCGACGGTGTCCGACGCAGAGAAGCGGGAGCTGGCGCAGCGACCGGCGTTCTCTTGGGAGGCGCTGTTTGACGGCACCTGGACGCGGGACTTCGAGCTGTACTACGCCGATACCTTTCCCTTCCGCGACGGCTTTGTCCGGCTGACGTCGAAGATCGAGAATCTGACCGGCGTACGGCCTGACGACATCCGCATTGTGGGCGACACGAGCGCACTGACCAAGCCGACTACGGGGAAAGCGACGACTGCCGCAACCGTGCCGACGGCGCCCGCCGTCACCACGCGTCCGACATCCGATCCGACGGAGCCGTCCGGCGCAGCAGAGCCGCCGTCGACATCCGTGACGCACGGCGTACCGCCGATGACGACGACCGAACCGACCACCACTGCCGCTACCGAGCCGACCACGACCGTCCCGGATGACGCGGTGGCCGAACGCAGCGGTGCGGTAATTATCTGCGCCGACCGCGCATTCGAAATATTCGGAGGCTCGGAGAAGCAGAAATACCTCTACGCGGACGTTATCTCCGCCTACGCGAAGAGGTTTGCCGATTGCCGGGTGTTCAGCATTGTGGTGCCGACGAGCATCGCGTTCTATCTGCCGGAAAAATACGCCGACTACTCTGCCGATGAGCATGAGAACATCGAGGCGATCTACGGCGCGCTGGATGCGAAGGTGATTTCGGTCGACGCGTACTCAGTGCTCGAGGAGCACCGCGCGGAATATATCTACTTCAATACCGACCATCACTGGACGGGGCTGGGGGCATACTATGCGTACACGGCGTTTGCGAAAGAGGCCGGCTTTACGCCGATTCCCTATGCTGACTACGAGAAGAACACAATCACGGGCTTCAAGGGGACGCTTGCCGCTAGTACGAACGACGCGCGGCTGCTCAGCAACCTCGACACGGTGGAGTACTGCTACATCCCGGTGAAGACGACGACTTACCGCTGGGAGAAGGGTGCGACGAAGGGGGATCTGTCGTCGGTGCTGGCGGAGTACGCGAAGGGCAGCAATGCCTACGGAGTCTTCCTCCACGGCGACTGTCCGCGTATTGACATCAGAAACGAGGAGAACCCGAACGGCAAGAACGCGCTGGTATTAAAGGAGAGCTACGGCAATGCCTTTGCGCCGTACCTGATTCCCAACTATGCGAATCTCCATATCATCGACGAGCGCTATTTCACCGGAAGTATCCAGGAGTTTGTCAAAGAACATGAGATCGACGACATCATCATCATCAACAACATCTTCGCGGCGAACACGAGCACGTTTGCAACCAAGCTGACGGCGCTGCTGGACGCGCAGTAGGGGGGCCGTATGAACCAGATCATCTGCATTTCAAGCTCCAACTGGTATCCGTATCCGACGAGCAAGCAGGAGATCATGAAGCGGCTGCCGGGGTGCGAGGTGCTGTACTTCGACCCGCCGGTGTCCTGGCTGGCGCCGCTGAAGGATCGGACGCTGTGGCCGCGTCTGACGGCGTGGCGGCACGACGAGAAGAAGCCGCAGGGGAACATCACGGTGTGCGCGATGCCGCCGGTGCTGCCATTGGGGAACCGGTACCGTCTGATCAACCGCATCAACATGGCGATGCTGGCGCGGTATGTGTGCCGTAAGCAGCGCGAACACGGTTACACGGACGCGGTGCTGTGGATGTACCTGCCGGGTCACGCGGACCTGTGCGGGAAGGTCAAGTGTGCGGCGAGGGTCTACCACTGTGTGGACCGCCACTCGGGATACAAGGGACAGATCAACCCGGAGCTTGTGGACGCAATGGAGGAGGAGCTGGCGGGGAAGTGCGACGCGGTGTTCACGACGGCGCAGGGGCTGTATGACCGGCTCCGGCCGTTCAATGCGCATACATATATGGCGCCCAACGGCGCCAACTACGAGATGTTCTCGCAAGCGCAGGACGCGCGGGAGGTTCCGGCGGAGCTAGCGGACATAATGGGGCCGGTGCTGGGATTCATCGGCGCGCTGCAGGAGTGCATCGACTATCCGCTGTTGAGGAAGCTTGCGGAGGCGCGGCCCGACTGCACGCTGGTGTTCGTCGGCCGCGAGCATCCGGACGCGGACGTGGGACTGATCCGCTATCTGCCGAACGTACGGCTGCTGGGATTGAAGCCGCAGAGTGAGCTGCCGGGGTATCTGGCGCGGTTTGACGTATGTCTGAACCCGTTCCGTTCGGGAAACCTGTCGAGAGATGTCAGTCCGCTGAAGTTCTATGAGTATCTGGCGACGGGGAAGCCTGTGGTGAGCACGCCGGAACCGGTGCAGGTACGGGACTTCGCGGACGCGGTCAACATCGCCGCCGACGCCGACGGATTTGTCAAAGCGGTCGAAGACGCGCTGAAGCATGATACGCCGGAGCGTCGGGACAAGCGCATCGCATACGCGAAGGCCTGCTCGTGGGACGCGCGTGTCGAACGGATGGCGGGCATATTGAAAGAGCGGGGGATACTGTAAGAACAGCGATTCTGTGGCTGCCGCGAACGGGCATTAACAGCGTGCCGTGAAAGAAGAATATCCTGTTCCCTGAGAATACATGAATAGAAAAGAAGGCTCCCTTTTATCAAAAAGGAAGCCTTCTTCGCATGAAGCGGTCACTGTGCACTGCGGCGCTTTACAAATGTCAGCGCGAACACCGCCGCCGCGAGCACCATCGTCACAGAGCTTGCGCTGAGCAGCAGTGTGTCCGAAACCTCGAACATATACCCGCCGGTCAGTGCGGCGAGCATACAGGAGATGCCCATGTTGGCTGTCGTGTAGACCATGATGGCCGTGGCATACAGATGCGGCGGGGTGACGCGCTGGATGTAGTACAGCGAGAACGAGATCTGGAAACCGTAGGAGACCGCCTGAAACACCTGCGCGCCGAGGTACGCGCCGACCGTCGGGAACAGCAGCATCATCAGCCCTTTGCACGCGCCGATGAGCAGCGAGAAGAAACACATCTCGGGCTTGGCAAACTTATCCGCGCGCGTCATCATTAAGACGAACGGAATCTCAAACACCGCTGCAATCGCGCACGCAGCGCCGACATCCGCCGAGGTGCCGCCCACGGCGAAGATCAGGTTCGGCTGGAACACCAGCGTCAGCCGCATCCCGTAGAAGTACAGAATCATCGCCGCGACATAGATCACATACTCCCTGCAGCGGGCGAGCCCCGACAGCGCTTTCCAGAAGCTCAGCGGCTTTTCATCGGTCTCACGTCGTCCCTGTACCGGGACGTTCTCCAGAAACAGCATCGCGACGACCGTCGCCAGCAGGAATACGATGTTTGCGCCGAACGCATACGCATAGCCAAACCGCGCGATCAAGAGACCTACGCCGTATGCCGCAATCGCGTAGACCAGCGATCCGGCACTGCGTGTCAGCGGATAGGACAGCTCGGTGTGTTTCTCCCGGATGCGCATGATCCACGCGTCCACCACGCCGCACATCAGGATTTGCAGTACCGATACGATGATGATGCACCCGAGCACCAACGGGAAGGAACCGACCGTCAGCGGAACAAGGATGACAAAAGGGATGCTGAAAAGAAACGACAGGATCAGCAGCTTCTTCGCCGGGATCAGCATGTCGGTGATGTAGCCGGTCAGCGAGCCGAGGAGCGTTGAGACGAGGTAGATGATCGTGGAGATCCAGCCGACCTGGACGTCGGAGTAGCCGTTCTCGAGGAGGAACGCGGTGAAAAAACCGAAAAACGCCGCGATCATTGCCCAGTACAGCGCCTGTACGCACGCAGCCGGGATGTTCTGATTCTTCGCTGCCCTCATAAAAACCTCCGGGTATGTTCGGTATGTGTACATTTTACAGGTATTCCGGCTTTTTGCATAGAGCAATCCTTCACAGAAAAAGCGATAAAAAACGGACAACCTTGTAGGCTGCCCGTTTTTTCAGGATGCGGATGAAAGCTTACACGCCTTCGCGCGCACGGCGGAGCTGTTCATTCGCGGTGAAGTTCGCGGTGGCAACGTGACCGGGCAGCGGCAGGATCTTTTCGTTGATCGCATCGAGCATCCACTCGGGCTGCGGGAAGAAGAAGTCCTCGATTTCGTGTGCCGGAGTGATCCAGTTGCGCGCGCCGACGACGACGGGCGGGGCGTCCAGATAGTCAAACGCCAGCTCAGAGATCGACTGAGCCATATCCTTCAGGAACGAGACGCGCTCGCACGCGTCGGACGTCAGCAGGATGCGGCCGGTCTTCTTGACGCTCTCGATGACCTTGTCGTAGTTGAACGGGTTGATGGAGCGTGCGTCGATGAGTTCTGCCTCGAGGTTGTACTTTTCCTTCAGCATATCGGCAGCCTTGACCGCGCGGTACAGTGTCGAGCCGATGGACAGGATCGTAACATCCTTACCGACGCGCTTGACATCCGGTTCGCCGATCTCGATATAGTATTTCTCGGTCGGTACGCCGCCCTCATGGAACAGCTCTCCCATGTCGTAGATGCGCTGACTCTCGAAGAAGATGACCGGATCGGTGCCCTCAAGGGCAGAAGCCATCAGTCCCTTGGCGTCGTACGGGGTAGCCGGGAAGCAGACTTTCAGGCCCGGGATGTGTCCGCAGAGGGACGTCCAGTCCTGAGAGTGCTGCGCGCCGTACTTGGAGCCGACAGACACGCGGATGACGACCGGCATCGTGAGGGAGCCGGCGCTCATCGCCTGCCACTTCGGAAGCTGGTTGAACAGCTCGTCGCCGCAGCGGCCGAGGAAGTCGCAGTACATGATTTCGCCGATCACACGTCCGCCTGCCATCGCGTAACCGGTGGCCGCGCCGACGATCGCGCCTTCGGAGATCGGGGAGTTGAACAGACGGTGATACGGGATGACTTCGGTCAGGCCGCGGTAAACTGCGAACGCGCCGCCCCAATCACGGACGTCTTCGCCGTAGCTGATGAGGGTCGGATCCTCATAGTACTTGTCGATGATGGACTCGAAGATACCGTCGCGGATGTTGAACACCTTGTTTTTGGAGACGGGCTTGCCGTCGGCGCCGATGCCGAAGCGCTCTTTCTTGGCGATCTGCTGAACACGCGGAGAGCTCTCCTTCGGGCCTAGGACGTCCGGCTGTGCGTCGCGCATCGCGGCGATCTTCTGATTGGAGAACATCAGGTCGCCGATCTGGTTGGGGTTGGCGATCAGGTTCATACGCGGGGAGATTTCAACGTCGGTGGCTATCTTGAGGATGTGAGTCAGCTCGTCCTTCGTCTTGGCGAGAATATCTTCGAACTTGCTGTCCTTGGCGAGACCGGCCTCGATGAGAGCCTTGCGGTAGGTGAGCAGCGGATCATGCTCCTGCCAAGCTTCGACCTCGGCTTTTTCACGATAGGAGGAGGAGTCGGACGGGGAGTGACCGGCGAAGCGGTAGGTGACGACGTCGAGCATTGCGGGACCGCGGCGCTCAAGGATGGCCTGCTTCTGACGCAGCGTGGCGTCGGCAACGGCGAGGGGGTTGTAGCCGTCGACACGCTCGGAGAGCATCTGGTTGGGGGTGATGCCGGCGCCGAGGCGCGCGGGGAAGTCATAGCCCATGGTCTCGCCGCGGGTCTGGCCGCCCATGCCGTACTGGTTGTTGAAGATATTGAACAGGAATGGCAGACCGCCCTTCATGTCGCCTTCCCAGAGCTGTTTGTACTGATCCATCGTGGCCATGCACAGCGCTTCCCAGACGGGACCGCAGCCGAGCGCGCCGTCGCCGATGTTGGCAATCACGATACCGGGCTGACGGTTGATGCGCTTATACAGAGCTGCACCGACCGCGATATCCGCGGAACCGCCGACGATGGCGTTGTTCGGATAGATGCCGAAGGGAGTGAAGAACGCGTGCATCGAGCCGCCGAGGCCTTTCTGGAAGCCGGTCTCACGGGCAAACATCTCAGCCATTGCGCCGTAGAGGAAGAAGTAGGTGGCGAAGAGTTTGGTGTCGGTGACGTTCTTGAATTCCTTTTCGATGATTTTGTAGATGACGCCGTCGTTATAGGTCTTCATGATCTCGAGCAGCCGGTCGTTGGGCAGCTTGCGGATGGCGGACAGGCCGCGCGAGAGGACTTCACCGTGGGAACGGTGGGAACCGAAGGAGTAGTCGTCGGTGTCGAGGACGAGCGCCTGACCGACGGCGGAGGCTTCCTGACCCATTGAGAGATGGGCGGGGCCGGGGTGGGAGTATGCAACGCCGTTATACTCGCTGGTGGTCTTAATGAGGTTGATCATGGTCTCGTACTCACGGCAGAAGACCATGTCGGCGTAGACGTTCATGAGCTGCTCGTCGGTGTAGTTGGCACGCTCATCGGCTATGGTTTTCTTATACTGGTTGACGGGGATGTCAGTGAAGGAGATGAAGCCCGGACTGCGCAGAATGTTCGGATCCACAAATTGGGACTTAGGCATTATATAACACTCCTTATGGTATTTAATACGCAAATGTGAAGATAAGCGGCAGGAAGCGGGCGATCACAAATCGTCCGTATACAGGAACCTGTTTTTAGAACTCAAAGATCGTCTCGCGGATGATCTCGGAGACGGTCGGATGCGGGAAGACCAGCTCTTTGATATCCTCGATGCGCAGCTCGGTCTCGATGAGCGCGGACGCGCCCCAGATGATCTCCGAGGAGCTGTTGCCGATCATATGGATGCCGATGACACGATTGGCCTTCTTGTCCACGAGCACCTTGCACAGACCGTCGCCGCCCTCGTTTTCCGCGACGAAGCGTCCGGCGTAGCGCATCGACAGCTTCTTGCAGACGTAGTCGATCCCCTTCTGCTTGGCGGTCTCCTCGGTCTCGCCGATACCGGCGACCTCGGGGTTGGTGTAGATGACCGACGGGATGGCATTGTAGCGCATGACGTCGCGGCGGCCGAGGATGTTGTTGACGCAGACCTCAGCCTCACGGTACGCGGTGTGCGCGAGCATGGACTTGCCGTTGACATCGCCCGCCGCCCAGACGCCCGCGACATTGGTCTGGCCGTGGCGGTCGGTGACGATTGCGCCGCGGTCCATCTCGATACCCAGAGCTTCTGCGTTGAGACCCTTCGTGTTCGCACGACGGCCGATGCTCATCAGGATCACGTCCGCCGGGACGCTCTCAATCTTGCCGTCCTTCTCGTAGCTGACGGAGCCCTTATCCACGCCGACAACCTTCGCGCCGAGCCGGAAATCGATGCCCTTTTTCTGGTACTCCTTGAGGAGAATCGCGGAGATTTCCGCGTCGGTGGGGCCGGCGATGTGGTCGAGCATTTCGACAACGGTCACACGGGAACCCGCGACGTTAAAATAGCTTGCCATCTCCAGACCGATGATGCCGCCGCCGACGATGCACAGGTTCGCGGGGACGGTGGTCATGTCGAGGATCTCGCGGTTGGTCATGACGTAGCCGGCCTCGAGACCTTCCTTCACGCCGGGGATCGGTGGGACGACCGGTACGGAACCGGACGCGATCAGCAGCCGCGCTGCGACATAGGTATCCGCGCCGACCTTGACCGGGAACCCCTCGGCGGTCTTCTTGTCGAGAACCGCCTCACCGTTCACGACGGTGACGTGGTTGGCCTTCATCTGTCCGCCGACGCCGGAGACAAGCTGCTTCACAACCTTCGCCTTGCGCGCGACGACCTTCGCGTGGTCGAGTACCGCACCGGTGACGGTGACGCCGTACTTCTCGGAGTGGACGGCATGCTCATAGAGCTTTGCGGAGTTCAGGAGCGCTTTGGACGGGATGCAGCCTTCGTTGAGGCACACACCGCCGAGAGAGCGCTTCTCGACGAGCAGGACGGAGAGACCCGCGCGCCCCGCGCGCCCCGCCGCGACATATCCGGCGGGGCCGCCGCCGATGACGATCAGATCATAAATCATTATAGTATCTCCTTATCTCGCCAGCAGTACTTCGAAGTTCTCGAGGTTGATGACGAGGTCCTTGAGGAATTTCGCGGCGGGGGTACCGTCGATGACGCGGTGGTCGCAGGTCAGTGACAGGCCCATGCTCTGATACAGCTCGATGCTGCCGTCCTTCGCGGCGCGGACCTTCGGAGAGATCGTGTCGACACCGAGGATTGCGGTCTGCGGCGGGTTGATGACGGGCGTAAAGCTTTCGATGCCCAAGCTGCCCAGGTTCGAGACGGTGAAGCTGCCGCCCTTCAGGAGGTCGGGGTTGATCGCGCAGCCCTTGCAGAGCTTCGCGAGGGACTTGACTTCGGCGCAGATCTCATTGAGGGACTTCAGGTTCGCATCGAAGATCGTCGGAACCATCAGGCCGCGCGGCGTGTCGACCGCGACGCCCAGGTTGACGTTCTTGAAGTAACGTATCGTGTCGCCGCCGAGGAAATTGGCGTTGAGATCCTTATGCTCCGGCATCATCAGCGTGCGGGAGACGACGAACAGGATCAGGTCGTTGAGCGTGATGTTCTCGAGCCCCAGACGCTCCATGCTCGCCTTGATCTTCGCGCGGTAGCTCAGCAGGCCGGTGGCGTCAAAGGAGGTATTGTAGGTGAGCTGCGCCATCTCGGACAACGACGCATGCATGGTCTTTGCGATGACCTTGCGGATGTTCGGGACTTTGACATCCTCGAACGCGGCAGCCGGAACTGCGGCTTCAGCCTTGGGAGCTTCAGCGGCGACCGGAACTTCCTCATGCTTCGGAAGACGTCCGACGGCAGCGCGGAGGGCGTCGACATCGCGCTCGATCACGCGGCCGTTGGGACCTGTGGCGGCGGCGAGACGGATATCCACACCGGCGCGGTCGGCGGCTGCACGGGCGCGCGGAGATGCGAAGACATTTTCTTTGGGCGCCGCGGCGACGGCGGCGACAGGAGCGTCAGCCTTCGGCGCTTCTGCAGCGGGAGCAGCCTCAGCGGCGGGCGCGGCGGCTGTACCGTCCGGCGCGAACGCGGCGGCATCTTCACCGGCTTCACCGATGACGCAGACATTCACGAGGCAGGGGACATCGTCGCCTTCCTCAAAGAAGGTGGCCAGCAGCGTACCGGCGACCTTGGCTTCTTCTTCGAAGCCCGCCTTATCGGTCTCGTAAGAGAACAGCAGATCGCCGACGGCGACGGTATCTCCGACCTTCTTGGCCCATTTTGCGAGGATGCAGCTCTCGACGGATTGGCCCTGACGCGGCATAATGACAGGTGTTGCCATATCTAAAAATCCTCCGATATTGGTGAATTACTTGTTGGCGAGCAGGTATTTCTCGGCTTCTGCGTTCCAGAGGTTGTTGTGGCGCGCGCAGATTTCGGCGAGTCCGGCGAAGAAGGGATCGGTCTTGCCCTTTTCGGCGAAGTCGTCGATGGCGGTCAGATCCATGTCGATGTTGGTGTAGATGAGCTTCTTGCCGCCGGGGATGGACGGGAGGTTTTTCGTTGTCTCAGGCACGCAGCCCAGACCGCCGATGTGGGTGATCATGCTGGAGGGGTTGATGGTGCCGTTGGACATCATCTCAAGGCTCTCGCGCATATCGTTGGTGCTGCCGCCGGAGGTGCCGACGAAATGAGTGGAGAGGTAGTGGACATTGTAGAAGTTGATCATTGCGGAGAAGTCGGTCTTGGACGGGCCGGCGAAGAAGTTCAGGCAGCCGTCATGCGCGAGCACGCTGTCGGCAAGTTCCACTACCTGGCGCACCGGCGCGCAGCACATGATGTCGTCGAACCCGCCGCCGGACAGTTCCTTCATATACGCCGTCGCGTCTTCGACAGTTGCGGTGTTGACGTAGATGAGCTTGATGCCTTGGCGCGCGGCTTCCTCGACGGTGTAAATACCCATCGCGCGGTCGAGCCGAGCCTGGTCGATGTCGGTGACGACGATGAGGGAGGGCTTACGGTCGCAGTGGAGCGCGTAGTCGATGAATCCGAGTCCCATCGGGCCCGCCGCCGCGAACAGAGCCAGCTTGCCGCCTTCTTTAATGCCCATGTCATGGATGTACTCACCCGCGCGGGTGTGGTACATCGCGTGATAGGTGCCGACGATGCAGCTCATCGGCTCGGAGAGGGAACCGAGATAGAACGCCTCACCGGAGTAGGGCAGCAGGCAGCCGAGCTCCATGACAACGTTCGGAATGATGACATAGGTAGCGGCACCGCCGATGTAGGGGAAGGAGTAGCCGGGGGAGGAGTAGGGATCATCGGGATGGTTGAGCGCGGGCTGGATGGAGAACTTATCGCCGGGCTTGAAGGAGTCGGCCCACTTCTTGCCGACTTCGACGATCTCGCCGCAGAACTCATGGCCGATGATGATGGGGTTTTCGGCGACGTTTTTGGGTACGCGCTTGTGGTTGGCGCCCTGGATGGTCGCCTTGTAGGACGACATGCAGATGCTGTCGGTGATGATATGGGCGAGGATTTCGTCGTCGCGGATCTGCGGCAGCTCAAATTCCTCGAGCCTCAGGTCATTTTGTCCGTAGAGACGGACGGCCTTTGTTTTCATAAAATACCTCCATAAAATGAGATGATCGGTTATGTGAAGGAAGTTTGTACGCAAAACGAAACGGCGGGATAAAATGAATCTCCCGCGTATTTTCAGCGGGGTCATTATATCACACTTACGAAGCAAAGTCAACACGTTCGGACATTTTCGGAAGAATATTTCTTTAAGGACTGGACAAACAGATTTTTTTCGTGTATAATGCTTTCAGACCTGTGCACTGAGTGAACAAACACCCATTGCGGGGAGGTATATGACGATGGCGGACACCAAAACCATCCTGGAGCAGCTATCCGCGCCGACTGCCGCCGCGCGTCTGCGGAATCTGGCCGCGCTCACAAATCAACACAAACCAACACAAATACAGACTGACTTTGAGAACATCAACAACCACATCCACACCTGCTACTCATTCTCACCGTACTCGCCCAGCGCGGCGGTGTGGTTTGCGCGCGAGGCGGGACTCGCAACTGCCGGCATCATGGATCACGACAGCATCTCCGGCTGCCGGGAGTTCATCGAAGCCGGACATATCGCGCACTTCCCGGTGACCTGCGGCGTCGAGCTGCGCGTGGACTTTAGGGACACGCCGGTTGCGGGGAGAAGAATCAACAACCCCGACCAGAACGACATCGTCTACATGGCGCTGCACGCAATCCCGCACGACCGCTTCGACCGCGTGGATGACTTCCTCAAGCCGATCCGCAGGGCACGCGGTGAGCGCAACCGGAAGATGACCGTGACGCTCGCGGGTATTCTCGCGCCGCACGGTGTTGCGCTCGACTATGACCGCGACGTGCTGCCGCTGTCGAAGGCGGCAGAGGGCGGCTCCGTCACCGAGCGGCACATCCTCTTCGCACTCGCGAAGAATCTGATTGCAAAGGTCGGGTGCGGGACGGCGATGACCGCGTTCCTGAGCGATACACTCGGGCTGAAGCTGTCTGAAAAGGCTGCGGGCTATCTATCCGACGCCGCGAACCCGCACTACGACTATGACCTGCTGGGACTTCTGAAGGCGGAGTTTGTGTCGCGTTTCTACATCCCCGCGACGGGCGAATGCCCGGATGTGCGGGATGTGCTGGCGCTCTCCGAGGAAGTCGGCGCGGTATCGGCGTACGCCTATCTCGGCGACGTCGGCGATTCGGTGACGGGTGACAAGCGTGCGCAGGAGTTTGAGGACAGCTACCTCGACGAGCTGATACCGCTTTTATCGGAGCTGGGATTCCGCGCGGTGACGTACATGCCGTCGCGCAACACACCCGCGCAGCTTGTGCGGCTGCGGAAGCTGTGCGACCGGTACGGGCTGTTCCAGATCAGCGGCGAGGACATCAACAGTCCGCGTCAGAAGTTCGTGTGCGACGCGATGCGCTCGCCAGAGTTTGCGAATCTGGTGGACGCGGCGTGGGCACTCATCGGCAGCGAGAATACGCATCCGCGGCTGTTCTCGCCGGAGACGATCGGGCGTTACCCGGAGCTTGCCGACCGCACCGCGCACTTTGCGGAGATCGGCCGCAGGCTGCAGCGGTGACCGGACGGAACGGTCGGATACCACGCGCAGGGCGGGATGCCCGCATCGCGCCGATGTTCAGGAGATGTTCTCCTACGGCAGTTTTCCCGCGATTTTCCCCGGAAAGGTTTGAGGAACCATGTTTGCGATAGAACGGCAAAGTGAAATAATGGCTCTGTTAGGCGTCAAGAAGAGCCTGTCGGTCCCGGATATTGCCGCACGCTTCGAGGTCACGGAGGAGACAATCCGCCGCGACCTGAAGCTGCTGGAGCGTCAGGGTTTGCTCGTGCGTACCCACGGCGGCGCGCTGCTCCCGGACGACAGCCTTGTTGAGACCCCGCTGCGCATCCGCGAGGGCATCAATACGCAGGGGAAGGACCGTATCGGAATCACCGCTGCGAAACTCGTGCGTCCCGGCGAAACCGTCATGCTCGACGCCTCTACCTCCGCGCTCTACGTTGCCCGGCACATCAAGAACAAGCCCGGCCTCACCGTCATCACCAATGCCGAGCGCATCATATCCGAGTTTGCCGACAACCCCGACATCACCGTCATCTCGACCGGCGGCGTGCTGCGCCATAAAAACCGCTCCTACATCGGACGTGCGGCGGAGAATGTCATCGGCTCCTATTTCGCCGACCACCTCTTTTTCTCCTGCAAGGGCTTTGATCCCGCGATCGGGCTGTCCGACTCCTCCGAGGAGGAGAGCGAACTGCGGCGCGTTATGCTGCGGCGCGCGCGGTCACGAATCTTTCTCTGCGACCACACCAAGTGCAGCCGCGTCGGGTTCACCACCACCGCCACCCTCGACGATATCGATAAGCTCATCACCGACGGCCCGTTCCCCGACGGCTGGGCCGACGCCATCCGCAGCGCCGGGGTGGATTTGATCTTCGCCTGATATCCCGTTCCCGGTACCCGCGACATACCGGCGGGAGCAAATGCCCGCCTTGCGAATGAAACGTTCAGGAGGTTCATCCATGAAAAACGTCCTCGCGTTCGACCTGGGCGCGTCCTCCGGCCGCGCCATCGCCGGAGCTTATGACGGCAGCCGCCTCACGCTCAGCGAGCTGCACCGTTTCTCCAACGACCCCGTTATGCTCGGGAATACTTTCTACTGGGACTTCCCGCGACTGATCCACGAGATCAAAACCGGTATCTCTAAGGCCAATCTCACCGGTACCACGTTTGACTCCCTCGGCGTCGATACCTGGGGCGTCGACTTCGGCCTGGTCACGAAGTCCGGACGGCTCGTCGACAACCCCGTCCACTACCGCGATGCCCGCAATATCCCGATGCCCGCCGAGGTGTTCGCCAAGGTTCCCGCGCGCGATATCTACGCCTCGACCGGAATCCAGACAATGGATCTCAACACCATCTTCCAGGTCTATTACCTCGCCACACGCTCTCCCGAACTGCTCACGGCGGCCGACAGCCTGTTATTTACCCCTGACCTCATCAACTTCTTCCTCTCCGGCGCCAGAGTCAGCGAATACTCGATCGCCTCGACCTCGCAGCTTCTCAATGCCCGCAAGCGTACCTGGGACACCGCGCTGTGCGACCGTCTCGGGATTCCGACGCATCTGCTGCGTGAGATCGTTGACCCCGGCACGACTGTCGGACGCCTGACCCCGGCGATTTGCGAGGAGCTGGGCGTACAGCCGCTCGACATCGTCGCAACGACAGGACACGATACCGCGGCGGCGGTTGCGGCCGTACCGACCGATGGCGGCGACAACTGGGCGTACCTTTCCTGCGGTACGTGGTCGCTTCTGGGTCTGGAGCTGTCCGAGCCGTTTATCAACGACGCGGCGTTTGACGCAAACTTCACAAACGAGGGAGGCGTGAACCATACGACGCGTTTCCTCAAAAACATCATCGGCTTATGGCTGATGCAGGAAACGCGCCGCGCATGGATTCGCGAGTCGGGGCCGATCAGCTTTAAGGAGATCGACGCGCTGACCGTGCAGGCAAAACCCCTCACGCGCTTCATCGACCCGGACTATCCGGAATTTGCGCGGCCCGGTCAGATGCCGGAGAAGATTGCGGCGTACCTCGCGCGTACCGGACAGCCCGCCCCGGACTTCCGCGGCGACATCTCGCGGCTTATCACCGAGTCGCTCGCGATGAAGTACCGTGTGGCGCTTGACGACCTCGAGCGTCTGACCGGGCGGAAGATCGATACGCTGCACATCATCGGCGGCGGCGTACAGGATACGCTCTTATGCGAGTGCACCGCCAATGCCACCGGGCGCACCGTCGTCGCCGGACCGATCGAAGCGACGGCAGCCGGCAATGTGCTGGTGCAGCTTTTCGCGGCAGGCGAGTTCAAGAGCATCGATGAAGCACGCGCGTGTGTGAAACGCTCGTTCCCGATCACGGTCTACGAGCCGCATGAGCGCGCGTTGTGGGAAGATGCCTACGGAAGATACCGGAAGATCATCGAATAAACGACCGTATAAGGAAGTGCCATTACTATGTCATTACAAGCGCTGACAGAAATGTCCAACCGCTATGGGAGGAATCCCGATTACGTCCTGGCGGGAGGCGGCAACACGTCGTATAAGGACGCGCAGTATCTGTGGGTGAAGGCGTCGGGCATGAAGCTTGCGACGATTGAACCGGAGGGTTTCGTGAAGCTGTCGCGCGCGCGCCTGAACGCAATCTTTGAGCATACCTACAGCGCCGATCCCGATACCCGTGAGGCGCAGGTGCTCGCCGACATGCTCGACGCGCGCTGCCCGGGTGAGGAGAAGAAGCGTCCGTCCGTCGAGGCGCTGCTGCACAACCTCATTCCCGACGCGTATGTGCTGCATCTGCATCCGACCGTCGTGGGGGGGTTAGTCTGCGGAAAGGACGGCAGGAAGGTTTTTGAGCAGCTCTTCTCTGACCGAGCGATCTGGATTGAGCCGACGATGCCGGGCTACTACCTCTCGACCGTCGTGAAAGCGGCGTCCGAGGCGTTTGAGCAGGCGCACGGGAAGACTCCGGCATACATCTTCCTCGAGAACCACGGTGTCTTCACCGGCGGCGATAGTGTCGAGGCGGTGGATGCGGCCTGGAAGTATATGGAGGAGAAACTCGCGGCGTGCGGCGAGTTCCCGGTGTGGGACGACACGCAGCTCGACGATTTCGACATCCCGCGCGCGGCGTCGATCGCGCCGGCTATCCGCGGACTGACCGGCGGTACCGTGACCTTCATGCGTACATAGGGCATTGCGCGGGCGGTTGAGAGCCGTGACGCGTTCGAAAAGGTCTACACCACCTTCACACCCGACCATCTGGTCTACTGCGGCGCGCGGACGTTGTTCATCGAAGCTGACGCGGATGACGCGCTGAAAGCTGAGTCGCTGCCGCTTCCAAGAATCATCGGCGTGCAGGGTCTGGGTGTCTTTGTGACGGGCGAGAATCCGAAGGACGTGAAGAATGCCGCGATGCTCTTTGAGAGTGCGGCGGCAGTGGCGGCGTGCGCGGAGGTGTTCGGCGGCGGCAAACCGATGCCGGATGCGCTTGTGGACGCGATCGAAAACTGGGAAGTCGAACGCTACCGCAAGGGTGTGGCGGTCGGCACGGTGAACGGCGGACGGCTTGCAGGTAAGGTTACGGTCGTGACGGGTGCGGCGCAGGGCTTCGGCCGCGGCATCGCGGAGGAGCTTGCCGCAAACGGCGCGTATGTTGTGGCGGCTGACCTGAACGTCCCGGGCGCACAGACACTTGCCGATGAGCTGTGCGCGAAGTACGGCGTGGGCGCGGCGATGGCGGTCGGCGTGAACGTCGGCGACGAGGCACAGGTCGATGCGATGGCGTGCAGGACCGCGCTCGCGTACGGCGGCATCGACGTCTTCGTCTCCAACGCCGGCATCGTCCGCGCGGGCGACCTCGAAGCGATGACGCTCGAGAATTTCGAGCTGTCGACGAAAATCAACTACACGGCGTTTTTCCTCGGATCGAAGTACGCGTCGCGTGTGATGAAGCGTGAGCGGGCATTCAATCCGGGCAAGACCTTCGACATCATCCAGATCAACTCGAAGTCGGGTCTTGAGGGCTCGAACAAGAACTTTGCCTACGCGGGTTCGAAGTTCGGCGGCATCGGGCTGGTGCAGAGCTTCGCGCTGGAGCTGTGCGAACACGGCATCAAGGTGAACGCGATCTGCCCCGGCAACTTCCTTGACGGTCCGCTGTGGTGTGACCCGGAGAAGGGACTGTTTGTGCAGTACTTGAAGTCCGGCAAGGTACCCGGTGCGACGACGGTCGCGGAGGTCAAGAGATTCTACGAGGCGAAGGTGCCGATGAACCGCGGCTGCCAGACAACGGACGTCGTGCGCGCGATCTACTACCTCATCGAGCAGCAGTACGAGACCGGACAGGCGCTGCCCGTTACCGGCGGCCAGGTCATGCTGAATTAAACGCGGCGGAAACGACCTATGGCCGTACCACCCACATCACACATCTCATACGGAGGAACCATATGGACATCCATACCGCATACGCTTACGCGAAGGAACGCTACGCGGCGATCGGCGTCGACACGGACGCGGCGATCGCGAAGACGCTCACGACGCCGGTTTCCCTCCACTGCTGGCAGGGCGACGACGTCCGGGGCTTTGAAGGTCTCGAGACGGGCCTGACCGGCGGCATTATGTCAACCGGCGAGTATCCGGGACGTGCGCGCACTCCCGACGAGCTGCGCGCCGATCTCGACTGCGCGCTGAGTCTGATCCCGGGCGAAAACAAGGTCAACATCCACGCGTTCTACCTTGAGGCCGGAAAGGCTGTCGAGCGCGACGCCATTACGTCCGCGCATTTCAGCAACTGGGCGGACTGGGCAGTCGGGAAAAACATCGGCCTGGACTTCAACCCCACCTGTTTCTCCCATCCGATGAGCGCGTCAGGTTACACGCTCGCGAGTGCGGACGACGGGATTCGCCGCTACTGGATCGAGCACGCCAAGCGCTGCCGCGAGATCGCGGAGTATTTGGGTCAGCGTACGGGGAAGTGTTGCGTCAACAACCTGTGGATCGCCGACGGCTGCAAGGAGCGTCCGATTGACACGCTGGGACCGCGGTTGCGTCTGTTCGACGCGCTCAACGAGATCTATGCGAACCACTGCGACCACATGAAGGACGCCGTCGAGAGCAAGCTGTTCGGCATCGGCAGCGAGAGCTACGTCGTCGGCAGCCATGAGTTCTATCTGGCCTACGCCGCGCAGCATCCCGAGGTACTGCTGACGCTCGACACGGGCCACTTCCATCCGACCGAGACGGTTTCCGCGAAGCTGACCGCGTGCTTTGTTTTCCTGAAAGAGCTGCTGCTGCATGTCAGCCGTCCGGTGCGCTGGGATTCCGACCACGTCGTGACCTTCGACGACGAGCTGCAGGCGATCTTCCATGAACTGATACGCTCCGACTGCCTGAGCCGGACAAACATCGCGCTCGACTACTTTGATGGATCGATCAACCGCGTGGCGGCATGGGTCATCGGTGCGCGCAATACGAAGAAAGCGCTCTTAAAAGCGCTGCTCGAGCCGGTCGCCGACCTGAAGACAGCCGAAAACGCCGGAGATACCACCGCACGTCTGGGTCTGACCGAGGAATATAAGACTTTCCCGTTTGGCATCGTCTGGGATTATCTGTGCGAGAAGGAGAACATGCCCGGCGGCGCGGAGTGGCTGCCGTTTGTGAAGGACTACGAGCAGAATATTCAGAAGACACGTAAATAAGCACATCCGTTAAGGAGAGATTTGAGCGGAACCCGAGATCACGGAAGAAAATCGTGATTTTGCGGCGCATCACAGAGGCGTTCGCGCGCGGGGCAGTATACCGTGGCGCGGGGTCAACGACATCCTCGGGGAAATCTACTTTGATTACGCGACTGTAAGACCTGCTGGCGGACATGATGGGATTACAACAAAAACACGTCCCTTTCCGTTTAGGAAGGGACGTGTTTCATTATGCTTTCGGCTTTTTCTTAAACGACAACCGCGATTCGGTCCCGTCGATCAGGCGGCGGATGTTCTTGCGGTGGAGCCACACGACGCCCAGGCTGAGAATGACGGCAATGAAGGTGAACCACCAAGGGTCGGGATGGAAGATATACATGTTGATCGGCATAAGCAACGCGGCGGTGATCGACCCGAGCGAGACGAGTCTGGACAGCGAGACAATGACGGCGAAGATGAAGGTGGAGATCAGGCAAATGCGCCAGTCGAACACCAGCAGCACCGCCGCCATCGTGAGAATGCCCTTGCCGCCGCGGAAGCCGAAGTAGAGCGGGTAGACATGCCCGAGAATGACGAAGAAGAACGCGATGAGCTCGCCCTCCTGACCCATCCAGCGCCCGATAAACGCGGCGGCGAAGCCCTTGAGGATGTCGCCGACGAACACCAGCGACGCGAGCTTCGGACCCATCACGCGCAGCGCGTTGGTTGTTCCGGCATTCCCGGAGCCGAGCGTGCGCAGATCCTGGTTCAGCGCTATCTGGCTGACGATCACGCCGAAGTTCAAGCTGCCTAAGAGATAGCTCGCCGCTGCGATGACGATGTATTTCCAGAACATAATTTCCTCCGTTATTGATCGTCGTCTTTCTGTCGGATCACCATCCGCACCGGGGTTCCGGTCAGACCGAAGACCTCGCGGATGCGATTCTCCAGATAGCGGCGGTAGGAATAGTGGAACAGCTCGATGTCGTTGCAGAACACGACGAAGTTCGGCGGACGGATGCCCGTTTGCGTGATATAGTAGACCTTCAGGCGCCGTCCCTTATCTGTCGGCGGCTGTACTCTCGTCACCGCGTCGCGCAGGACGTCGTTGAGTTTGCCCGTCGATATGCGCAGCATGCTCTGCTCGTTTACCTCGTTGATCAGCGGGAACAGTTTACTCACCCGCTGACCTGTCAGCGCCGAGATGAACACCACCGGTGCGTAGCTCATGAACGAGAACATCGCGCGAACCTTCTCCTCGAACTCCTTCATTGTGCGGTCGGTCTTGTCGATGAGGTCCCACTTGTTCACAACGAGGATTGCGGCTTTGCCATTTTCATGCGCGAATCCGGCGACCTTCGTATCCTGCTCCGTCGCGCCGTCCTCCGCGTCAATCATGATCAGGCAGACGTCCGCGCGCTCGACGGCCTGTATCGCGCGCATCACGCTGTACTTCTCGATCGGCTCATCGACGCGTGCCTGCCGTCTCATTCCGGCGGTGTCGATAAAGAGGTAGCGTCCGTACTCGTTCTCGAGCGCCACGTCGACCGCGTCGCGTGTCGTACCGGCGATGTCGGAGACAATCACGCGCTCCGAACCGAGGACACAGTTGATCAGACTGCTCTTTCCGGCATTGGGCTTGCCGATGACGGCAACCTTGATTGCGTCGGACGGTTCCTCGGGCGGGTCCTCCGGCGGGAACTCCTTCACGCAGGCGTCGAGCAGATCGCCGGTGCCGTGACCGTGCAGCGCGGAGACGGGCAGCGGGTCACCGAGCCCGAGCTTGTAGAACTCGTAGAAATCCGGCGGCGGGTCACCTACGGAGTCGGTCTTGTTGACCGCGAGCACGACGGGCTTCTTTGCGCGCAGCAGCATCGCTGCGACATCCTCATCTGAGGCGGTCACGCCGACACGCAGGTCGGTGACAAGTATGATGACGTCGGCTTCGTCGATGGCGATGAGTGCCTGGCGTCTCATGAAGCGCAGCATTTCGTCATCTGTGTGCGGCTCGATGCCGCCGGTATCGGCAATGAGGAATTCGCGTCCGCGCCAGGTGATGGGAGCGTAGAGCCGGTCGCGCGTGACGCCGGGGGTATCCTCGACGATCGACAGGCGCTTGCCGGCCAGCCGGTTGAACAAAAGGGACTTCCCGACGTTCGGACGTCCGACGATGGAGACGATGGGCGTAGGCATAGGTTCAAAAAATCCTTTCAGCCGGGCTTTGAGGGCGGATAACGGCTCTCAAAGTCCGGGTACGGGTACAGTATAACGTGTTTTTAACCACTTGTCAAGGGGAAGAGGGGCAATAAAAATGCGAAACGGGGTATTTACAAAAAGGTAAAAACGCACTATAATGTGAGAGCACCGAAGGGGTGTCAGGAAAGGGAGTAGGGAGAAAGATGAGAAGGATTGCGGCAAGGCTGCTTGCGCTGCTGCTGACGGCGGCACTGCTGACGGGTATGACGGCAGCGTATGAACGCTATGAGCCGCGCTACGGGGCCGAGGCGCGGACACTGTGGAGGATGGGACTGCTCCTCGGGAACGGCCGCAGCTTCGCGCTCGACCGGCCTCTGACGCGTGCGCAGGGGGCCGTGATGCTGACGCGGCTTCTCGGGATGGGCGGGCGCGTGACGGCAGAGGAGTACCCGCAGCCGTTCGTGGACGTATCCGCCGACTACGCGCCGTACGTGGGCTACTGCTACAACCAGGGTTTCATGACAGGCATCTCGGAGACCCGCTGCGGTGCGGATGAACCGATGACCGCCGTGCAGTATGTGACGCTGACCCTCCGCGCGCTCGGGTATGACAGCGATAACGGCGACGGCTCCGGCGACTTCCGCTGGGATGCGTCGCTCGACTTCGCACGGAAGATCGGGCTGATCGACCATACGTACCGCGCATACCTGCTGGAGCATCCGTTCCTGCGCGACGACGTGGTGCACATCTCATACCGCGCGCTGAATACGCGGATGAAGGGGAGCGACACGGTGCTTTCCGACGCGGTGGAGATGCCCGGCTCTCCCGGAGGCGCGATGCCGGAGCTGGTCGACCCGAAACCGAAGGCGCCCAATCTCTACACACGCGCTGCCGTCGGCGACGATTACTTCTCCGATGCGGTCTTCATCGGCGACTCGATGCTGACGGCTTTCAAAGCATACACCGGACTCAAGACACCCGACTACTTCGCGGCGATCAGCATGAACATCTTCGGTGTCTCAAAAAAGCAGGTGATCGAGCAGTCCGACGGCTCGAAGATAACGATACTTGACGCGCTCGCGAAGAAGACGTATGGGAAGGTGTACCTTGCGCTGGGGCTCAATGAGATCGGCTACGCCCCGGACTACTTCGCCGCGCGATATAAAGAGCTGGTCGCGAAAATCCGCGAACTGCAGCCGGACGCCGATATCTACCTGATGTCGCTGCCGCCGGTGGGACGGTATGTGTCGAGCTACGCCGACCTCTACACGCTGAAACGCGTGACGCTGTACAACGAGACGATCTACGGCGTGACCCGCGATACGGGATGCTATTACCTCGATATCTATTCCGCGCTCGCGGACGAGGAGGGATACCTGCCCTCCGACGCGTCGAGGGACGGTATCCATTTCGGGAAGGCGTACTATATCAAGTGGCTGGAGTACCTGAAGACGCATTACGCGTGAGGACGGTAATCCGGCAGAAGCTCCCGCGCGAGGGCGAACTGTTCCCTGCGCGGGACGTTTCGTATCACGCCGTCCATGCAGAAATGCGCGCCGGTCTGCTTGAAGTGAAACGGCACCCGCGCGCGGACGCACTGCTCCCGGATCCCGCGTGCCCACGCGAGGTCGCACACGCGTGCGTCGTCTCCGCTCTCGCCGCCCACGACGACCGTACTGATCTGAGACGTCAGGAACGGTGTCAGGTCAAGCGGTTCAAGCAGCGGCTCACAGACGATGAAGCGGGTCCGCAGCGGTGTCGACAGGAACACCGGCAGCCGTGTGCGTACGGCGGTCATATCCTCGGCGGTGCAGCCCCAGGCAATATGCGTCCAGCCATCGCCCCAGTCCGCAGGCAGGCATTCCTTTGCCCGCACGATGCGCTTGGTGATGATGCGGAACCGCAGGTCGCGCCGGATGCGCAGCATGTCCCACAGTTCCCCGCGCCATCTGTCGGCGTCCTCGAGGAAGAAGTCGGACGTCATGCACACCCAGACATCCGACCCCGGCGGAAGGACGTACGCGCCGCTTTTATCCTTGCGCACACCAAGGTCAAACGACGCGGTTTTGCGTACCTGTGACGCGTCACGGCCGACTGAACCGTCGCGGCGGTAGACATAGCAGTGCAGGCAGCCCGCCGCGTACTTCCGGCAGCCATGCCACGGATTCCAGGTGCTGTCCATATTATCGCAGCGTGCGGTCGAAAGCTCCATCGAGGCGACTCCTTTGATTTTTTGTATGTTCCGTTTGCACAATCGCGTCTTTCGTACGAAAAGCATTTGACGAAACAGACGGGATAAGGTATAATAAAAACAGCCCGGCGGGAAGTCAATTTTGTCTATTATACAGTAGAATTTCTCCGTTGTCAGGGACGGGAGAATCTGCGGTAAGATAAAGGAAGGTTATATTATGGCACGTTATGTCAAACTGTCCGCGATCAACACGCTGCGGCTGCCGCAGGACGACGGTCACGATCTCGAGGCTGCGCTGAACACTGCCATCGAGCATCTCGACCGTGCGCTGGCGGATGTTCTGCCCGATCGACCCGACCTCATCGCGCTGCCCGAGGCCTTCGACCGCTACCCAAGTCACAACGAAGCCGCGATGCTTGCGTACTATGAGCTGCGCCGGGACCGTGTGCGCGATCATCTGATGAAGATCGCCCGCGACAACGGCGTCAACATTGCCTATAACTACGGCCCCATCTACCCAGACGGCACCAAGCGCAACCAGACCGTTTTCATTTCTCGCACCGGCGGCATCGACGGCTTCTATAATAAGAACCACCTCGTCGATACCGAGAACACCGTAGAAAACATGCTGTTCGGCAAGGATGCGCCGATCATCAAGACCGACTTCGGCAAGGTCGCCGGCGTCATTTGCTTCGACCTCAACTACGATGAGCTTCGCGAGAAGTACATGAAGAACCATCCCGAGCTGATTGTCTTCAGCTCGCAGTACCACGGCGGCGACTTCCTCCAGAGCTACTGGGCCTACTCCTGCCGCTCCTGGTTCCTCGGCGCGGTCTTCCAAAACGAGTGTGCGCTGGTCAATCCGCTGGGCACAAAGATTGCCCACAGCACCAACTACTTCCCCTACTTCACCGCGACGGCGAACCTCGACTACGCCATCGTACATCTGGCTTATAACTGGGAGAAACTCGACGCCGCGCGCCGCAAGTACGGCTCCGGCGTGAAGGTCTACGATCCGGGCAATGTCGGCGCGGTGCTGATTACGTCCGAGTGTGACGAATTCTCCGCGATGGACATCATCCGGGAGTTTGACATCATGCTGCTTGACGACTACTTCGCAAAGTCCATGGCCCACCGTCACGCACCCGGCATGATCGAGCCGTAGCCAAACATCATACGGAACCAAACAACGGGAGGTATTCATAAAGGGAAACGGACGGGATAAGGTATCATAAAAACAGCCCGGCGGGAAAGCCGATTTTGTCTATTATACAGTAGAGCTCTCCCGTTGTCAAGGACGGGAGAATCTGCGGTAAGATAAAATGGAGGTTTTATTATGGCACGTTATGTCAAACTGTCCGCAATCAACACACTGCGGCTGCCGCAGGACGACGGTCACGATCTCGAAGCCGCGCTGAACACCGCCATCGAGCATCTTGACCGTGCGCTGACGGATGTGCTGCCCGATCAACCCGACCTCATCGCGCTGCCCGAGGCCTTCGACCGCTACCCAAGTCACGACGGAGCTGCGAAGCGCGCGTACTATGAGCTGCGCCGGGACCGTGTACGCGATCACCTGATGAAGGTCGCCCGCGACAACAGTGTCAACATCGCCTACAACTACGGCCCCATCTACCCGGACGGCACCAAGCGCAATCAGACCGTTTTCATTTCCCGTACCGGCGGCATCGACGGCTTCTATAACAAGAACCACCTCGTCGATACCGAGAACACTGTCAACAACATGCTGTTCGGCAAGGATGCGCCGATCATCAAGACCGACTTTGGCAAGGTCGCCGGTATCATCTGCTTCGACCTCAACTACGACGAACTTCGCGAGAAGTACATGAAGAACCATCCCGAGCTGCTCGTTTTCTGCTCACAGTACCACGGCGGCGACTTTGTCCAGAGCTACTGGGCCTACTCCTGCCGCTCCTGGTTCCTCGGCGCGGTCTTCCAAAACGAGTGTGCGCTGGTCAATCCGCTGGGCACGAAGATCGCCCACAGCACCAACTATTTCCCCTACTTCACCGCGACGGCGAACCTTGACTACGCTGTCGTACATCTGGATTATAACTGGGGGAAGCTTGATGCCGCGCGCCGCAAGTACGGCTCCGGCGTGAAGGTCTACGACCCGGGCAATGTCGGCGCGGTGCTGATTACGTCCGAGTGTGACGAGTTCTCCGCGATGGACATCATCCGGGAGTTTGACATCATGCTGCTCGACGACTACTTCGCAAAGTCCATGGCCCACCGTCACGCGCCCGGCATGATCGAGCCGTAACCAAACTTCACACGGAATCCAATAACGGGAGGTATTCATATGGCAAAGACATTGAAAATCGGCGTTATCGGCGCGGGCGGTATCGCCAACGGCGTGCATTTTCCGTCGCTTAGAGAGATCGCGGATACCGGTATGATCGAGTTGACCGCCGTATGCGACAATCACATCGAGAAGGCTGAGGCCGCACAGAAGAAGTACGGTTTCAAAAAGCTCTACACGCGTCACTTTGAGATGCTCAAAGAGGAAGAGCTCGACGGCATTCTGTCGCTTGTGCAGCCGGATAAGACCTACCGCGTGGCGTATGACTGCATGAAGGCCGGGCGCAATGTGCTGATGGAGAAGCCGTCGGGCATCACGGCGTACCAGGCAAACTCCCTCGCACGCACGGCGGAGGCGACGGGCGTTATCTGCGGCGCGGCGATGAACCGGCGCGCGATTCCGCTGGTACAGTATGTCTTTAAGAAGCTGAAGGAAGTCACCGAGATCACGCAGGTCGACGGATTGTTCATCAAGTATTCGGACATTGCTGCGGCATGGCACTACGCATCGGCGTTCAACACGGACATCGTGCACGCGGTCGATCTGGTGCGTTATCTCGCCGAATCCGAGCCGGAGAAAGCCGCGACGGTCGTCGGACGTCACAACAGTCCGGTGGACAACGCGTGGTCGTCGGTCATCCGTTTCCGCAACGGCGTGACGGGGACGCTGCGCTCCAACTACCAGAGCGCCGGACGCGTCCATGACTTCACGATCCACGGCCCCGGCGCGACAGCGTTTATCAACCTGGGCTTCGGCACCGCAGCCTGCGACGCAACGATCATGTACGGCACCGGCAAGACACAGTATTCCATCAGCGCCGCCGGCGTTTTGGGGCCGAACATCGAGAAGCTCGACGGGCTGGAGATTGCGCGGCAGGAGCTTGGGTGCGACAGCAGCGCGTACTACCAGTATTACGGCTACAAGAGTGAGGACATCGACTTCTTCAACGCCATCCTCACCGGCGGCAAGACGATCTGCCCGATCGCGGACGCCGCGAAGACGATGGACATGGTGGAGCTGCTGCTCGCAAGCGTCATCTGACGGATACCTGCATGACCCGCGTCCTCCGGTGAAATGAGAGGACGCGGGTGAATTGCATATATGGAGAAGATGAATGAATCATTATTTACCCATAAAGAGGCTTGAATACATCATAACGCGCGCGTGTACGAGCCGCTGCCGGCATTGTTCGGTAGGAGATGTAAAGGATCCGGCGGCGCATATGCTGCCCGATGCGGCAGAATGCGCAGTGCGGGAACTATCCGCCTGTACGAAGCTTGAGTCGGTGATGACCTTCGGGGGCGAGCCGCTGTTATTCCCGGAGACGACGCTCGCGGTACACCGGGCGGCGCTGGAGCTTGGCATCCCGAAGCGGCAGATCATCACCAACGGCTGCTTCTCGCGTGACCCCGCGCATATCCGGGAGGTGGCGGATGAGCTGCGGGGCTGCGTGAACTCGCTTCTGCTGTCAGTCGACGGCTTCCATGCTGAGCACATTCCTCCTGAGCGGGTGTATCCGTTCGCGGAGTACATCGCGGCACTGCCGGGCGCGCGTCTGCATCCGGCATGGCTTGTCTCGCCAGAGGACGACAACGTGTGGAACCGCCGGACGCAGGAGGTACTCGCGTACTTCAAGCCGCTGGGTATGCCGGTATCGAAGGGCAACGTGATCTTTCCCGGTGGACGTGCAGAGCGGGAGCTGGCGGAATACTTCCCGCAGGCATCCAGCCCAGACCTGACGCTTCCGTGCGGAGAAGCACCATACACCGATCCGCTTGATCGCGTGACGTCGCTGAGCATTGACCCGTACGGCGGTGTATACGCGTGCGCAATGAAGATCGGGAAGATTTCCGAGGGGATGGCGGCGGTGTGCGAGCGGTATAACCCGTATGCAAACCCGTACGCGGCGGCGCTGATGCGCGGCGGTGTGAGGGAACTTGTAGAGTATGCCCGGAGCGTGGGTGTGACGATCGACCCGTCAGCGTACAGGACAGGCTGCGGAGTATGCCGGGCGCTGCTTGCAAAGTTGGGAGGAAGAGAGTGACCATATGGGAGCTGACATAATGCAGACCTGACGCCCGGGCTGCTCACGGACTTTCATCACCGTCTGGAAATCAAAAGTAAGAGGGAGCAATTCGAATATGACGAAACCGGAGGGGATACCTATGACCACATTACCGCGCGCGGTGTTCCTGTGCGAAAGTCCGCGCGCTGTCCAGAATGCCTATGATGCCGCCACAAAGGCGCGGCTGAGAAAACTGGTCGCGCTCGATGACACCGTCTGCACGAAGGCCGACATTGAGAAACTCGCGGACGTGCGGTATATTTTCTCGACATGGGGGATGCCGGCACTGACGGAGGAGGAGATTGCGCGCATGCCGGAGCTGCGGGCGGTGTTTTACGCGGCGGGGTCGGTGCAGCAGTTCGCGCGCCCGTTCATCAAACGCGGCATTGCGGTACACAGCGCGTGGGCTGCCAACGCCGTACCTGTCGCGGAGGTTGCGTACGCGGAGATTCTCCTCGCGAACAAGGGTTTTTTCCAGGCGCAGCGTATCTTCCGGTCTCAGGGCAAACCCGCCGCGTCCGCATATTACTCAAAGTTCCCCGGCAACTACAACGTGTCGGTTGGAATCCTCGGTGTGGGGATGATCGGCTCGCTGGTTGCGAAAAAGCTGCGGGCCAACGACATCACGGTGCGGGTATATGACCCGTATGCGTCGGATGAGAAGCTCAAGGAACTGGGTGCGGTACGTGCGCAGCTGCCTGAGCTGTTCGAGAGCTGCCAGACGATCTCCTGCCACCTGGCGAACAACGAGGCGACGCGCGGGATGCTGAACTACGCGCTGTTCTCGCGGATGCTGCCGACCGCGACGTTCATCAACACCGGCCGCGGCGCACAGGTCGTCGAGGCCGATCTCGTGCGTGCGCTGACCGAGTATCCCGACCGGACGGCGGTGATGGATGTGACGTTTCCCGAACCTCCCGAGGAGGGGCATCCGTTTTATACGCTGCCGAACGTCTACCTCACGCCCCACCTCGCCGGCAGTTTTGGTAACGAGGTCGCGCGGATGGGTGCGTATATGTGCGACGAGTGTGAAAAGACGCTGCACGGGGAGCCGACACTCTACCGCGTGACGGAGAAGATGCTCGAGACAATGGCGTGACACAGTGTCAAAGGGCATTTCTGTGGAAGCGGGGTTGCGAAAGGCCGGCAAGGCATCATTGATATGGCAACAAAAACGGCGACCTCTGACAGGTCGCCGTTTTCTGAATACGGAGATTGCGGAATTGTTCAGAAGTCGTAGTTGACGCGTACGGGCATCCCGGTCTTAGAGGATTCGACGGCAGCCAGCGCCGCCGCGACGGTCTTGGCACCTTCCAGCGACGTCGTCTTGATCGGCTTGTCGTTGAGGATGCAGTCGGTGAACTCGCGGATTTCGGCGGTCATGTTATGGTTGTTGACATCGATCGGGATGGTCTGCGGCTTGGTGAAGCCGTCGGGATTGTCGGTGGAGAACAGCGTCAGCTCAGGGCTGGTGTTGTCACAGATGATCGTCCCTTTTGAGCCGTAGAAGACGCTGCGCATCGTGTAGTTGCGCTTGCATCCGGTCGAGACGAAGACCTTTCCAATGACATTGTCGGGCATCTTCATGATCGCGACGGTGCAGTCATCGGTCGGCCAGTCGGAGAGCATCTTGCGGTTGGCGTAGGCGAAGACTTCGACGGGATCTCCGGCGATCCAGCGCAGCAGATCGACCGCGTGGCAGCCGCCGCCGAGAAAGCCGTGACGC
>JAAZKA010000019.1 GCA_012800055.1 Clostridiales bacterium
ACATACCGCAGACCCTCGGCGGACACTCGAACCTGACACTGCGGGGTCTGTTCACGGGGATACGGCGGTACGTGGGGCCGTTCGACTACAGCCGTACCGCCGAGCTGTGCGTGCGTTTCGGGCTGGACATGGGCATGCGCTACGCCAACCTTGACGCCGCAGAACGCCGCCGCTTCGCAATCGTCGCCGCACAGCTCAATGACCCTCCGCTGATGCTCGTCGACGAACCGTCCCTGGAGCTGCAGTCGTTTGAGCGCGACAACCTGTTTGCATTGCTGCATGAGCTGCACCAGAACGGTACGACCGTCGTCATCACGACCGATCGCGTGGAAGAGATTTCGACGCACTGCACGGACGTTGCGGTGCTGCACGCCGGAACGCTCTTGAGTGCGGGGCCTGTGGAACAGCTTGAGGCACTGCACGCGCGGAGAATCAGCGTTGAGGCCGATGATGCGCGCGGATTTGCCGAAGCGCTGGGCATCACGAACTTCTCCAGCGACGCGCAGAAGGTCACCTTCACCTACGCCGGTTCCGCCGACGTCTTTGTCAAAACACTTGCAAACTACAACGTCCGTTCGCTGACCGTCAGCGAGCCGTCAACGGAGAGCGTACTGGTTGCCAGCCGCATCACGAAGGGAGGGGTTGTCCGTGAGACTGAGGTATGAGCTGCGCAGACTGTTGACCGCATTTTTAGTCGTAGGCCTGAGCTGCGGCGTTTTAACTGCCGGGGTCTACGGTGTCTACGTCCTGTTCGCCGCCTACGGGCTGACAAATCCCGCAAGCTACTGGTTCTATGATCTGCATCCGTCCTTCCGCGCGCTGTTCGGCGTGCTGTCGGCGCTCGACATGAGCGACCCGCTGGCGTTCTTCAGCCGCTTCTATATCCCCGTCCTGATGCTGGCCTCCTTCGGCGTCATCGTTACCGCCGCACGCTCGATGAACTCCGACGCCGATATGGAGGAGCTTCTCTACATGCAGCCCGTCTCACGTGCGTCGGTCTACTGGCGGCGCTTCGGCGGCGGGATGCTGTTCGTTGTCCTGCTGAATCTGCTGCAGCTTGTCATCGCGGTCGTCGGGATAATGCCGATCGTAAACGTCACCCTGCCGTACCTCATCGCCTACGCGGTCATCTTCCTGCGCATCACGGTCTACGAATGCGTACTGTGGAGCGTCGGGATGCTGCTGAGCGTGTGCATCCGGAAAAGCCGTGCGAGCGCGTGGTGCGGTGTCGCCGTGACGGCACTGATCTGGGCGGCGCCGATCCTCCCGGCGTTCACCGGTCTGCTTGCGTTCCTGTGGTACCTCGCACCGTCGACCTACGCGTTTCCGGAGTACGCATTGCTTGTCGGACCGAACTACACGCTGCCGCAGGGGATCGTCCTCGGCGTTATATTCATATTGTGTACACTCACCGGATGGCTCATCTACAGCCGCCGTGAGACAACCGCAGAATAAGGGAGGCTATCGCAATGCTTGAAAGCCTGCTTGCATCCCGCGCGCTGCCGGATATCCTGAAGATGGACGACGGCCGCGAGGTCACACCTGCGTTATGGCCGGAGCGCCGCCGCGAGCTGCTGCGTAAACTGGAGACATACTCCTACGGCATCACGCCGCCCGCCGCTAAAGTGACCGCCGAGATTGTATCGGAGGATCCGCACGCCTACGCGTGGAAGGTCATGCAGCGGCGTGTAAACCTGACCTTTGACACGCCCGGCGGACCGTTCACCTTCCCCCTCATCGTCTTCATTCCGTATACGCAGACGCCTCCGCCGGTGCTGCTGCAGATCGCCTTCCGCCGGGAGATACCCGACCGCTACGCACCCGTCGAGGAGATCACAGACCGTGGCTACGCGTACGTTCAGTTCTGCTATCAGGACGTCGTCAACGACCGCCTCTTCGGAGACTTCTCGGACGGTCTGGCGCTGAAGTATGGCACCGACTGCGCCAGGAAGCCCGACGCATGGGGTAAGATCGGCATGTGGGCATACGCGGCGTCGCGTGCGCTGGACTACCTGCTGACCTGCCCGGAGCTGGACGCGAAGCATACGGCGGTGCTCGGACACTCCCGCCTGGGGAAGACCGCGCTGTGGGCCGGTGCGCAGGATGAGCGTTTCTGGTGCACGGTCTCCAACTGCTCGGGCTACGGCGGCGCCGCGACGTCCAAGCACGGCGAGGGCGAGCGTGTCGTCGACTTCCTGCGCGCGGGGAGCTGGGACTGGTACTGTGAGAACTTCAAGGCATACACCGGTTCCCTCGAGGACGAGAAGCCGTACGACCAGAGCTGGCTGTTGGCACTCGTCGCGCCGAGGCTTCTGTGCGTGGGATCGGCGGTGATGGATCGCGGCGCGGATCCGACGTCGGAGTTTCTGACGACGCTGGCGGCATCCGGGGCGTGGGAGCTTCTGGGTGTGCCGGGACTCGTGACGCCCGACCGTCTGCCCGTCCCCGGCGACACGCTCGACGAAGGGCGTGTGCACTACCACCTGCGACCGCATCACCACTTCTTCTCGCGTGAGGACTGGGGATACTATATGACATTTCTCGACAGCAAACTGCGCAGCTAAGAAGTTTCGGGAACATCCAGGTTTTGTCGGACAAGCGGCGGTACATCAACCTTTGCGCCGCCCGCGATATCGTCGATTATGCTGCCTTATATAAACAAGACGAGAGACTCACGGATATATCTATGAGTCTCTCGTCTTGTTTCAGGTTATTTCCGGAGCGGTTTGACGGGGCGTCCCTCAATATAGCCGCGCCATCCCATCGGCGCAAGCTGGAATCGTGGGGCGATGTCGTCGTCCCACGCGTACCCGTAGACTTCGGGATTGAAGCGTGCAATGCTCTGCCAGAGGCTGCCGATTGCGTCCTGATACTGCTCATCGTCGTACGGCTCGCCCTGGAAGATCAAATATTTGCACGGCGCGAGGTCAATCACGTCGAAGCCCTCCGGGATATTCCCCGTGTAGTCCGCCGGGACCTCCACCGCATGCGCGTAGATGCCGGTACCGGGCGGGCGCATCCCTGAAGGCAGCCACACACCCATTGGCTCATCGAGCGCCTCACGGATGCCGCTGAGGATTCTCCACGGGTGGGGACGCTCGGGCGTGCCGCCGCAGCCCACTTCCTCGCAGTAGGTAAAGTAACATATGGCCTGTTTGCTGCGGAAAAGGATCAGCTTTCGCGCAGGACGTTCTATAATCTGCGTGAAAATCACTGTGGTTTCCTGTGCCATGTCAGATTCCTCCGTCTTGGTTTTGTGGCGGTCGGGAGAACGGTAGGGAACCAGCCAGCCTTCGGGATCAGGCCAGCGTGCGTACTTCTTCGGCGTAATTCCAAATGTACGCGTAAACGCGCGGGTGAACCCTTCATGGCTGTCAAACACGAAGTCGAGTGCAACGTCGAGTACCCGCGCGCTGGTATTCCTGAGCGCGTGCGCCGACGCCTCCAGCCGCCGCGTGCGGATGTACTCAAACGGCGGCATCCCCACCGTCTCACGGAAGACACGCGCCGCATGGTATATAGAGTAGCCCGCCGCGCGCGCAAGTTCCGCCGCTGTGATCGGTTCCTGCAGATGCGCGTCGATGTAGTCAAGCATCCTGTTGACCGCCTGTTCCCCGTCTGTCATTCTCTCACCACCCGCGCCTATTCTACCACAGACCTCCCGGGATTTCTTGACCCTGCTTGCTCATTTTCCGACCGGCAGCGTGAAGCGCTTGAGGCTCCCGACGCATGCGATGCGCGTAAGCTTTTCCTCGTCAATCTCACCGCACGGGTTATCCTCGATGTACCGAAGCGTTGCGTTCAGGTTTTCCAGCAGATCCATCGCTTATTCCAGCCGCGTATCAGCATAGGCATACCGCGTCTTACTCGACATTTCCCGGACAGATAACGCCCGCGCGAATCAAATGCGATTCGCACGGGCGTCCGTATTATTTGCATGCCGCCTGGATCATCAGCGCGTCGCGGGAGCTGCGGAGGACCTTCGCGGTATCCAGGTCGCCCGGATGTCCGGCAAGGTCGTTGAGGAAGAAGTCGATGACCAAACCTCTCGGACCGTCGGGGATGTCGAGCGTGATGGGGCCGTCTCCGCCGTTCAGCGCGACGGTGACCATCGGCTTCATGTTGCCGCCGCACTCAAGCACACCCTTCGTGCCCCAGATCGTGAAGCGCCAGTACTGCGGCAGCAAGAATCCGCAGCTCGACGGCGCGGCATAGGATACATCCGCCATCACACCGCCGCCGTTAGAAAGCTCCGCCATAAACATCGCCGAGTCCATGAACTTCGGCGCGAGCGGCGCGTAGGCGTTCCACTCCCGCGCCGCGACCGTCCGCTTGAAGGACAGTCCGGTCAGGTAGGGAATCAGGTCGATGCCGTGGATGCCGATGTCGTTGATGGTGCCGCCATGCTTGTCATCCTCGAAGTACCACCCCGGACGGATGCCCCAGTTGAGCGGATGCTGCGCGGTAAAGCAGATGTTGTGCACCTCGCCGAGCTTGCTGCCGAGGATGAACTCGCGCACCGGCTCCACCCAAGGTGACAGGCGCAGGTCAAGCATACAGCCGACCTTCAGATCCTTCTCCCACGCGAGCTTCTCGATCTCGTCCAGTTCCGGGAGGCGCGTGCACAGGGGCTTGTCCGCAATGACATGCTTTCCGGCCTTGAGGGCACGGATTGCACGTTCGCCGCGGATGCCGTAATAGTCGCCGATCGCAACTGCGTCGATGGAAGGGTCTTTGAGCAGGCAGTCATAGCAGTCGTGCGTGAACTTCACGCCGATCGCGTCCTCGGCGGCTTTGCGCGCGGCGGGATTCTCCTCGAACGCCGCGACGACGTTGATGTCCGGGTGCGCCATCGCCTGCGTGTACAGGCCGTTGATGTGACCGTGGCGGAAACCGGCAAATGCGAGATTCAACATAAGAAAACCTCCGTTATTCGGTATGTTCGTTTATTTCAAATCGTCCAGCGCGCGCGGAACAACGTCTTTCGGAATCGGGCATGTGTAGGTGCGCCCGTCGAGACGTTTTTTGAAGTCGGCACGGATATCGTCGAGCAGCGCGGGGTTTTCGTACAGATCAACCGCCGTACCCACAATCGTCTTTGCCGCGCGCATCATTGCCCGGTACGCGGTCTGCGTTTTGCTCATCGACGTCATCTGCCAGGAGTGCCCGGGCGTGTCGAGCGGCTTGCATGCCATGTAACAATACGCCGTCGGGCATACCCAGCTCACGTCGCCGACGTCGGTGGAGCCGGTGCCGGGCGTCTCGGTTTCCTCCAGCGGGTCGATGTCCATCGCATAAGGAAACACGTCGTCTGCGGTGAAGGTTTTGCGTATCTCCCGCCCGAGCGCTTCCTCATCGGCGGTGTAGGTGAGCGCGTCCGTCGCGGTGAGGTTATCGTACATCAGCTTCATCAGCGGCGTGTTGAGCAGCATATTTGAGCAGCCCTTAACGAACTCGATCTCAACGGTTGTGCCGGTCATCAGCGCGGCACCCTTCGCGATATCGTTCACCCGTTCATACAGCTCCGGCAGGTCGGTTACCTCCGGCAGCCGCATCAGGTATAATACCGCCGCGCGTGCCTGCACGACGTTCGGCGAGAACCCGCCCGTGTCGACCACCGCGTAGTGCAGCCGTGCGGTCGTGGGGATGTGCTCACGTAAAAACTGCGCGCCGACGTTCATCAGCGTCACGGCATCGAGTGCGGAGCGTCCGAGATGCGGCGAGCCGCCGGCGTGGGACGCGACGCCGTGGAAGCGGTAGAGCACCTGGTAGTTTGCGAGGGTCGATCCTGCCGCAATGTTGTTTCGCGCCCCGGGGTGCCAGGAGAGCGCGGCATCCAGGCCGTCGAACACGCCGTCGCGCGCCATAAACGCCTTACCTGAGCCGCCCTCCTCCGCCGGACAGCCGAAGTAGGTCACGCGTCCGGGATGATCGGCGAGATATTCCTTGATCGCAACCGCTGCCGCGAGCGCACCGCTCCCCAACAGATTGTGCCCGCAGCCATGCCCGGGCTGATCTGTCGGCGGGTCCTGAACGGCGCTGCCGGCCGTCTGCGCAAGACCGGACAGCGCGTCATACTCGCCGAGGATGCCGATGTGCGGGGAACCTGCGCCGTATGTCGCGGTGAACGCCGTGGGAATGCCCGCGACGCCGCGTTCGACGGTAAACCCCTCACGTTCAAGCACATCGCACAGCAGCGCCGCGGACTTCGTCTCACGGAACGCCATCTCCGCATAGTCCCACAGTGCCCCGGCGATCTCCCCGAAGTCATCCGCGCGCCGATCGAGCAGCGCATACAGGTCGCTCTTATTCAAATTCTTCGTCTCCTTACGGATGTTTTGATTCTATTAAACCACATCCGGTATTTTTTGCAAGCACTATTCGCAAAAGAAGGTTGCGTTTCCACGCTTTTTTTGATATAATACTCTCAAAGGGAGGGAAATCCTGATGCGCTTATTCATCGCACTGCCGCTGACTGACCCGGTGCTGCCGACGCTTGCGGAGCTGACCCGAAAGCTGAAAGCCGATGGGATTCGCGGCAACTTCACGCGGCCGGAGAACCTGCACCTGACGCTGCATTTCCTCGGCGAATGTGAACCGGGCGATGTCGGGACACTCGGAGACATCCTGTTCGCAGCACGCGGCGGAGAGTTTCCGCTGACCTGCGGACATATCGGAACGTTCGAGCGTTCGGGCATCCTGTGGGCGGGTGTGAATAGATCGCCGGAGCTGCTGGAACTGTACGACCGGCTGGGCAAAGCGCTGCGTCAGGCAGGTTTCCCGGTCGAGACACGTCCCTACCGTCCGCATCTGACACTCGTGCGGGAATACATGCTGCCCGATGGGTACACGCTGCCGCAGCTGCCGCCGGTCATACAGACCGCCCGGGAAGTGCGGCTGATGGAGTCCGTACGGGAGAACGGCAGACTTGTCTACCGCACCGTCCGCGGTGTTCCGCTACAGCAGTAGGAGGATTTATGCGTCGTTTATCACTCATTCTCGCGCTGATCATGCTTTTAACGTGCATCCCCGTTCATGCCGCCGACGCGCCGATACTCACCGCGTTCGGTGACAGCATCGCCTACGGATACGGTCTCGACGACCCCGCGTCCCAGGCATATCCGGCACTCATCGCGAAATCCGCCGGCGCGGTGCTGCGCAATCACGCCGTCAACGGTCAGACCTCAGCCGAACTGCTGACGATGCTGAGGACCGGCGCGTTCGACGAAGACATCCGCGCGGCGGCAATCATCACGTTGAGCATCGGTTCCAACGACATCCTGCGGCCGCTGCTGTCGGGCATGACGTCGGCGGACAACATGGATACCGCATTCTACACGGAGTTCATCAAAGCGCTCACCGGCAGGAATGACACGATGACGCGGCTTGCGGAGATCGCGAAGGGCTTCGGTGAGAACTTCCGCGCGATCATTGCCTATCTGCGGGAGAAGAATCCCGGCGCGGTGATCGCGGCGAATAACCTCTACAACCCCTACGCCGGGCAGAGCATCACCGCCGGAAATAAGACCTTCCGCATGAGCGATGTAGGCGAGACATGGATCGCGCCGCTCAACGCGATGTTCCCGGTCTCGGACAACTATGTGCTGGTGGACATCCACAGCACGTTGAACAGCGGCGGGCTGACCAACGCGCGAATCGTACTGATGCGGTTCGACCCGCATCCGACACAGACCGGCGCCGCGCGGATCGCGAGCACGGTGTGCGACACGGCGGCGCTGCGCAATTTCACGCGTGCAGTATTTCGGGACGTCGAGACGTGGCAATGGCATTATCCGTCAGCTTCCTGGGCGACGCGGACGGGCGTGGTCACGATGCGGTCGAGCGGACGGTACTATCCGAACACGCCTCTGACGCGCGGGGCCTTTGTGACGATGCTCGGGCGTGCGATGGGCACGGCGGGTATCCGCGGTGATACGGGCTTCTCCGACGTCCCCGCAACCCGCGAGGACGCCCCGTACATCCGCTGGGCGGTGGAGAACGGCATCACCGACGGCGTCGGGGGCGGCTGTTTCGCGCCTGACACGCTGCTGACCCGTGAGCAGCTCTGTACGCTCATCGAGCGCTGCCTTAAAAACCTCACCGACGTGTCGCTTCCGTCGCCCGTGACGGACTTCACCGACGCCGATCGGATCAGCGGCTGGGCAAAGGATGCGGTCGGGACGGCAGCGGCACTGAGGCTGGTGGTCGGAGACGAGACCCACGCGTTCCATCCGTCCGGTACGGCGACCCGCGCGCAGCTCGCGGCGATTCTGCTTCGGCTGACAAACCTGACGCGGCGGGATTAGCGGCTCAACGCCAGTTCAACGATTCTCCGGCAGACTTCGCGGTACTCGATGCCGACGGCGCGCGCCTCCTGAGGAAGCAGGCTCGTCGGCGTCATGCCGGGAAGCGTGTTGGCCTCGAGGCATACGAAGTCGCCGGACACATCGTCGAGGATAAAGTCAATGCGGGCGTAGTCGCGCAGTGAGAGCGTATTGAAGATCCGCTGGGCAAGCTCCATCGCGCGGGAAGTCTGCGCGGCGGTCAGGTCCGCGGGGCAGATTTCGCGGATCAGCCCGGCCTGATACTTTCCCGCGTAGTCGTAGAAACCCTGACGCGGGATGATCTCAATCGGCGGCAGTACACGGCGGTCAAGGATACCGACAGAGAACTCACGTCCGTGTATCATATTCTCCACAAGGACAGCCTGTTCATAGACACGCGCGTCGGAGATGGCTTTTTTAAGCGCATCTTCGTCGTCTGCGCGGGAGGTGCCGATGCTCGATCCGCCGCACAGAGGTTTGACGAAACACGGATAAGTGATGTTCGCGGGGATGCCGCCGTTTGTAATGACAACGCCGCGCGGAGTAGGGATGCCTTCCGCGTTGAGCAGCCGCTTGGTCAGACCCTTGTTCATCGCCAGCACGCAGCCCTCGTACGACGAGCCGGTGTAGCGGATGCCGTGGACGTCGAGGGTTGCCTGAAGCTGACCGTTCTCGCCCATCCCGCCGTGCAAACCCAGGAACACGACATCCGCAAGTCTGCACAGTTCCAGCACTCCGGAGCCGATCAGCGCGTTTCCGGGGTGTTTTTGTCTCAACGCACGCAGATCAGGCTCCCGTTCGGGGATGGTATACGCGTAAGGCGCCGTCATGCCGGTATGAAAGAGCGCGTCGGACGGCTCCACATCGTCAAGCACATCCGTGAGCGCCACCTCATACCCGCATTCCATCAGCGCGTTCGCGATCAGGCAGCCCGACGACAGCGAGACGTCGCGCTCCGGACTGAGGCCGCCGGCCAGGACCAATACTTTCATAAATTCATGCCTTCCGATTTCAAAAGATACTGTATTTTACGCACAATCCGACGTTTTTGTTACTCCCGCAGCGTCCGGTAGCCGGTCCGTTCATCGACCAGATTCACGAGCGTCCGGCCTTCGCGGTACCTTGTGAGGTTATCCGCCGCGATCCGTACGATGCGCTCAAAGGTCTCGGGCAGATGGTAGAAACCGGAGACATGCGGCGTGATGATGCAGTTCGGCGCGTCCCACAAAGGATGGCTCACGGGCAGCGGCTCGGGTTCTGTCACATCCAGACCCGCACCGCCCAAATGTCCCGACGTCAGCGCATCGCACAGCGCATCGGAGTCGATTGCCGTCCCGCGCCCGACATTGAGAAGAATCGCGCCTCGCTTCATCTTCGCGAGCCTTTCGGCGTCGAACAATCCCTTCGTCTCAGGCGTCCCCGGCAGGCATAACGCCACGATGTCCATCTCCGGCAGAAGCTCGTCAAGCTTGTCCATGTGGTACAGTTCCGTAAGCCACGGATCGCGCACCTTCGCCGTACGCCGGATGCCGTAGACCTCCGCGCCGAGTGCATGCAGCTTGCGTGCAAAGTCGCCGCCGATGTTGCCTGCGCCGACCACCAATGCCCGCGCTCCTTCGATCGACGTCACGTTGCCTTCGTCATGCCAGTTGTGGTGTATTTGGTTTACGCGGTACAGGTGCAGCTTCTTCTGAATCCCCAGCAGCATCGCCAACAGATGCTCGGAGATCGCAAGGCCGTATGCACCCGTCGCGTTGGTTAATAATGTCCCGCTCGGGAGATTCCCCAGGTACGCGTCTGCTCCGGCGCTGTTGAGCTGCAGCCACTTGAGATTCACAGCGTCCGGCAGATATTTCGGCGGCAAGTTCCCGATGCAGACCTCAGCCCACGCCGCGTCCTCTCGTGTCAGCTCCGACGCCGTGTGATAACGAAACGCCGCTCCCGGGTATGCGTTCTCCAGCAGTTCTTTATGTGTCGACTGAACCGGCAGCGTGACAAGAATATTCATTGATTCCGCTCCTTGATTGTTATGAGGCATACGTTCAGTATACCACATCCGCGTGCGTCCGTCAATATTTATTCCGAAACCATTGCGGCAAGCTGCTCAACCGCCTGACGAATCGCCTCGTTCGGGTTCATTCCCTGCGTTCCGATGACTGTCACGTCGCAGCGGTTGTACGGCAGCAGAATCTTCCGCGCACGCGATCTTCCCACCGCTAGCGCGATGCGCGGCGTTACCTCACCCAACAAGGCGTCGGTGATGACGATGCCGACCGGTCCGAGGATGACATCCGCACGTGCCGCCATCACCGACACCGGATTTTCACCTGTCGCGCCGGAAACTGCGCCTGCCTTCAGCATTGCCGCCGTCGCGACACTGTTTGTTCCCACCGCGGTTACCTTCACGTCCGGCAGCCGCGCGAGAATTTCCTCGATCAGCAGCCTTCCCATTTTACCGCCCTGTCCGTCGATCACAAGTATGTTCATTCGCTCACCCTCCGTGTTTTCTTTAGTATACCACAATCCAGCCTTCTTCGCAAGTCATGTCATATTCGTTCTGTTCTTCTTGCCAAACTGATTCGTACATGGTATACTGCAGGTATCAGATTCTGCTCTTTCTGTCTGAATGGAGGCCATACGCTTATGAAAGAGACCGCTCCGTTTGAGGAGGTACTGGACGAAATTCTCGATCATGCGTCGCACATCACCGGTGCGAGTGTGTGCCTGTACCGCTATGACCCGCTGCCCAGGATGGAGGAGCATGAAATCCGCCGTTTTCACTACAGCCCATGGTGCCGCCGAGTGATGAACGAGAACCGCGACGCCTGCACACGTCTGGATGTGGTGGACGCCAGGGAACGCGCACGGCGGACGGGTGAGTGCTTCCTGAAGACCTGTCACGGCGGTGTAACCGAAGCGGTGATTCCGCTGTTCCGGGAGGATGAGCTGATTGCGCTGATCTTCCTCGGACAGTGCCGCACACCACAGGATCAAATGCCCGACACGCTGCCGGATGACGCGCAGCCGCTTTATGATGCGCTGCCGGTGACGGACGCCGACCGTCTGCTGCGTACGGCACAGCTGGTGATGATCGCGCTGCGGGCGTACACCGACGCACATCCGGAGATGGCGACCGCGTACCTGCGCTCCTACGTCTCCGAGGCAAAGCGCTGCATCGCGGCATTCTGTACCGACCCATCCTTCACCGCGGGACGTGTCGCGGAGACGCTCGGGCTGTCGCACGAATACCTCGCGCGGATCTATCGCGACCGCACCGGTACCACGCTCACGGATGCCATACGGGAACGCCGGATGACGCGCGCGGCGCTGCTGCTTAAGAACACCGATCTGCCCGTTTCACAGGTCGCGTCGCTGTGCGGATTCGAAGACCCGGGCTACTTCACACGCGTCTTTCGCAAAACCTACGGCATGACGCCCGGCGCATACCGAAAGACATGAAAAACCCCTCCATCACCGAAATGATGGAGGGGTTTGCTATGCTTTCTTACAGCTTAGACGGGTAGATTAGTTGTTTGCCTTCCACTCATCGAGCTGCGCCTGGTAGGTCGTAAGGATGGTCTCAACACCGTTGGCCTTCAGCTTCGCAACAAACTCGGCGACACGGGTGTCGGTCTCTTCCTCAGTGAGCATACCGGAGTAGAGGTTGGTGCTGGTGAGGTACTCGGAGCAGACGGCGGAGACTGCGGAGATCTCGTTGGCGATTTCCGTGTTGTCCGGGCTGAAGCCGAGGTTCGGGCTCTTCAGGGAGTTGGTGTTCAGGTCGGTCAAAGCCTGACGGAAGGCGGGATCAACGTCCGGCGGCAGGATGCAGTTGCAGATGTCGCCGATCTGGACGCCGTACCAGTACTTGATACCGGTCTCGGTGTTGGTGCCCAGCTTGTTGTTCGCGCAGCCATTTTCGTCGACCATCCAATGCTCGCCTTCACGGCCGAAGCGGAGGGTGGTGCCCAGGTACTCGTCGTTGTTGAAGACTTCCAGCAGCTTGGCGCAGGATTCCGGATAATCGGTTTCAGCGTAGATGGCATTGGTCGCAGCCTGGACGTAGCCGGTGAACATCATGGAGACGCCCTGCATCTGCAGCGCACACTCGTAATCCACGATGGAGTCCGGAGCGAACAGGTAGCCCTGAGAGTACCAGATATACTGGTCGCCGGCTCTGCGATGGACGCCGTCCTTATCGTAGTTCTCGGCATCGTACGGATAAATCTTGTCGGTTACGAACTGGTTGATACGCTTGATGTGGGCGAGGAATTCAGGGGTGTCGTACATGCAGAACATCTGATTGCCAGCTTCATAGCCCTGGATGAACTCAAGGGTCGGATAGTTGGTGACGATGGTGGAAGCCGGGTCGGAGTAGGTCTCGAGGGTGAAGCAGCGATAGAACAGGTTATAGGTCTGGGAGATCGCGACATCCTTCTCCTCCGGATACGTAGCGTCACGCCACTCACGGAGCTGATACATCATCTCATCGGTGTCATACATACGGGTCCACTTGACCATCTCGATGCCCGCTTCGTCCAGTTTATCTTTGTAGTACAGGAGGGAGTTGTTCTCGGCGAGATCCTTGAACGGGACGACCGCGTAGATGTTGCCGTCGAAGGTAACACCCTTAAGGATATCGGGCGGAACCTTCGCGAGGGTCATGGGCATATACTCCTCAAACAGCTCATTGAGGCGGAGGCAGATGCCGTCGCCAACGAAATCGATAAAGCCGGTTGCCGGGGTGGTGAAGAAGACGTCGGGGCACATGCCGGAGGCAACGAGGGTCTTCATCTTGGATGCGTACTCAGACGGCTCAACCCAGTGGTGGGTGACCATCATGTTGTAGGTGTCGTTGACGTAGTCCATCACATCAGCCCAGACGAGAGTACGGGCGTCATTGATAGACATGTAGGAATACCAGTCGAGCTCGGCGCCTTCGCCGTCGATGGACGCAAGGGCGGGATCGACTACGCAGGAACCGGTGTCCCAGCCTCCTTCGGAAACGGCGGGAGCGGTTGTGGCAGCTGCGGTTGTAGCAGCCGCGGTGGTGGCAGCCGCAGTGGTGGCAGCTGCGGTTGTTGCTGCAGCAGTGGTGGCAGCGGCAGTGGTGGCGGCAGCAGTGGTGGCGGCGGCAGTGGTGGCGGCAGTTGTGGTCTTACCCGTGTCGGTGTTACAGCCAGTCAGCACCAGTGCCATCACCATGATCAGCGAGATCGCGATGCAGATGACTTTGCGTGACATGTAGGAGCCTCCTCTAAATTTTTTATTTCATGCGCCGCAATGCGGCGCTTGAAACCTCAGGGAACTTAACCCTTGACAGAGCCGATGGTCATACCCTTGATGAAGTACTTCTGGAAGAACGGGTACACGCACAGAATCGGGACGGTGGCGATAACGGTGATGGCCATCTGCGTGGATTCCGTCGGCAGGTTCTTCAGGATGAGCATTTCCTCTTGGGTCTGGGACATCTGGGAGTTGTTCTTCAGGAAATTGATATTCTGCTGAATGCGCTGCAGCATGGTCTGTACGGGAACGAGCTTGGGGTTCTCGATATAGAGCAGAGCGGTTGACCACTCGTTCCAGTGACCGACGACGCAGAACAGACCGATGGTGGCAAGACCGGCTTTGAACAGCGGCAATACAATCCTAAAGAAGATGGTGAAGTCTCCGGCGCCGTCGATCTTTGCCGCTTCAAACAGGCTGTCGGGGATGGTGGTCTGGATGAACGTGCGCAGGATGATGATATTGAACCAAGACACGAGGCCGGGAAGGATGTAAATCCAGAAGTTGTCGTAGAGACCGAGGTAACGGACGTTGATGATGTAGGACGCTACGAGACCGCCGGAGAAAATAGACGAGACGAAAAGATAATAAGTATAAAACTTACGTGCGGGGAAAGCTCTATAGGCGACGACGTAGGAATACAGGGACATCACGGAAAGGGATAACACGGTGCCGAGGATGGTACGGGTGATGGTGACCTTATACGAGTCGGCGATCTGCTTGCCGCTCTTTAAGAGGAACTTATAGGTGCTGAGGGTCAACTCGGTCGGGAAGAGGGAGTATCCCTTATAGGTCAGGCTTTCGGGTGTCGAGAAGGAGACCATGATGACGAGAATGACGGGAACAAGGTAGATAAGCGTCATCGCGGTGAGGATGAATGAGATGATAAAGTTGGCTTTGGGAGAGATTTCATTTGGTTTAAATCCCTTATGCTTGCCGACATAGTTTGAAGTTTTGACTTTATTTGCTTCCATGTTCGATCGCTCCTTTTCTAACGTTATCGGCCTTATTAGAACATCGCGTACTCGGGGGAGATTTTCGTCACGACGGCGTTGGCGCCGATCATCAGCACGAAGCCGACGACGGACTGGTAGAGCGCTGCGGCGGAGGACATACCGTAGTTGGCCTCATTTTTCAGCGCGCGGAAGATATATGTATCAATGACGTTCGTGACGGAGAAAAGCGATCCGGAGTCACGCGGGACGGAGTAGAACAGGCCGAAGTCGCCGTAGAAGATACTGCCGATGGAGCGGATGAGCATGATGGTAAGGATGGCGCGCAAATGCGGCAGCGTGATATACCGAGCCTGCTGGATACGGTTCGCGCCGTCGATCATCGCAGCCTCATAGTATTCCGGACTGATGCCTGTTATGGTAGCCAGGTATATAATGGACGAATAGCCCACGTGCATCCAGGAACTGACAAGAACGAGCGTGACCGGCCAGATACTTTTTGTCATATACCAGTTGCGGGTCTCCCAGCCGAGCGACCTATACAGAGAGTTGACGAGACCGTTTGTATCGGCAAGGAAGCAGAAGAGAATCATGGAAACGGCGGTGGCAGAGAGGAAGTGGGGCATCATGTAGACAGTCTGGATATACTTGGCGAGCTTTTTGCTCTTGACCTCATTGAGGATCATCGCAAGGATGACGGCAAGGGTGGTATTGAGCAGGATCATGACGATGTTATAGCAAACGGTATTGCGGGTGATGATCCATGCGTCGGTGGTCTGAAAGAGGAACTTGAAATTGTCGAGCCCAACGAACTTACTGCCA
>JAAZKA010000020.1 GCA_012800055.1 Clostridiales bacterium
CGCCAATTTTTGCGGATTGCGAGGATCGTCCGATGCTCATTGATATTACAGGCCCCGTTTATACCGGCATGTGGGGCAACGGCGCGCCGTTCCCGGATGTCACTATAAAACCGGTGCCTCAACCTCCGTGGGTGAAAAAACGTATCTACTGTGAAATCTTCGACGGTATGCACTCTCAGACAGGCACCTATCTGGAAACCCCCGCCCACTGGTTCGGCGATACCTACCTGCTCGATGCAGTCCCTCTTGAGCGGATCACCGATGTCCCCTGTACCGTCATCACGCTCGACCCTTCATTGTTCGAAATCGGCGGACGCGTGAAAATCACCCGACAAATGCTCGAGCACGCGCTGGAGAGCGTCGGAGAAATCGCACCCGATACTGCCTTGCTCATCTCCACCGGCTGGGGCGTCCATTGGCGCGATAACCGCTTCACCCGCGACGCGCCTTACTTCTCTCATGAGGCCATGTCTCTGCTCATCTCACTGCAGCCCCGCATCCTCGGCTCCGATTCGCCGCTGTGGGATAGCCGCGAGGATCCCCAGGACTTCTTCCCCGACTTTTACGCCGCCGATATCCTTATGCTCGCGCCCGTCGTCAATCTCGAGCGTATCCCCGTCCCGCACGTCACATTGACCGCATTGCCCATACGCGTCGAGGGGACTTCCTGCGCACCCTGCCGTGCGTTCGTACGGGTCTGATTGTATCCATCATTAAAGGAGTGAATCCAATATGCGCACCATCACGCGCTCGGATATCCATCTGACGCTCTCGCTGTTGGACGTTGTCCCGGGCGATACCATCCTCATGCACAGCGCTCTCACCGCAGTCGGCCCTATCGAAGGCGGCGCTGACGCGCTCATCGATGCCATCCTTGAAGCTCTTGGCTCCGACGGTACCCTTGTCATGTCCTCCCTCACCGGCTGGAGCGCGCCTTTTGACCCGGACAAGACTCCGTCCGGTGTCGGATACCTCTCCGAGGTCTTCCGTAAACGTCCGGGTGTGCTGCGTTCACTCCATCCCGTCCACTCCGTCACCGCCTTCGGAAAAAACGCTGCCTACATCACTGCCGATCACGATATATGCGAGACCGGCTGCGGAGAGGGTTCACCTTATACGAAAGTGCGCGATCTCGGCGGTAAGATCGTCCTCCTTGGCGTCGACCAGGATCGCAACACGTCGCTGCACTGCCTCGAGGTGTTTACCGATGCGCCCTACCTCGTCACACTCGACATCCCTGCGCCCGTCTACTCCAAGGCCGAGAAGTTCACGCTCACCAAGTTCCCTCCCGGACACCGCAACTTCAAAGCTGCCATGTCCGACATGCGCCGCGACGGGATCATCCGTGAGGCCGTGCTGGGCCGCGCCGTTGTACGTTCAATGGTTATGCGTGAGCTGTTCGACTGGGGCATGAAGAAACTCGCAGCTGATCCGTTCTATTTCCTCTGCGGCAATCCCAGCTGCGACTTCTGTACCAAAGCCCGCGCGGGCATCCGGTCCGCCGACGACGACCGCTGAGGAGGGATAAATATGTATCATTACAGCATCGCACCCACCGTTCCCGCGTTCCGGGATAAGCTGTCAGTCTGCAAACAGCTCGGCGTCTGTCACCTCGAGCTGCCCGGCGAAATCGACGGAGTCCCGTTTGACGCGCTGACACCCGCTGCTCTCGAGGATTCCCGCATTCTGCTCATCCGCGCAGGCGTCCGCATCATCATCTCCGAGGTCTCCTGTCCGCTCACCGATGATGCGGCACTCCGTCGCTTCATGAACGCCGCCCACCTGCTGCATGTCGAAAGCGTCCGGCTGCCCGTCCCGACCTGCGGTGATGATGAATACCTCAGGACCGCTGCAACCGTCGGGAAGTATGCGCAGAGCTATGGCATCGGGCTGCTCGTATCCAATGACACCGGGAGCTTCCTCTCGACCGATGAGGGCGTCACGCAGGCCGTCCGTACACTCAGCGCATATGACTGCGGTGCGATCTTCGACGTCGCGGCGTACGGTAAGCTCGTCTATCCGTTCTTCGGCGCGTTGTATAAGAGCCACATCAAGAACCTCATCCGCGCCGTCCGCGTCGGCGACCTCAACCCCGACGGTTCACCCGCCGCGCTCGGGCAGGGCACCTGCGGACTTTGTGAGTGCATTTCACTGCTGCTGGCGCGGTCATTCGACGGATACTTCTCTGTCAGCGGAGATGCGGATGCCTGCCGCACACAGCTTCATGACCTGCGCGAGCTGCTCATACGCATGTAATCGAAAAGAATCGGAACTCTGGATATTCATCCCTTTGTATCATATCCTGCCGTCTCTGCATCACTCGTCTCCTACGCTTGAAACCTGCCACCTCAAAGGAGTCTCATCATGAAAATCCTCACCCGCATATTCCTGCCGCTCGCATTGCTGATACTATTGTGTGTACCCGCCCATGCCGCAAATTTCACCGATACTGCCGGTCATGTCCATGAGGCCGCCATCTCTCGCGCGGTCGATGAAGGCATCATCTTCGGCTACAATGACGGCACCTTCCGCCCCAACGCCAAGGTCACCCGCGCGGAGTTCTGTGCGATGATCAACCGTACCCTCGGCGTCTCCGGCAGTGCTCCGCTCAACTTTCGCGATGTCGCCGTGACCGACTGGTATTATAAGGACGTCCGCAGTGCTGTCACCGTCGGGTATATTCTCGGAATGCCCAACGACCTTTTTGAACCGGACGGTATGATCACACGCTACCAGGCTGCGCTCATCCTCCATCGTCTCGCCGCGATGCCGCTGACCCGGAGCGTCGTCTACTCCGACGCCGCGGATATCCCTGACTGGGCTAAGGACGGCGTGCGTTTTGCCGCAAACTACCAGATTTTCGATGATTTTGTTACGAATACCTTCGACGGACAGCGCGCTCTGACCAGAGCGGAGTGCGCCTGCGCGCTGCTCAAGATGCTCGACACACTGCCGAAATATCCGGTGTTCTTTTCGCTTGTCACCGCAGATGACGCGGGCCGTGAGCTGAACACCACAACGCTTTATAAAAACGAGAACGCGAAACTCCATTTCCTTGTCTCCGGACGCGGTATCGCGAAAGGCTTTGATGTCCCGGAAAACAGCGACACCAGCGCCTATCTCGCGGCAATGACCGCCGCACGCGAAAAATTGACGCAGAATCTGGCATTTACGATCACCGGCGCAGTCGGCGCAGCAACACTCGACTACGCCGGGAACCGTACCAAGACCCCTGCTTTTCGCGACTACCGTGTGCTCGACGACAACACCTTCCTGTTCACCGTCGTGCTCGACCGCGCCGACTACCTCCCGGCGTGGCTCACGGCGGCGGTAAGGCTGCCGGCGGGCAGCAGTCTTGCCGCAACTCACACGCTGCGCGCGTCGTCGGTGTTTGTGAAGTACACAGCCATCGGAGAGTACCTGATGTCGGCGGACAGTCCGCGTCTGCTCTTCCGTGCCATAACGGCTGAACATTCATCAAAGTACAGCGTCCGGCGGCTGCTGTCGTGGAAACGAAGTCCCTATGTCTATAACTACTCCGTCGATGTCTACGTCTGCGACGCCGGCGGGAATATCCGCGAAGAGACCCGAACCGCTTACACCGGCACATTCGTCAACCGCGGCTCCCGCGTGGAAGTCGACCTGACCGACTATATCCGCGAACCGTCGGCAAGCTACGGCGCAGACGCATACCAGGTGGTGGAGGTTACGGCGGTCGGCCGCTCGGCGGCACATGCGTTCTACCCATCAGCATTCTCGTTGAGCGCCGGCAGCTATGTGCGCCTGACGCTCGACGGTAAAAGTGTCGAGCAGGCAGCGGTGGTCAGGAAGAACGGCGTGGCACTCGAGCTGCGCGACCTGAGTTTCAGCAGTCTCGCCGGCGACGGCTTCACCTGCACGACAGAGATCACCGTGCTCAACGGCTCTTATAACGATATGACAGGGAAATTCGCGTGGGCATCGTCCGATGCACCGGTTCCGCTTGGGAAACCGACCGACATCACCGCTTTGGTACAGGATTCGACGCTGAAGCTCGGCTCTCTGACCACAAACGGCGCGGAAAAGGGGTTCTATACCGTACTGCTGCGCCTGGACATCGGCACAAAAGACCGGCAGAATACAAAGACCATCTACCTTTCAGGTGCGCTCGTCGTCGAATAAGAGAATGACAAATAAGGATCTGGAGGGATAAAATGGAAAGACCAATTACAACGCTGTTTATGCTCATGTCTGTTGACGGAAAAATCAGCACAGGAGCAACAGACGACTTAGATGTGGACAAAGATTTTCCTAAAATTACGGGCATTCAAGAAGGACTGCATCAGTATTATGAAATAGAGCAGACAACGGATCTGTGGTCTCTCAACTCCGGAAGAGTTCAGGAGAAGATGGGTGTTAACACGAAGAAAATGCCAAACAAGACGTCGGTTTCCTTTGTGGTGATCGACAATAATCATCTAAACGAACACGGTATTCGCTATTTTTGCGCTTTGTCAAAAGAATTCGTTCTGGTCACGACGAAGCCAGACCATCCGGCTTTTCAAGTGAACGAAGATAACCTTCATATTATGTATCAAAATAAACTATCTTTGAGAGATATGCTCGTAAAACTCAAGTCAGAATATGATTGTCAAAGAATTACCATACAAACCGGCGGCACATTAAACGGTTTGTTTCTTCGGGAAAAGCTGTTTGATTATATTGATATTGTTGTTGCCCCCGTTTTAATTGGCGGCAAGGACACATCAACACTGATTGATGGAAAATCTTTGCTTTCAGGCAGCGAATTGTCATATTTGGGAGTTTTAAAATTGCAGGAATGCGTGATTTTGGAGGACTCATATATCAGATTGCGTTATAAAGTGATTGGCTGATAAATTCTTGTATAGCGGAAAGATAGCAAAGCCAGCCAAAGCAGTCAACGGTCGAGATGTACGGCGTATAAATGAGCCGCCGTTGATAGCTCCGACTGTCTTTGCTGACAGGTAAAATAGGCGGGAAAGCCACAATAAATGGCTTCCCGCCTATTTGCTTATTATACGTCTTACAGGTCAAGAAGAGACAGTTGTCCGGATTGCCCCGGCTCCTTCACTGCGGCGTCCCAGTCCGCGCTGATCGGTACTGCACCGCGCCGGATCAACTCCATGCTCCCCTCTCGCTCATCGTTCGGTACATAGACGGTGAATCCGTGCCTGAGCGCGTCGATGGCACCGGCCCAGGTGCCTCCGCGTCCGTTCTCAGCCGCAATCGCGATGGTGGCAAGGGCGTTTGCGTAGATGAAACGGTTTCGCTGCATCGCAAAGCCCGTCGTGAAACCGGCATCCGGGGTGACTGCCGACAGCAGCACCCGCCGTCCCTGCGCGATCTCCCGTGCAATCTGTTCGTCCTTTACACGGCGGGAGAGCGTGTCGCATACGTACTCAACTGCAAAGCCGCCGTTTGTGAGCGCTTCCGTAACGGCCTCCCGATCAATGCCTCTCGCTCCGCCTGCGACGATTCCCATCCCGCGCTTCAACGCACGATCGACATACAGCCGCGTCAGCTCGATGTCCAGCGCGTCCGGATTCCTCGAGCCTGCAAATCCCAGAAGAGGCCGTTCGGTCAGTGCAAGGTCGCCGGCATAGAAGAACAGCGGCGGCGCACCCGGCACTTTCCGCAGACGTCCAGGATATGCTGCGTCCGCGAGCGTTACGACCCCGATGCCTTGCGATTTGTACTCCGCAAGCTTCCGATCAAATGCCGCGCCGCGTTTGAGCAGACCCCGCAGCCGCGCCGTATGGAGCTTTCCCGCCGTCTCGCGCAGCTTCGGCTCAGGCAGCGCAGGAAGTTCCGACGGTCTCAGGCCGCGTGCCCGCAGGCTATCAGCCAGAGCGCGCCATTCTCTCGGCTCCAGTACGTCGTCCGCATTGTCAATCTGTGCGCACAGACGTGTGATGATCTCCGCGTCCGTCATCCTTGACCTCCTGTTCTCATTCTCTGACCGCGCTGTCCGTCAGAGCGAACGGTATTTTTACGCTGCTATGCGATATACACGGCAAGGTCGGTTTCGAGCCTTAAGACCGCCGTACCGAAGTGCTTATCGTGCAGCTTCTGTGATACCGGCGACAAGTCATGCGTCCGCGTGAGTATCTTACAATTCGGCATCAGTATTTCCCCAGTTCCTTCACGCGTCCGAGGATCGCGCGCATGTTCTCCAGGCTGACGGAGTTGGGGATCGAGTGGTCAGATGCGAAGATATACCCGCCGCCCTCCTTGAGTACCGGAAGCACGCGTTCGATCTCCGCGAGGATGGCGTCACGGTCATCCCACAGCACCGCGTTGACGCCTCCGTGCAGCACCAGACGGTCGCCGTAGGTCCGCTTGACCTCCACCGGATCCATCCCCGCCTTGACCTCCAGGGGATTGAGATAGTCAATGCCCACATCCACCAGCTCCGGAATGAAATCGCGGATATAGCCGCACGAGTGCAGGCACGCGTACATCCCATGTTCATGTGCCCAGTCCACCGCACGCTTCTGTACCGGCTTGAGGATTTCACGGTACAGTTCCTTCGAAAAGAATGTGCGGCCTTTATAGCCCATGTCGTCCCACCAGTACACCGAATCGAATCGGTAGCCGGCGTTATAAACCTCTTCAAACAGGCTGATGCAGCGGTCGAGGTAGGTGTTGAAGATATCGCTGACCCACTCCGGCTCCTCGAGCATCGCGATGAGAATGTTCTCGATCCCGGCGAGGTAGGAATGCGCCACGTCGAAGCCGAACCAGAAGCCCATCTGCGTCCACTGTCCCTCGGCCTTCCAGCGCGGGTACTCTTTCTTCAGCGTATCCCACGGGATGCGGTCGCTTCCCGCAAGAATGCGCGCCTTGCATTCCTCCCACTTCTCCGAGGTCTTATAGGTATAGTCGAGGAACTCAGGTGTTGAATCTTCATGCTTGAAGTTTTTGAGTGTTGCTCCCCACGCCGTCGTCGTGATGACGTAGCGGTCGGTCTCTTCGAGTACCTTCACCGGGCAGCGCGGCGATGTGTCGCATGAAAAAAACGCCCACTTGTCCGCGCCGAACCAGTCGCTCCAGTCCGTTCCCGCGGGCATGCCTTCGCGCTCCCATCGCGCAATCGTCCCGCGCCACGGGCTGTCGATGATCGGCACGCGGTCGGCTTCCCTGTGCTCGAACATTCTGCGAATACGTTCCTGTGATGTCATCCGTTTTTCCTCCATTCATCTCAACCTGTCCCTTGAAGACCTCGCCGCACTTGGCCGCCGTGTCCGTCTCAGGGAGCTTTTCGAAATCCCACTCATGTGTCAGAAGCGCGCCGGTCGGCAACTTATCTTCCGCAGACATGTGCAGACCATCCCAAGCATGTCGTGCGCAAATATTGCGTATGGGGTATCCCTATTTCGTGTGATGTATATAAATAGTATAACTGATAATACGCGTATGTCAAGCATTTTCGACACAAAAACCGTGGGAGCCTTCATAAGCCCCCACGGTTTTTGTCATTTCCTACAGAACGCGACCCTTGCGGTCCTTCTGCCAATCCTTCAGCGGTACAAATCCCGTGTTCATCTTCCCGATGCCGCGCTCTGCCAGCGCACGGATGCACGCACGATTGCACGCCGCCGCCATACGGTCCGGCTCTCCCTTCGGATGCAAACGGTTCGGCGTCCCACCGTTCAGGCATTCCCGGCACAGCGTATTGTCATAGCTGCCGCAGACAAACACCTTCCCGCATATCTCGCGCGTCTCGGTCTTTCCGAGGTCGAGCGCGTGCAGCGGACACGCTTCCATGCACTTGCCGCAGCGGTCGCACAGCGTCGGACCGTCGTATAACGGATCGGACTCCAGCGGCAGATCCGTCAGAATCATCTGGAACCGCTGACGTGGGCCAAGTTCCGGCGACAGGAACATCCCGTTCATGCCCAGCTCGCCCAGTCCGCATGCTACTGCCGCGTAGTCGAAGTCCGGAGTTACGTTCGGCGCCGGCTTCCCGGGCTCGACCGGTACGCCCATGTTGTTGATTGCAAACGGGTTCGGGAAGATCGGGCATGCCTCGTAGCCGCTGTCTTCAATAAACCGTACCAGATTGTACGTTGCTGTCGCCACAAACTGATCGTCCAGCATCTTGCAGCCGAAGTTCCCGTAAGAAGCAAAGGTCGTACCCTCCGCTGCACCGCGCAGACTGCCGCGCGGAACCATCCGGCCTATCAGAATCATCGTTTCGAACTCCGCGAAGATCGACTTCGGGTCACGCTCCGGCGGCTGTCCTTCGAAGCGATCCTTCGCCGCAAAGCCAATCAGGTCGATGCCAAGTTCACCGGCCCGCGCGCGTATCTGTTCCTTTGTCAGCATCTTACTTCTCCTCCTTCACCGCGTAGTTGTGCTTGTATCCTGCCGCGTGCCGGTACTCGTTCTGCCGCAGCGTCGGATCCTTCCGGTCAAGCCCCTGCTCACGCCATAGGTTGATCGCTCCTGTTTTCTCCTTCGTCTTCACGTCGATCAGCCACAGCTTGCGCTTGATCAGCGGATTGACAAACAGATTTTTAATCGCTTTCCTGCGCTCCAGAGTATCCGCGCATGCACAGATGCAGCCGCGCGCGCCGCAGATCGCGAAGTACCCGACATGGCTCGTGATGTAGCCGTAGTAGTGAATCATGAAGTCGTCCGGACGGTCGTATACGCCGCCCCAGCGCTTGTTTACCAGCGCGTGCGTCAGCCGGTACGCCTCCTCCTCCGTTACGTTCGACTCGCAGACGTCGTACTCCAGGTTCGGCATATCCTTTTTCAGGAACGGCGAGATGCGGTTGTTCAGTCCGTGATGCGTCAGCGTGCAGCGGCCCATGTCGACGTCGCCCCAGTACACATCCTCCTCGCCCAGCTTGATGTGGACCGTGTTCTGCAGCTTGCCGACCGGCGGAATCGCGTTGCCGGGGCACTCCCGTACGCAGCTTCCGCAGTGGTTGCACAGCGTCCCGGTCGGAATGATCGGGTCAGGCTCAAGCACCGCGTCGGTCATGATCATGCCGAGACGCACACGCGGCCCAAACTCCGGCGTGATGAACACCTTTGAGTAGCCCATCTCGCCCAGACCCGCGCCCATGCCCATGATGCGTACGCTCATCGCGACGTTTGGCATCCGTCCCGGTACCACCGGATCGCCGTCGCCCATGCGCTCCGCCACCGCCGGATAATGCGGGATCGCCTCTGCTCCGCAGTCCTCGATGAAGCAGCACATCGCGTACGTCAGCTTCGGTCGGAACAATGTGTTCAGTCTGTTGTAAGAGTAGAATGTGTAGTTGTGCCAATGCGTACCCGACAGGATACCGCGGTAGGTACCGCGCGGGATGCGCTGTGCCAGCATGATGATCGACTTGCACTCCGGGAAGTAGTTCAGCGGATTCATCAGCGGCGGCGCGTCTTTGTAACGATCGATGGAACCGATGGCAATTCGGTCAATGCCCAGTTCCTTCGCCTTCTCCTTGATCATAGCAGAAGTCAATTTCATTTCTCCACGCCTCCCTTACGCTTCATCCGCCGGTACAGGCGGCAGAATCTCACCGAACTCGTTCTTGCGCCAGACCTCACGCTGACGGAACTTCAGATCAAGCTTGTTCTCCACCACATCTTCCAGCGCTGCCACACATGTGCGCGTACATACGGCGGCCTTGCGGTCGATTCCCTCGACGGTCTCTCGCACCGCGCCGTACATCACGGTCTCCATGTACCCTGCCTTCGCGGCACCATTTTGACACTTCGCGCACGCACGGATGTTGCATGTGTACACCGGCATATGTTTTCCCGCAACGTTTATGTCCGTGATCTCCGGCCCCAAAGCATTCAGCGGACAGATCGCCGCACAGCGTCCGCACTTAGTGCAGACGGGCTTCTCCAGCAGCGGGTCACTCTCGCACTCCGCGTCGGTGACAATGATCGCAAAGCGCTGACGCGGTCCGAAGCGCGGAGTCAGTACCTCACCGGACATGCCGATCTCACCAAGACCTGCCGCGACCGCGCAGTAGTTGAAGTCCGGGTCGCACGGCCCGCTCACGCCCGCAACACCCGTGTGCAGCCCGGGCGTCAATGGCATCGCCTCCCAGCCCATGCGCTCGATCGCCGTTGCGGTCTCGTAGAGCGTCTCGGCCACGAACTCGTTGGCAAGCCAGCCCTGCCCGAACGATCCGTAGTCTCCGAAGTTGACGCCCTCCTCGATCCCGCGCAGTGTCCCTCTTGTGATACGCCGGCCGATCACGACGACTGTCTTCGCCTCCGGGAACAGGCTGAACGGATTCTTCACCGCGTCCAAGTCCTCGAAACGTTCACGTCCGGCAAAGCCCACGAAGTCCGCCAGTGCCGCCCTTGCCGCTTTACGGACACTTTCCTTAAAGTCTGCCATGTTTTCACTCCTTTTGGATCAATGGATTTCCGCATTTCATTCAGCATGGATGAACATATTCTATAATATCTCATCTATGCCGAAATCAATGTAAGTATAACATACCTGCCTTCCCATGTCAAGATAAAAAGACGGCGTGCGTTCCAAAATAACGCACGCTGTTTTGTCTATTGCGCTGTCATTGACTCGCTGTACCGCAGTGTCCATGCCTGCAGCCTGAGGCGGTCGGAAAGGTAGTCGTCCCGCAGCGTGGGCGTATGTACCCAGGTGCCGCGAACGGTGAACCTCTCAAGCTTTGGAAACGCCGCGATCGAGTTCATCTGCACGCGCGGCGTCACCGTCACGTTCTGCGCACCCGTCAGCGTATCGATCATCGCGTAAAGGAAGTCCGCAGGCCCAAGATCATGTGCCCCCACGCGTATCCTGACCGGCAGAAACCGTGTCACGTCGATCTCCCGCACTGCCGTCCGTACATCCTCCGCACGCACTGTCACGTCTTCTGTCACCGCATACGGCGGTTCGAGGAAGCCGTAAACCTTCTCTGGCGTATATCTGTCCGCACCGCGCAGAAAGCTCACGCATGCAAGGAACATGTCTGCGACCGACAGCGACGGTGTGTCCAGCGGTGCAAGCTCCCGTGAGAGCGCCTCCCGCATCACCGGCAGCAGTGCAGGCGTCACATCTTTGCGCGGCCGCTCATTTTCTTCCAGTGTGCGCAGATCGGTGATCTCGAAGCGGTCGTCGGACTTTACCATCCGGATGAGCGAACGGAAGGTGGCATAGTACCGCGCGGTCTCCTCGGCTGTCCGCCGCGGGCACATCTCCCACTCGCCCCACGCGTGTTTATTCTCACGCATATAGTTCACACCGTCCCAGAACTGCAGATGCTCTGCCATGTTCGGATGTGTGTAGACGATCACGTAATCCTTCTTTGCAAAACCGTCGAGGATGTCCGGCAGCTCACGGCGCGGTTGACCGAACGCGATGCTCTCAACCGCGTCCGTATAGGCGATGTGGCGTGCATTGCAGTAGTTGATCGCGCTGCACTTCTCGTCGACAATCACCGTATCGCAGTAAAACGGGATCCCCAGATCGGCATACAGGTACATCGCCACGTAACTTTTGCTGTCTCCCGGCGGTACCGCGAACAGGCAGCGGTCACGGTCGAACACCGCGTGCAGCATCCCCAGCCCCTCGCACTCCGACTTCGCCGCCGTCAGATACGCCGTGTCGAAGTCCTTGCAATCGGTCTGTTCACAGATGTCCGGGTGAAGGCTGTGGCCGTAGGTGTGCGAGCCGATCTCATGCTTTTTCAGTGCCTCGATCACGTCAAACCGTCCCCACGCGGCGAGCTGACGCGCCAGCAAACCCACCACCGCGAAATGCCCGCGGATGCCGTTTTGCGTCAGTATCGTCGCAAGCTCGAGGATTGCGTCCGCACTTTTGGGTGCGGTGAAATCCTCCGTATCGAAGAAAAACATCAGCTTTGTCTTGTGTGACATATCTTTCTTCCTCTGTTTTCTCATGTTCGATCAAAGCGATGACCGCGTCGACATATGAAGTAAATCCTATGATTCCGCTGTCATCCCGCGAGAAAATCCGCGCGGCAGCTCTGCCACAGCGCCGGATAGCCGCGCGCCGCCATCGACTGCAGCTTGATCGCCACCAGCTCCTCCGGCAGCCCGAGATATGCCGCCAGCGTCTGCGGACTGTCCCCCGCGTGCTCGAGCACATCACTGTCGGAGATCAACACTGCCGCCGCGAAAATATTCGCCTCATATTCCGTACGGTCTCCGCCGGTCGCGCGGGCATACTCCAGCAACGCGTGACACTCCGCCTGCGCCTGATGCAGCAGATCATGCCCCAGTTCATGCGCAACAATCAGACGCCGCTCCTGTTCCCCGAGCGCCGCGTTGACGGTGATGTAGCGGTCATCCCCTATGCGCAGATAAAACCCGCGCAGCCGTCACAGCTCCTTGAACCGCACCTGCACGCCCGCCGCCTCCGCAAGGTCGCAAGGCTCGCGTGAGCCGCACTGCTCGATCAGCCGGTCGGCCTCATCCTCGATTACACGCTTAGGCAGGCTCATGCTTTTCCTTCTCCCCACACGCACCCCGGGATTCCTCATACAGTTCACGGATCGCGCGCATCACCAGCTCCCGATCCTCATCCCCGAGCTTCCCGCCCGCAAACAGCGCCGACGCCTCTTCGAGAAACCGCCGCACATCTGCCGGCGGCTGGTCCGTAATCCCCGCAATCGGCGTATCGTCGTGCAGAAGCGCGTCCACCGGCACGCCGAACAGATTTGAGATGCGCAGCAGCACATCCGCCTTCTTCGGCATGCAAATCCCCTGCTCATAGTTGATCAGCGTCCGCGATGTCAGCCCTAAAGTCTGTGAAAGCTCCTTCTGCGTCATGCGCTTCGACTTGCGCAGCGCCCGCAGCTTATCCCCGAACGTCATTCGTCTTTCACCTTTCTGATTATTATGAATGTATTTTCTGTTTTCTATTGACAAATGAATGTTGTGCGTGTATACTATACACAATGTGAAGTTTGTTTCAAGTATAATGCATGAGCCTCCGTTTGTCAAGGGGTGAACCACTTTGGAGCGAGAAATCCTGCATTGCGACCTCAATAACTTCTACGCGTCGGTCGAGACACTCTTTGACCCGTCGCTTGCCGCTCGTCCGACGGCGGTCTGCGGCAGTGTCGAGGAGCGGCATGGGATCGTCCTGGCGAAGAATCAGCTCGCCAAGCGCTTCGGCATCCTCACCGGCGAGGCGGTCTGGGAGGCCAAGCGCAAGTGCCCGGAGCTGACCATCGTCCCGCCGCATCATGACCGCTACCTCGACTACGCCCGGCGCGTACGGTCGATCTACGCGCGCTACACCGACCTCATCGAGCCGTTCGGCATCGATGAGGCGTGGCTCGACGTCACCGGCTCGCAGTCCGCTTTCGGACCCGGGCCGCGCATCGCCGACGATATTCGTAAAAGCGTCAAGCACGAGACCGGCCTGACCGTCTCCGTCGGTGTCAGCTTCAACAAGGTTTTCGCGAAGCTCGGGTCGGACCTCAAGAAGCCCGACGCCGTCACGGTCATCCCCAAGGAGACCTTCCGCGAACAGCTCTGGAGCCTGCCGGCGTCGGAGATGCTCGGCGTCGGACGTTCGACCTACCGACAGCTCGAGAACCTGGGCATCCACACGCTCGGGCAGCTCGCGGAAACCGACCCGGAGTATCTCAAGCGCAAGTTCGGGAAGAACGGCGCGCTGCTGTGGGTCTTTGCCAATGGGTTAGACCAGAGCCGCGTGATGCACATGGACGAGACACCGCCGGTCAAAAGCGTCGGGAAGGGCGATACGCCGCGCGCCGATTTGACCGAGAACGCGCAGGTTTATACAATGCTCTACCGTCTCGCGCAGGACGTGGGAAAACGTCTGCGGGCGGAAAAACTCACGGCGACAAGCGTACAGGTGTCCGTGCGTGACAATACCCTTGTGATACGTCAGTTCCAATGTCCTCTTCCCCATCCTACCCGCGACGCGCTCACCATCGCGCAGACCGGGTACGAGCTGTTCCGGCGTCAGTATGACTGGTACAAGAACATACGTTCCCTCTGCATCCGTGCCATACGTCTGATCCCCGAGGACGCACCCGTGCAGCTCGACATGCGCTGGGACTGCCGTACCCTCGACCGCCGTGAACGCATCGACCATGTCCGCGACGTCCTCGCCGAACACTGCGGGCGGGAGGTGCTCATCCCCGCGTCTCTGCTGTCATGATTGATCAAACGTTGCAGAGTTGGTAAAGCTGCGCTTCATCAATACCCACCGCGCCGCACTGTTCGTGAAAAAAGTGATCCTGTGCTTCTTCACCGACGCGGTGGGTGCGACCTGCACGCAGCTTTCTCACTCGCCCGTCAGCTCGCGACAGCCTTCATCCATTCCTGCGCAATGAGTCGGTGGCCCTCGAAGGTCGGATGCACGCCGTCGGCGGTCAGCGAGGCGGGTGACGAGCAGACAGCCGCCTGATAGAAGATGCCGTCGAGCGGGATGAACGCGTCGGCGTAGCGCAGCGCGATGCGGCGTACGACCTGGTTGACCTCCCACAACCGCACGCGCCACTCCTCCGGGAAACAGCCGTGGTGGAACGCGAACGGCTCCAGCATCACGAGCTTTGAACCGTAGTGGACGGTCTGCTCCACGATGCGCGCGAGGTCCCCTTCAAACTTCACGATGTCGTAGGGGATCTCCGGATTCGCGTACGGGTGCCAGACATTGTTGATGCCGATGAGGATGGAGACAACATTGGGGCGCAGCTCGAGCGTATCCTGCTGCCAGCGCTCAACAAGATGTTCTACGCGGTTGCCTCCGATGCCGCGGTTGTAAATGGTCAGCTCGTAGTCCGGGTAGAGTGAGCGCAGCATCCCGGCGCACATCGCGGGATAACCCTGCCCGAAGCCGTGAGAGTCGGGACGCGTACGGCCGGCGTCTGTGACGGAGTCTCCCTGGAAGACAATGACGGCGTTCTTGCGAAACAGCATGGAATATTCACCTTTCCCTATGTGAGTTTTCTACATTATATCGCATTCTTTTCTTGATTTCAAGAGAGAACGCGCGAATTGTATTATTTTCTCATCAAAATACTCTTGTGGGAACGGTGCGTTTGTGTTATACTGAATATATGGTTCCTGATGTTCGCTTATCAATGGATCATTGTACGGGAGGTTACTGTTATGACCAAAGCAGATCTTGCCATCAACGGCGGTGCGAAAGCCATACCGCGTCCCTGCTCCGCACGCTACGCCACCGACGGCCGTGAGAAGGCCGCGCTCAACGCCCTGATTGACCGTGCCATTGAAACCGGCAATAACGTCGGCTACAACGGTCCCGAAGAAGAAGCCCTCTGCCGTGAGTTTTCCGCGCTGCTGGGCGGCGGCTATACGGACGGTGTCAACGGCGGTACCAACGCTGTCTACGTCGCTCTGCGCGCACTCAATCCCGAGCCGTTCTCCGAGGTCATTGTCGGCGCCATCACCGACCCCGGCGGCATCATGCCCATCCTCATGTGCAACTGCATTCCCGCCGTCGCCGACGTTGAGAAGGGTTCCTACAACACCTCCGCCGAGGAGATTGCCAAGCTCATCACTCCCCTCACCGCCGCCATCATCGTCCCGCACATTGCCGGTGAACCGGCCGATATGCGCGAGATCATGAAGCTCGCCAATGAGAAGGGTATCCCGGTCATCGAGGACTGCGCGCAGTCCCACCTTGCTAAGCTCGATGGAAGGCCCGTCGGCACCTGGGGCGCCTTCGGCGCTTTCTCCACGATGTTTGGCAAGCACTTCTGCACCGGCGGTCAGGGCGGTCTCGTCTACACCAAGGATCAAGACATGTACTGGAAGGTCCGTCAGGCCGCCGACCGCGGCAAGCCCTTCGGTCTTCCGGAAGGTTCCACCAACTGCATCGCCTCACTCAACTGCAACCTGCAGGAGTTCGGCGCCGCGATCGGACGTGTCCAGCTGCGCAAGCTGCCGCGCTTCGGCGAGGACCGCCGCAAGGTCGCCGCAAAGCTTGCCGCCGGATTCGCCGACATCCCGTCGGTCATGATTCCGAAACTCGTCGACGGTGCCGAGAGCGTCTACTGGTTCTGGCGTCTGGGCGTCAACCTTGAAGGGCTGAGCTGCACAAAGGACGAGTACGTCAAGGCGCTCGCCGCCGAAGGTGCGAATGTCTCCCTCAACTACAAAGCCGCGCTGCCGTCCACCTTCGACTGGTTCAAAAACCGCCGTGCGTTCGGTACCCACGGTTTCCCGTGGACCAGCCCCGAGTATAAGGGCACGATGAACCGCGACTTCCCCATCCCCAACGCCATCGAAGTCACCGATACCCAGTATAACCTCTACATCAACGAGAGCTGGACCGATGAGGACATCGCCTACACCCTCGCCGCGTATAAAAAGGTTGACGAAGCCTTCCGCGCATAAGACCTCCGGGATATGGCAAGAGCCGCTGTGTTTTCTCACAGCGGCTCTTGTTATGCATCTGCAGGGATACGGTGCGCCGTGTCTCTGCGAGAAGCATCCACTCTACTTCGCCGTACCCTCGGTCAGTGCCTTCGCCACGGCGAGGATTGCGTAGTCGGTGTTCTCATACGCACAGTACACCACTTTTGCGCCGCACTCCATGTACTCCCGCGCCGTATACGGATCGTCCATCACGACAATGATCAGCCTGAGCTTGCGCTTGCCCAGTATCCGCGCAAGCTCCAGACACCCTTCCCCGGATACTGCCAGCACCACCGTCTCGTACAGCTTCGCCGAGTCGAGCGCCATCTGCTGCGCGTAACCGTCGGGCTTACGCTCGATCTCCGTCGACGCACAACCGTAGTTGCGTGTCAGATACGCTCCCAGATTTTCCGTCTGTGTCGTCAAAACGTCACGATACGGTTCCGTCGCGATCACAAATGTCCGCGACGCGTCGAATACACGGCTCGTACCGAACATCAGCGTCAGACTCTCCTCCGCGATCTGCGTCAACAGCGCGTCATATTCCTCCGTAGACGGCAGCTCCTCCGACGGGCGCGGACTCTCAAAGATACCGTACTCTTCCTTTGCGTCCAGAATCCGCAGCACTGCGTCATCCAGACGTTCCTGTGAGATTTTCCCCTTTTCGACCGCCGCGAGTACCGTATTGTACGCTTCCTCAATCTCCTTCGCACTGCTGTTCAAGCACAGCAGATCCGCACCTGCGTTGATTGCCATCACGCACGCTTGTCCCAGCCCATAGGTTTCCGTGATTGCGCCCATGGATAGGCTGTCGGTGATTACCAGACCTGAGAAATTCATCTCTCCGCGCAGTGTCCCTTCGATGACATCCTGTGACAGCGATGCCGGCAGCCCATCGTCCGTCAGCGCCGGTACCAGCAGATGCCCCACCATCGTCATCGCGACATCAGCCTCGATCGCCGCGCGGAACGGTACCAGCTCCAGCGTATCCAGACGCTCCCGGTCGCCCGTTACCGTCGGCAGCGTCTTATGCGAGTCGACCGACGTGTCGCCGTGACCCGGGAAATGCTTCGCGCACGCCAGCACGCCCGCCGACTGCAGGCCCTCGACATATGCCGACACGAATTTTGCGCATGTCTTCGCGTCCTCACTGTACGAGCGGTCGCCGATGACCGGGTTGTCGGGGTTCGAGTTGACGTCCGCGTCTGGCGCGAAGTTGACGTTGATGCCGAGCGTGAGGAGTTGCTCGCCCATCAGCATACCCAGCTTCTTTGCGAGTGCGGGCTTTCTTGTAGCGCCTACCGCCATCGCCGGCGGAGAGGTCGTAGCGAACAGCAGACGCTGTACTGTCCCACCCTCCTGGTCGACGCCAATAAAAGGCTGCAGGCCGGTGTTTGCCGTGATCTCATCCTGAATTGCCGTCGTCAGCTTCGAGAGCTGCGACGCGTCCCGTATATTCGAGCCGAACAGGATTACATTCCCAAACGAGCAGCTCTTGAGCAGCTCGCGGTCTTTCATCCCCAGCGATACGCCGCTGATCGGCACGACAAAGAGCTGTCCGACCTTCTCCTCCACGCTCATCTTTTCAAAGCGTGCGCTGACATCCTCGTGTCCCGTAACCACCGTGGACGGAGTGGTCGCCGCAGTTGTCCTCTTCGTCTGCGGTGTTGAAGTTTGTGTGCCGGTCGTCACACCGGTCGTTGCGGTCGGTACCGTTGTTGACGCCGTAGTTGTCTCGGTTGTCGCAGACGTTGAGGCAGTCGTCGTCGCTTCGCCGGTGCCGACAACGGTCAGCGGTGTATGCTGCGTGACCGGCGCTGTACAGGAGGTCAGCAGCGTCAGCAGCGCGAGCATAATAGGCACCGCTTTCTTTATCTTCATGTTTTTTTCCTTATATGCCGTCGCGCAGATCGGGTGTGCCGTCCGTACCCAACACCGTCGAGCTGCGAAAAGTCTTCGGCGTCACTCCCGCGATCTTCAGAAACGTACGGTTGAAATGGCTTATATTCGAAAAACCCGCGGCGTAGCAGATGTCCACGATCTTCATCCGCGGATTGTCCCGGATGAGCGTGATTGCATGCGATATGCGCAGACCGTTGAGGTACTCGGTGAAGGTCTTATGCGTCAGCAGCTTAAAATAGTGGCGGTAGTACGACGGACTCATGATGGCGACTGCCGCCGCGTCCTGCACAGAGATATCGCGGGTGTAGTTTTCGCGGATAAAGTCGAGCGACCGCAGTAAGACCTCGCGGTGCCGCTCATAGAGAAGATGGGTTCCGTCATTTTCGTTCTGTGTGAGGATGGCACGCCGCTGCAGCGTCAGCATCTTCAAAGCGCAGGCGCGGATGACACTCTGGAAACCGGGTGTACGGCCGGTATACTCGCGTTCGATCTCGTCGATGGTATTCTCTGTCTCGAAGCGTGAGGCACCGGTCAGGGACGCCAGTGGGAAGTTGTGGCCGCTGGTGTATTTCTCCAGCCATTCGAGCGCGTCGACACCGTCGTAGGCAATGCCGGAGGTCAGACAGCTGTCGATGAAGAACGCCTCGAACTCGAACTCAATCAGCTCGAACGGACGCCCGGCAATCGGGATGAAATAGTGCGGGATATACGGCGGCATCAGCAGCAGGTCTCCGCAGCGCAGGTCGGCGATGTTTGAGCCGCATACGTGTGTGAGCTGGCCCTTCCGGATATACACAAACTGCAGATAGTCATGCCTATGCGGGATCAGCTGACAGTTCGTCCTTGTCTTAAAGAAGAAGGGCAGATTGGTGTCGTTGCCGTTGTTGGCAAAGGTCAAAAGGTTGGTATTGGAATACTCGGCGCGGTCGGTAAACAGGCAGGACACTCGATCACCACCTTTTTAGAGGATCCTGTGGGGGATGAAGCGCATCCCCCATATGTTCAATGTTTACACATTCTCTCCGGTCAGCCGCAGCGCGTTCTTATAATAAATCTTATCGAGTACGCTCTGGTCGAGGTTCAGGGAATTGATGAACTCCTGATGGATGTTGTCGAAGTAGTCGCGGGCGTATACGCAGCGATCCTGCCAGGTGATGAGAAACTTCTTCCCGAACGCCGGGTCACGGGATATTGCGTTGCAGCCGGAGCCGGCAGAAAGGTCGCAGTAGAGGTTCGGGTATTTCTCGAGCAGGTCGATCACACGTCCGCCGGGCAGAACGGGACCTTTCGGATAGCCTTCCTTATCGAAGCGGTCATCGCCGGAGATGTGTGACCAAAACCCGGGCGCGTGGCCGAGGAAGTTGGTCTCGGGGCACAGCTTCAGCACGCGCTCGAGGCAGTCGATGCCGCCTCCGTACCAGTAATTCGGACGCGGGTACTTGGTCTTGCCCTCGCCCAGCTCATAGTCGAAATGGAAGGTGACGGGCAGCCCATGCTCACCGGCAAAGCGCCACAGACGGATGGCGTCTGGGTTGTCGTACATCATGCGCAGTTTGACCTCACCGCAGACCTTGACGCCGTAAAGGTCGATGGCCGAGTGCAGCCGGTCGATGGCCTGCGGACGGCGCGGGTCCGGCGCAAAGCCGAACACGAAACGGTCGGGGCAGCGCTCAATGTACGAAAGTGTCCGGGCGAAGGAAATCGGTCCGCCGTCCGTCAGCGCGTCGACGTTGACAACATGGTTGTACTCCGGCGTGTATTCGTCCGCCGGCGATTCCCAGGTCAGCAGCCATGTCTTGTCGATTCCGTACTGATCCATATTCGCCAAAAATCTGTCGAGGTTGTATTTATGCCAGTCTACATGGTTGTGTGCGTCGACAATCATAGTACTTTCCTCCGGATAATTGACTTATTCGCTGAATATTATGGGGTGTGATTCCTTTCTATCAAGTTTAACACTTCACCGCCTGATTGTCAAGAGGACATGCGGATTTTACACGGAAAACACGATTCCGTAATCATTTGGATACACAGTTGCTATACGCGGATGATCTGCGCATCTGCGCCCGCGAGAATCAGACCGGCTGCGGATTGCGCGTTCTCGTGACACACGACCTCCGCAACCTCCCGTTCGGGGTGCGGATTCTCCCACAGGTACGCAAGCACCGTCACGTCGCCGCCGCCGGCATCCTTCGCGCGGATGACCGGATCGGAGAACCACGTCGCAATATATCCCTGATGCCGGTAATACTGCTGCGGCAGCGGCTGTCCCCAGCGCCGGTTCCATGCCATCACGTTCCCCGCGTACTCCACCGCGATCGTCTCGGAGCTTCCGTCGGTGTAGCGCACCTCGTAGCTTCCGATCTGCTCCAACGGCTTCCATGCCGCGCGCGGCAGATTCCACGCCGTCGTATGCGCAAATCGCAGCGCCGCACATCTCGCGTGTACCGCTACCGTTACACCTTTTCCAACCGTCACCGCATCCGGGCAGACCTCCGCAACCGCCTTCGGGACACCGCATCCGCAGCCCGTGACCGGCAGTTTCGTCCATGTGCCGGTCTTTACGCCGCGTACCTCGTCACGCATCCGGGGCAGCAGTTTGTCGGAGAGGAAATGCGCGTATACCTCCCGCAGTCCTTCTTTGTAGAGAGGATTCCACAGCATCTCCGCCGTGTACATCAAATCGTAGAACTTTCCCTTCTTTGCCAGCGTGTATTCATCGAAGCGACACCAGGTCGATACCTGCCCACCGAGCATCCCCTCCTTCGCTATACGGCTCTCAAAGCGCGGGTAATGTGAGCTGTAGAGGTTGCCCATCAGGATTCTGTACCCGAACGGCAGCAAGTGATCCTCCATGTCGAGGTCGAAATGGAAGTACCAGATGAAGTCGAGGAAGATGATGTCGCGCGGCAGGCGGCGAATTGCGGGCGGTGTTTTGTAGCGCTCCGTCGGATGCAGCATATCCGACCAGATCATCATTCCCAAACCCTTTTTCGCAAGATAGTCGTGCATCGACGTGACGTGCTTCACGTACAAATCCGCGTGGTCCAGGTCACGGCAGCGCGGGCAGATGCCGATGTCGTAGATCTCGTCATGGCCCATGTGGACATACCGCTGCGGACGCGCGACTTCGACAATCTCGTCGATGATGTCGTAGATGATGCGGTAGCTTTCCTCGTGCGACGGGCAGTAGCAGTGTGCGTAGAACTGTGCCGGACGCTGATCGGTGCCGCGCGTGTCCACCAATACGTCCTCTTGGTCGGCGACTTCTGCAATCTCTGGGTGCGCATAGGTGATGTACTGCGTATGCCCCCAACTCTGCACCTCCGGAATAATCTCGAAGCCGTAAGCCCTTGCGTGATTCAAAAACGCGCGTACTTCGTCCTTCTCGAGGAGCTTCCCGCCGGCACACATTTCACCATGCGGGAATGGCGGCTGCGTACCGGCTTTCCCCGCTGCGTTGCCCTGCAGCCACGCCTCACTGATCTCCGGATGACGGTCAAACCGCATACACCCCGCGAATTCCACAAACAGCTGGTTGTACCGCAGCGGTATGAGGATATAGCGGATGACGCGCTTGGCAAAGTCCATCTCCTCACGCGGCGGCAGTCCGAAGTGGAAGCCGCGCATCGGCTTATATGGCGCGTCCTCGATTTCCGCGTACCGGAAGCCGTTGGACCCGCCGAGCTGTATAAGCGTTTCCACCGCGTACAGCAGCGTCAGACGCGTGCCCGCCGTCAGCATTATTCCGTCCCGAGTGACATTTACGCGATAGGTCTCGCCCGTCAGCGTCGGATCATATACGACCGCAACATCCGCACGGCCGCCGCCCGGGAACGTCACATTCAGCCGTTCTTTGATGCGCTCGGAGAGATAGTCCGCCGCGAAGTCCGCGTCCTCACCGCCCGCCGCCGTGACTTTCCCAAGCGCCGTGTACGCAAGCTCACCATTCGTATACGCCGCGTGTTTGACCGACGGCCACACGGTGGGTGTACCGTCCTCGTACGCGCCGAGGATCACCGGCAGCGCCAAAGCGATCTTCTTGAGATACGCATCCAGACGGACGGTAACTTCCGTACCTTCGACGCCGACCGGGATGTCGAGGATGCCCGATGCGGTTTTGTTCGTCTCGGCGGTATAGCTGCCGGCAGGACTGCCGTCGACGAGTACATGCGCTGCCTTGACCTCCGCGTCGTCCGTCAGCGGGACGCGGATGCTGCCGATGAAGCTCTCCTGCGGAAGTGTCAGCCGGATGTCAAGGCCGGTGTCCCAGATCGTGTCCCAGTTCCAGGTATAGACGTCGCCCTCGTGGGTATCGGGCGGAAAGTGCAGGTCCGTGCCGCGATGGAGGAAGGTGTATGCCGCGTTCAGTTTGCCGATGTACATGGCTCGCGCTCCTTTCATATATGAAGTAATTTCATTATACCGCGCGGATATGCGAATGTCAACGATGTAACGTTTTTTGGATGATAGTTTTTAGTGTATCCTGTGATTATTTTACACAAGGGATTGCTTTTTGAGCTTCTGTGTGGTATACTGACATGAATTTGTATGCCCATGCGTGGAGCTGCAGCGAAGACAGGCGGACACGATTCCTCTCTATAGTTTCATGGCATTCATTTCTTTGCGCAAGAAATGCCCGCTTGTGGGCAACGTCCGCGCTCGTGCGTTTTTGTATCAAATACAGGAGGTTCCCGTATGAAAAAGCTGCTCGCGCTCGACGCAAACAGTCTCCTCAACCGCGCGTTCTACGCCATCCGGCCGCTGACGACCCGCGCCGGTGAGTCGACCAATGCCATCTTCGGCTTCATCTCCTCCTACCTCAAACTTCTCGCCGACGAGCAGCCCGACGCCGTCCTCGCCTGCTTTGACCTCCACGCCCCGACCTTCCGCCATATGGAGTTCTCCGACTATAAGGCCGGACGACGCCCCACACCCCCGGAACTGATCTCCCAGTTCGACCTGCTGCGCGAGATCCTCGACGCACTCGGCGTTCCGCGTGCCGAGGTCGCCGGATTCGAAGCCGATGACCTCATCGGCACCATCTCCAAACGCTGCGAGCAAGATCCCGATTGGACCTGCGTCATCGTCACCGGCGACCGCGACAGCTTCCAGCTGATCGACGATACGACATCCGTACTCTACATCACCACCCGCAACCACCAGAGCGTCACGATCCCTTACACGCCTGAGAAGATCATGGAGGAGTACGGCATCACGCCGCCGCAGATGATTGAGGTTAAGAGCTTGATGGGTGATGCGTCGGACAACATCCCCGGCGTCCCGGGCATCGGCGAAAAAACCGCCCTCATGCTCATTCAAAAGTTCGGCACGATGCGCGGCGTGTATGACAACATCGACGACCCGAGCATCAAAAAAGGCGTGCGGGAAAAGCTGCTCGCCGGACGTGAAAGCGCCGAAATGTCCCGCGTCCTCGCCGAGATCGAACGTGACGCGCCCCTCGATTTTACGCCGGATGACGCGCTGCTGCGCGGAATCGACAAACCGCGTCTGCTCACGCTGTTTGAGCGGCTCGAGCTGCGCCGGTTCATCGTCCAGCTCCGTCTCCGCGACGGCGTTACCGTCCCGGCATCTGCTCAGACCGCAGCAGCGGAAGACACGGTTCCTGCTCAGACCGTACCTGTGGAATCTTCTGCGGATGCGCCGATGGTCTTCCTGAACATGGGTGCGCTCGACGCAGTCGGCGTCCTGCGCAACGGTGACTTCACACTGCTGTTACAGCACGAAGCCGGTTTCCGCGACGCCGTCACGCGCCTGCTCGACCCCTCCGTCCCGAAACTCACGCATGACGCAAAGCCCATCTATCTCGCGGCGATGGAGCTTGATATCCCCTGCGGTGGGTTTGTTGAGGATACCGCCGTCGCCGCATACCTTTTGGACCCCGGAGCGGATGTCACCCTCGACGCCGTCGCCGGACGCTTCCTCGGTATTTCTGCACCCGCGCCTGACCTCAATGTGCTGCTGTCCCCGTTCCGTCCGGCGGACGCTGTGAATACGTTTGAGCAGCAGAGCCGCGCCGTGCTCTCTTTATATGAAGTACTCCCCGAGAAACTCCGCACGCTTGGCATGGATACGCTTTACCGTGCCCTCGAATTGCCGCTCACCCGTGTCCTCGCCGGGATGCAGCACGCCGGTGTCCTCGTCGACGCCGAACAGCTTCATATCTACTCCGAGAAGCTTGGGGCACGTATCCGTGAGCTGGAAGCTTTGGTTTACGAGCAGGCCGGTGAGACGTTCAATCTCAATTCTCCCAAGCAGCTCGGCGAGCTCCTGTTCGACCGCATGGGTCTGCGCGGCGGGCGCAAAACCAAGACCGGCTGGTCCACCGATATCGACATCCTGGAAGCTCTCAAAAACGACCATCCGATCATCCCTTATATCATCGAGTTCCGCCAGCTCACGAAGCTGCGCGGCACCTACGCCGACGGACTTCCGCGCTTCATCTCTCCGAAGGACGGCCGCATCCATTCAAATCTTCAGCAGCTTGTCACCGCAACCGGACGTCTGTCTTCCACAGACCCGAACCTCCAGAACATCCCCGTGCGCAAAGCGTTGGGCGCGGAGCTGCGGCGGATGTTCGTTGCGCCTGAAGGATGGGTGCTCGTCGATGCCGACTACTCGCAGATCGAACTGCGGCTGCTCGCGCACATCGCCGAGGATACCGCAATGCTTGAGGCGTTCCGCAAGGGCTTTGACATCCATCGCGCCACCGCAGCCGTCGTCGCAGGCATCTCACCCGAGGACGTCACACCGCAGCAGCGCAGTGCCGCCAAGGCCGTCAACTTCGGTATCGTTTACGGTATCTCCGACTACTCCCTCGCCGGCGACCTGGGCATCACCCGCGCCGAGGCCAGGGATTATATTGCCCGCTACCTCGACCGCTATGCGGGCGTGCGGGATTATATGGAACGTGTGAAGAAGGAAGCGTATGAGAACGGCTATGTCACGACACTGTTCGGACGCCGCCGGGAGCTGCCGGAACTAAAAAGCTCCAACCGCAACACGCGGATGTTCGGCGAGCGGGTCGCACTCAACACGCCGATCCAGGGCACCGCCGCCGACATCATCAAGCGCGCGATGGTCAATGTCGCCGACCGGCTTAAGCGGGAAGGTCTTAGGGCGCGGCTCGTGCTGCAGGTACATGATGAGCTGATCGTCGAAACGCCGCGAGAGGAGACCGAGACGGTCAAAAAGCTGCTGACCGAGGAGATGGAGGGCGCGGTGTCATTGTCCGTACAGTTGAAAGTCGATGCCTCCATGGGAGAGAACTGGTATGACGCGAAAGGTTGAGCTGCGGCGCGTGACACCCGACGACCTCCCGGCGCTCGCTGAGCTCGAGCGGGCATGTTTCACGGCACCGTGGGACGAAGATGCGCTGCGGCTGTCATATGAATCGCCGGTCGAGGAGCTAACCTGCGCGATATGCGGCGGCGACGTCTGCGGCTATCTGTGCGCGGCGGTCATCCCCGATGAGGCCGAGGTGCTGCGCATCGCGGTGAGCCCCCGGTACCGGCGGATGGGCATCGCACGGCAGCTTCTGCGCGTACTTACGGATGACCTGCGCGTGAACACGGTATTTTTAGAGGTGCGTTTCGGTAATACCCCCGCCCGTGCACTCTACGCAGGCGAGGGTTTTCAGGAACTACGCGTACGAAAAAACTATTACGACAACCCGGTCGAGGACGGTGTCATCATGAGCCGCACCCGGGATGCGAAAGGCGGCTTATAAAGGTATGCTGATTCTCGCGATTGAAAGCTCGTGCGATGAGACCGCCGCGGCGGTCTCCCTGGACGGGCGTACAATCTTATCAAACGTTGTATTGTCCCAGGCGGATATGCACGCGGTCTTCGGCGGCATCGTTCCCGAGATCGCGTCGCGCAAACACATCGAGGGCATCTGCGGCGTCGTATCCGAGGCACTGCGTATAGCAGGCGTCGATCAACACGACCTCGACGCGGTCGGTGTCACCTACGCGCCCGGTTTGATCGGTGCGCTGCTCGTCGGAGTCAACTTCGCCAAGTCCTACGCACTTGCGTTAAACAAACCGCTCATCCCCGTACACCACATGCGCGGACACATCGCTGCCAACTATATCGCCTTCCCCGAGCTGGAGCCGCCCTTCTGCTGCCTTCTCGTCTCCGGCGGACACACACTGCTCGTCGACGTGCGCGGCTACACCGATCTGCGCGTGCTCGGTACAACCCGTGACGACGCGGCGGGCGAGGCGTTCGACAAAGCTGCGCGCGTGCTCGGACTGCCCTATCCCGGCGGTTCCGAACTCGACCGGCTTGCGAGGATGGGTGACCCGCATGCATATAAACTTCCGCGCGCCATCGTCGACGGCGCACCGCTGGACTTCTCGTTCTCCGGCCTCAAGACCGCCGTACGCAATATCGTTCACAATGCCCAACAGCGCGGCGTCAAGCTCGACCGTGCAGGCCTTGCGTCGTCTTTCTGCCAAGCCGTCGCCGATACGCTCGTACCGCGTGCGATGGAGGCTGCAAGGTTGACACACGCGACGAAGCTCGCGGTCGCCGGCGGGGTTGCGGCGAACTCCTTCCTCCGTTCAAGACTGACAAAAGAGTGCGCCGACGCAGGCCTATCCCTATACCTCCCCCCGCTGTCCCTGTGCGGAGATAACGGCGCAATGATCGCTTGTCAGGCATATTTTGAATATCTCGCCGGAGAACGTGCCGGGAGCGGACTCAATGCGCGTGCGACCCTGTCCATCGAGCACGGGTACACATTATAAACGTGCTTTACTCCAGCCCATACCGTCTGAACGCCTTTTTGCCGCACTGTTTTACATCGATTTTACAAACGGTATTCATGTGAAACATAATCTCCCGCACATGTTTGTTATGTTCCCGGTTTTCCTGCCGTTCCATTGGGGAAATCTCTGGGGATAATGGGGATAATTTTTGAGAAGATCCTTTGATTCTTCCCGGTTCACAAGCGTTATGCAGATGGTTCCCAAATTATGAACGCGTTTCCGATGAACCGCACGCGGTTCAAAATTGGGGAAAACTCTGGGGATAATGGGGATAACTCTTTGTAAACCTCGCCGTTCAAAGTCGTTATGGTAACCGCTGATACCTGCGTTTTTCCCGCTATTTTCTATTCAGGAGGGTCCGTGCGTGTTTCGAAGATTCCTGCATGCACTGCGTGCCATCTTCACCCAACGAAGTGTCATTCTTCTTTACCTCCCCATTCTCGCCGAGCAGGCAATGTCCACCTTCGTCGGCTTCATCTCCACCATCATGGTCGGCCACGCCGGATCCGTCGCCATCTCCGCCGTCGGCGTCGTCAACGCCCTCAATAACGTCATCGTCTTCACATTGTTCTCCATCGCGTCGGGTGTCGCGGCAGTCGCGGCACAGTTCCTCGGCGCAAAGCAGAAGGAACGCGCAGAAAGGTGCATAGGTCAGTTCTGCGCCGCCGTGCTGATGGTATCCGTTGCGATTGCCGCGCTGCTGGTGCTGTTCTCCAAGCCCATCCTCAGCTTCCTGTTCGGCGCCGCCGAGCCTGAGGTCCTGGACGCCGCGCGCATCTATCTCATCGCAGGCGCGCTGTCGATGCCCTTCGCCGCGATCTCATCGCTGTTGAGCGCCACCATGCGAGGCTGCGGCAATACCCGGATGCCGATGGCGTCGGCACTGCTCATCAACATCGTCAATACGCTGCTGTGCTGGATCACCATCTACGGCCTGGAGATGGGCGTCACAGGCGCGTCGATCTCTCTCGTTGCCGCTCGAGCCGCCGGTGCCGCGTTCATGCTCGTGCTTATGTTCCGCCCGGGCTTCCCGCTGCACTTGCGGAAATTCTTCCCGATCGTCTGGAAAGACATCCTCCCGATTCTGCGCATCGGCGTCCCGATGGGGCTGGATACCGCGATGTTCAACGGCGGCAAGCTCATCGTCCAGGTCTTTATGACCGGCATGGGCACCTACACCATCGCCGCCAACGCCGTCACCCAGTCTGTCGTCTCGCTCATCGAAATCCCTGGCAACGCGATGTGCACGCTCGCCATCACGCTCGTCGGCTTCTCCGTCGGCGCGGGTGAATTCCGGGAGGCGCGGCGTCACGGCTGGTACACGACCCTCGCCGCGAGCATCCTCCAGCTCATTGTCTGCATCCCGCTGTGGTTCACGACGCCGTGGTTCGTCGGACTTTTCTCCACTGACCCCGATGTCATCCGGCTGTCGATCGTCGTCACGCGCTCGATGGTCCTCACAAGTCCCTTCCTGTGGTCGACCGCCTTCACGCTCGCGTCTGTGCTGCGCTCCGCCGGAGATGTTCGCTATACCGTCACGTCATCTCTCATCATCATGTGGGTGATCCGCGTGCTGCTGTCGTGGGTGTTCGGCGTGGTCATGGACGGAGGACTTCTGGGTATCTGGATCGCGATGTATGTAGACTGGGCGGCAAGAACGGCACTTTTTGTGCCGCGATTTAAGTCAAAACGCTGGGAAAACCGTGCTGTTACATAATGCTCGGAGCGGATTGTGAACTTTTCATTATTTTTCCGATTACCCCTTGTGAAAAGAACAAAAAAGGTGTATAATAAGAGACGTATTATGGACACCGGCGGAAATGCCGGGGAAAACGGTGAGAGCCGATGGAATGTATCGTGATCGCATCCGGGAAAGGCGGTACGGGGAAGACTGCCGTGACAGCAGGTGTCGGTGCAGCGCTCGCCGAAAGAGGTCTGAAGACGCTGCTGATCGATGCCGATGTCGGCGTACGCAGCCTTGATCTGACGCTCGGGATGTACGAAAACGCCTTGTTTGACTTTACAGACGTCGCCGAGGGCCGTGCGGAACTCAATGACGCCGTCGCCGAGCATCCGAACCGAAAGGATCTGTGGCTGCTGACTGCTCCGATGTCCCCTGTGGGCATCGTACCGGACGCGCTGCAGCGTGTGACCGACGCGGCGCAGCGGCTCGGCCTCGCCGACTTCATCCTCATCGACGCTCCTGCAGGTCTCGGCGACGACTTCCGGCGTGCTGCCTACGGTGCCGACCGCGCCCTCATCGTCTCCACCCCCGATATCGTCGCCCTGCGCAGCGCCGACCGCGCCGTCACGCTGCTCGAGGAAATGGGATTTGTCGACTGCCGCCTCATCGTCAACCGCGTCCGGCCGCGCGTCATCAAACAGAACAATACCCCCAATATCGACGACGCAATGGATATGGCGGGTCTGCCGCTTTTAGGGGTCATCCCCGAGGACGAGCAGGTCATTGTCGCGGGCGCACTGGGTCAGCTCATCGGACAGAAACCCCGCTGCCCGGCCGCCAGAGCTTTTCGCAACATTGCAGCGCGTCTGGATTCCGAAGACGTGCCGCTGATGAAGATTTAAAATATTATCTGCCTGAAAGAAGGTTGTTTTATGAATATCGCCCTAATCGCACATGATAAGAAAAAAGAACTGATGGTTCAGTTCTGCATGGCCTACTGCGGCATCCTCTCCAAGCATAATCTCTGCGCGACGGGAACGACCGGGAAACTGGTCTCGGAAGCCACCGGTCTGAAAATCGACCGATTCCTGTCGGGCGCGCAAGGCGGAGATCAGCAGATCGGCGCGCGCGTCGCCTACAACGAAATTGATATGGTCATCTTCCTGTGCGACCCGATGGCAGCGCCAGGCACTGTCTCCGATGTCCATGCGCTGCAGAGGTTGTGCGACCTCCACTCAATCCCTATGGCTACCAATATCGCCACAGCAGAAATGCTCGTCCTCGGCCTCGACCGCGGCGACCTCTCCTGGCGCGATATTGTCAACCCCAAGCGTCAGCCCAAGCCCAGAACCTACTGAGGAGGCAATCATGATGCCCGTAATCGTTCAGGCCCCTAAAGGGACCTATGACGTTATGCCCGCAGATTCCTATAAATGGCAATATCTCGAACGCGTCCTGCGCGATACCGCCAAATCCTTCGGCTACCGTGAAATCCGCTTCCCCATGTTCGAGCATACAGAGCTCTTCATCCGAGGCGTCGGTGATACCACCGACATCGTACAAAAAGAGATGTACACCTTCGAAGATAAGGGCGGGCGCTCCATCTCACTGCGTCCCGAGGGGACCGCGTCGGTCGTCCGTGCGATGATTGAACACGGCGGTTTCAATGAGGCGCTGCCTGTCAAGTGTTACTACATCGCCCCCCTCTTCCGATACGAGAAACCCCAGGCCGGCCGCTATCGGCAGCACTGGCAGTTCGGCGTCGAATGCTTCGGCGCGAAGTCCCCGGCCGCAAACGCCGAGGTCATCTCTCTCGCCGATACCTTCCTCAAGCGCCTGGGCATCCGCGACAAGAGCCTGGGCGTCCGCGACATCACCGCGCATATCAATTCCATCGGCTGCCCAAAGTGCCGCCCGGCGTATCAAGCAACGCTCGGGGAATACTTCCGCGCGCATGTCGACGAGCTGTGCGAGACCTGCCGCAGCCGTCTAGACCGCAACCCGATGCGCATCCTCGATTGCAAATCTCCGATCTGCTCAAAGATCGCCGAGGGCGCGCCGCGCATCATCGACTACTTATGTGGCGACTGTCAGTCCGAGTTCGACAACACGCTCCAGCTGTTGTCGAGAATGGGTGTTGATTATCAGATCGATTCGGGGATCGTCAGAGGGTTTGACTACTACACCGGGCTGGTGTTCGAGTTCATCTCAAACGACATCGGCGCGCAGGGCACTGTCTGCGGCGGAGGCCGTTATGACGGTCTCGTCGAGCAGCTCGGCGGTAAGCCCACCCCCGGCCTCGGATTCGGTTCGGGACTCGAACGGCTGCTGCTGGTTATGGAAAAGCTGGGCGTGCCGATCCCGGGCGAAGAGAGCATTGACATCTATATCGCGACCACCGGTGAAGAAGCCGAGAACCATGTTCAGAAGCTGATTCTCGACCTGCGGCGCATGGGCATTGCCGCCGAGCGTGATCTCTGCGAGCGTTCCCTCAAGGCGCAGATGAAGTACGCCGATAAAATAGGCGCAAGATATACGATGGTCGTCGGTGACGATGAGCTGAAGGCCGGTACCGCACAGCTCAAAAACATGGAGACCGGTGAGCAGACCCCATGCGTCCTGTCCGCCGCAACCATCGAAGCGGTTCTCTAATAAGACTTTTGGGAGATATATTTCGGTATGACACAGAACAGAACCCATACCTGCGGCGCGCTTCGTATGGAGCATGTCGGCCAGATGGTACGCCTGTGCGGATGGCTGGAAAACCTGCGTGAGGTCGGCGCAAACCTTGCCTTCGCCGTCGTCCGGGATTTCTACGGCACCACCCAGCTTGTGCTCGAGGATGAGCAGCTCATCCGCAGTTTCCGTTCCATCACCAAAGAGAGCACCATCGCCGTCGACGGCTTGGTCCGGGAACGCGGCAGCAAGAACCCGCGTCAGGAAACCGGCGACATCGAGATCGCCCCGACCGCCGTCGAGGTGCTCGGACGCTGCCACTACAACGAGCTGCCCTTCGAGATCAACCGTAGCCGTGAGGCCGATGAGACTGCCCGCCTCAAATACCGCTATCTCGACCTGCGCAACCCCGCAGTCAAACAGAATATCATCCTGCGCTGCAACGTCGTCGCCGCGCTCAGAAAAGCGATGACGGAGCAGGGCTTCCTTGAGATCACCACCCCCATCCTCACCGCATCCTCACCCGAGGGTGCACGTGACTACCTCGTCCCCGCACGCAAGCATCCGGGGAAGTTCTACGCGCTGCCCCAGGCACCCCAACAGTTTAAGCAGCTCCTGATGACCTCCGGTTTCGACCGCTACTTCCAGATCGCCCCCTGTTTCCGCGATGAGGATGCGCGCGGCGACCGCAGCCCCGGTGAGTTCTACCAGATGGATATGGAAATGGCGTTTGCGTCGCGCGACGACGTCTTTCATGTCATCGAACAGGTGCTGCCGCCCATCTTTGCGAAATACGGTACCTACAACATCGCGTCCAACCCGCCGTTCCGCAGAATCACCTATCAGGATTCGATGGAACGCTACGGTTCTGATAAGCCCGACTTACGCATCGACCTCGAATTGTCAGATGTAACCGCCCTCGGCACCTCCTGCGGCTTCCCGGCGTTCGCGGAGGCGCAGTGCGTCAAAGCCGTGGTATGTTCCGGATGCAGTCTGACCCGCAAGCAGATCGACAAGCTGTGCACCGATGTCGAAGTACAGGCCGGTGCCAAGCCCTACTGGGTGCGTATGGAGGATTCCGGCACGCTCGTGGGCGGAATCGCGAAGTTCCTGCAGGGACATGAGGACGAGTTGCGCAAATTGGGCGCGGCGCCCGGGTGTCTGATCCTGTTTGCGGGCGGTACGAAGGCGTCCGCACTGAAGACCGCAGGCGTTGCCCGCAAGATGCTCGGCGCAGCGGTTCCGGGACATATGGATGAGGCGCAGTATGCGTTCTGCTGGATTGTCGACTTCCCGATGTTTGAGATCGGCGAGGAGACCGGAGAGCTGGAGTTCTGCCACAACCCCTTCTCAATGCCCAGCGGCGGTCTGGAAATCCTCGAAAAAGCCGAACGCGGCGAAGTCAACCCGCTGGATATCGTTGCCGATCAGTACGACCTCGTGTGCAACGGCGTCGAGCTGTCCTCCGGTGCGGTACGCAACCATGACCCGGATATCATGATCAAGGCGTTCAAGATGGTACGCCTCGGCGAGGACGACGTGCGCGCGAAGTTCCCGGCAATGTACAATGCCTTCTGTTACGGCGCGCCGCCCCATGCCGGCATCGCACCCGGCGTCGACCGTATGGTCATGCTGCTCGCCGGCGAAAACTCCATCCGCGAAATCATCCCATTCCCGATGAACAAAAACGCGCAGGATGTGATGATGGACGCTCCGTCTTATGTAACCCAAAAGCAGCTGGATGAGCTGCACATCGCTGTCATCGGAACGCACGATGAATAAAGCCCGCGTTCTCGTCAGTCAGGGAATGCTTGCCGCTGTTTATGTCGCGCTGACCCTGCTGCTGCAGCCAATCTCTTTCGGTCCGCTGCAGTGCCGGGTTGCCGAGGCGCTGACGGTGCTCCCCTATCTCGAACCGATGTGCATCGTGGGGCTGACTGTCGGATGCCTGTTTGCAAACCTTCTCGGCGGCGCCGGTATCCTGGACATCATTTTCGGTACCCTCGCAACCTTTCTCGCCGCCATGCTCACCGCGAAAATGCGAAATAAATGGCTCGCTCCGCTGCCGCCGATCGTCGTCAACGCCGTCATCGTCGGCGCCGTGCTCACACTCGTCAATGTGCCGCTCGAGACGTTCTTTCCCACCTTCTGGATCTTCGCCGGTCAGGTCGGGCTCGGACAGATCGCAGCGTGTGCCGTCCTTGGACTGCCTCTGCTGGCAGTGATTTCATATACCAACCTGTTTCCGAAACAGGACAAATAATATAGAGAGGCGTTTTACGTGAATATACGCAAGGCTGTTATACCCGCCGCCGGTCTGGGCACCCGGATGCTCCCCGTGACGAAGACCATCCCCAAGGAGATGCTCCCCCTCGGCGACCGCCCGTCCATCCATTATATCGTCGAAGAGGCCGTTGCCGCAGGAATCGAGGATATTCTCATCGTCACCAACCGCGCCAAGGACGCGATGGAGGATTACTTCGACTACCATCCCGAGCTTGAGGAACGCCTGCTGCGCGTGGGTAAAACTGAGGACGCTGCACTTGTCAGGTATACCGCCGACCTCGCCAACATCACGTTTGTCCGCCAGAAGGAGACGCTTGGCCTCGGACACGCTGTTTGGGTCGCACGCCACTTTGTCGGAGATGAGCCGTTCGCCGTCCTCCTGGCCGACGACGTCATGATCGCCGAGCGTCCCGTCATCGGTCAGCTCGCCGAAGTCGCCGACGAGGAGAACTTTTCCACCGTCGGCGTGCAGACCGTCCCGCTGTCCCACATCGGGCTTTACTGCTCCCTCGACGTCGAGCACATGCATGACAATGTGTTCAATGTCTTCGATATGGTTGAGAAGCCCAAGCCCGATGAGGTCTTCTCCAACTATGCCATTCTCGGGCGCTATGTCCTCACGCCGGATATCTTCCCCATACTCGAAAACCTCACGCCCGGTTATGGTGGCGAGATTCAGCTCACCGATGCCTTAGCTGTATTGGCAAGAAGAGGCGATATGCGAGCCGTCGCGTTTGAGGGTACCCGTTACGACACCGGCTCCCTCGAAGGCTACCTCCAAAGCGTCATTGAGCTGTCACTCTCGAACCCCAAGTGCGGTGACTGGCTCAAAAGCTATATAAAAGCGCTCGCCGAACAGCTATAATTGTCGATTATTCCCTCTTGTAATCAACACGTTTTCGGTGTATAATACACGCACATCACAAATTGGGAGGTCTGCTTTTATGACAGTTACCAAGGACAGCATCATCGGCGAAGTCCTGGATCACGACATCAATACCGCAAAATTCTTCTTTGAGATCGGTATGCACTGTCTGGGATGCCCGGCATCGCGCGGCGAAACCATTGCCCAGGCATGCGCAGTTCACGGAACCGACGCGGATGAGCTTGTCAGGAAGCTCAACGAGCACTTTGCCGCGTAACAAAACCTCATATACGGCGGCGGCTTGATACCAAACCGCCGCCGTACCTCTATAAATCAGGAGTTTTGTATATGAAAGAGTTACCCACCGCTGCCCCGCATCAGATCGCCGCGCTGACCGTGCCGTTCCCAGAGAGCAGCCCGTCCGATCTGCACTCCGTCGGCATTAAAATTGACCGGACACGCTCCGGAGCTTTCTGCGGCGGTACCTGTACGCTCATAGGGTACGCACGCGTATGAGAGTGCTTGCATTAGGCGACGTCAGCGGAAGGTGCGGCGTCGCATGTGTGGAAAAGTTTCTGCGCGGCGTGAAAGCGGAGTTGAGCGCGGATGCCGTCGTTGTCAACGCCGAGAATGCCGCGCTCTTCGGCGTCACCCCGCAGCAGGCAAACGCGCTGCTCGATGCCGGCGCCGATGTGCTGACCCTCGGCAACCACGCGTTCAAACAAAAGACCATCACCGACTTCCTTGACGCCTCCGACCGCATCGTTCGCCCGGCAAACTTCGCGCCCTCCGTACCGGGACGCGGCGTCACCTATCTCCCGACCTCTTCCGGTCAGCTCGCCGTCATCAACCTCATCGGCCGCTGCGATATGTCCTTCATCCCCGACAACCCCTTCACCGTCATCGATCAACTGCTCTGCGAGGTCTCGCAGCGCACGAAATTTATTGTCGTCGACTTCCACGCCGAAGCGACATCCGAGAAACTCGCGATGGCCTACCACCTGGACGGACGCGTGTCAGCCATATGGGGCACGCATACGCATGTGCAGACCGCCGACGAACGCGTCTTCCCGAACGGCACCGGCTATATCAGCGACCTCGGCATGGTCGGCGCACGTGAGAGCGTCATCGGCGTGCGCGCACAGGACAGTGTCTCCTACTTCCTCGGCGATATGATGACCCGCTTTCAGTCTGCCGACGGCCCCGCATGCTTCTGCGGCGCACTGTTCGATCTCGACGATGAGACCGGAAAGTGCGTATCCGTCGAGCGTGTGCGATATGATGAAACATAACCGGGAATCTGCGTGTTGCCGGACGCGATGGCTATGTCCGGAGGGTTCTTTTTCGATAAAAAACACGGTTGCTGTCCTGCAAACCAGACAGCAACCGTATCTTTATATATTTACCGCAGCCCGTCAAATCCCGTCTGCCGCAGCGCTTCATACAGCAGCACCGCCACCGAATTCGACAGGTTCAGACTCCGCGCGTCGTTCCGCATCGGGATGCGCACGCATCGATCCGGATGCGCGGCGAGCAACGGCTTCGGCAGACCCCGCGTCTCAGACCCGAACAGCAGAAAGTCTCCCGGAGTGTATTCTACGTCCGTGTAGCGGATGCCGCCATGCGTTGTCGCGTACCAGTACCGCCCCGGATTTGCCTTGAAGAACGCGTCGAGGTTGTCGTAGAGCTGCCCGTAGCGCGTCAGGCCATAGTCGTCCTCGCGGGAATCCCCGGGAAGGTTTGCGTGGTCGAGGAAGTGCCAGTAGTCAAGTCCCGCGCGCTTGAGCGTTTTGTCGTCCACATCAAACCCCAGCGGTCTAATCAGATGCAGAGCCGAGTTTGTCGCCGCGCACGTCCGCGCAACGTTCCCCGTGTTCGGCGGAATCTCCGGCTCTACCAGTACCACATGAAATCCGTTCACTGTTCCGTTCCCTTTGTCTCTACGTCCGCTTCCAGTGCCTTTATCTTCAGGTACTCCGTATAGCCCGCTACGGTCAGGTTGATGTACGGCGTCACAAACGCCGCCGACAGTCCGCATGTGAACGCTGCCAGCACCTCCCACCCCAGGAAACTCAGCCGCAGCACAAAGAATTCCCACACACGTCCGCGCATCATGTTCCCGCAGAAAGTGAACGTCCGCAAGATCGGCAGCTCCGGGTTCGACGCCAGCATGTACAGAGCCGGAAGATACGCGTTCACTCTCGCATATGCAAATACGCACGCCGCGATGAATACCGCAAATGCCAGCAGATACACCGCCATCGCCGCGATATCCGGCAGCTTTCCGAACAGCAGCGACGAACCATAGAACAGTACGCCCGGCAATGTGCAGAACTGCAGCATGAACCGCAGTGAGATCAGAAAATACCACAGATTCGCAAGGTATGCCGTCTTCAGACGTCTGCCCTCTCCGAGCCACGTAAACACCATCGTGAACGGCGGTTTTTTATCGCGCATCACCTCCGTGAAGAACGCATATGACCCAACCGTCAGCGGCGAGATCAGCAGCCCGAACAGCAGGCTCAGGCCGTTGGTTTTTAGTACCTGCGGAAGGTACTGTGAGATGTCCTCCGCCTGCATGAATGTCTCGAGGTCCGGTATCTGCCCAGATAGGATGATCGAAAACAGTGAGGAGATCAGACTCCCCACAAGTGCCACTCCGACGCACGGCAGCAGATACCCGAACAGTCTCCGCTTCGCACCGGCCTTCAGCATCTGTCTGACAACCACTCTATTGTCCATAACTTTTCCTTTCTCAGCCCACAACCCAGACATTCGGCGCGCTGTTGTAGTACGATTTGTTCTCCAGCGTCCGGCTGATCTCCTCGCCGTTTTCGTAGATTACGCGATATGTCTCCGTGCGGTAGCCGACCTTCCCCACCTTGATCTGCTTGCGGTAGCCGCGCGGCTTCGTTGCGTCATACTCTTCCTTGGTCTCCGCGTAGATCATCTCCAGCGTCTTTGTCACCACGTCGACCGTCCGCTCCGGATGCACGTTTGTCCCCATCAGCCGCACCGTCACCACATCGTCTTCGAGCTTGCTTTCGATGAGCAGCGGATAATCCGTACTATTGGTAAAGCGGAAGTCCAGCTTCCCATAGTAGACCGTCGCATCTTCTCCGGGCGGCGCGTAGTTCACTACAAACTGATGGTAGTGCCGTTCGTCAATCTGCAAATTCGCCCGCAACGCCGCCATATACAGCATGCTGGTGACCTGGCAGATGCCTCCGCCGAGGTCTTCCACCTTCTCGCCTGCGTCAAATATCGGCGCGTCCATGAAACCTGCCTCGTATGTCCGCTTACCTACCACCGTGTTGAATGAGAACGTCTCGCCCGGTAGCAGCATCGTCCCATTCACCTTCTCGCACACTATCTGTACGTTGTTCGTACGGCCTTCGTGCGGCGGATTCATCAGCGACGACTGTTCACACAGCACATCCCGGAACAACGACTCGGAGAGCTGCGCTGCCGTGACAGCCGGCTCCACCACATGCAGCGGCACTTCGTAGCGTGTGCCGTACATTCCGCCGCCCTCGCCTTTCAGAATGCGCGCGGCTTCGTCCGGGTCAAAATCCACACCTGCGATGTCCGCCACCGCGTTCTCAAACGTCCGGTCGCCGGGCATCCAGTACGCGTCCTGCGCCGGGACATCCAGCATCTGCTCCAATGCGGATAAATCCAGCGGTTCCGGTTCTTTGTACTCTGACGTCAGCACGATGTCCGACATGTCGCCTGCTCTGTAGCGTGCCGACAGCAGACGCAGCAGCTTTGTCTCGTCGATGAAGCGTCCGGCGCTGCCGGTATCGAGCACCACGCGGTCATCCTCCACCGTGTATGACGAATCGCGGTAGTCGATTGCCACCAGCGTTGAAAGCCTCCGTGCGTATTCGGCAAGCTCCTGCTCCGTGTACACGAACGACAGCGCGATGTCGTACCCCTCCGCACAGCGTCTGATCTCGCCTAACCGCGCGAGCGTATCGCCCGTACGCCCGATACGCCACGCCTCCGTCACCGCGCGTTCGACGTCCCAGTACGCGCCCGCATCCGACGGCTTCATCGTGTAGACCGTATCGTCCACCGTGATGCGCAGTGTCCGTGAGGCTGCCAGCTCATCCGCGTGTGCCTGTACACTCTCCCGCAGCATATTCTCGTCCAGACCGCCGACGTCCTCGCCCGCGATTGTCACACCCGGACATACCCCGCGCAGGCCTGTCCGTATGCTGACATACAGCGCTGCCGCGCCCACGAGAATCCCCACTCCCAGCAGGATCACCAGCATCAGCAGCACATCTTTGGATAAGAAACTCTTTTTTCTGATTCTTTGAGACATGAAACCCCTCTTGCTCCTAAAACCTGGAATATCCATGTGTTTTCTATTGTATCCTGATTTTGTGAAAACACAAGAAAATGTGATTGTTTGTAACCAAGGAACCCCTTCCCATCCGGGAAGGGGGCTGCTTCATTTGGGCGGCGGAAAGTCCGCCGCCTCACCTCATAGTATGCGCCCGCCGTTTTTGGTGAGTCACCCCACGATCACCGCCGCACGGTACGCGTCATCCATCGTCACCGCCCCGTCTGCAATCAGACGGTCGAGAAGATGCGTCTGTGTTCCCTTCATGTTCGTCATCAGAGCCCGGTACGACAGATATACCATCCCGTCGCGCGTGAATTTTTTTGTCAGCGCCGTCCGCTCCGCTGCGGTCATCAGCCCCAGCGTCTCTGCGTACTCCGGCGCACGCTCCCAGGAGAAATCCTTGCTGCTGTCATATCCCAAAGCCCTCAGCAGAAACGTCGCATAATGCGCACATGTCACCGCGTCCGACGCTCCGAAGCGCGTTTCGGATACACCTTTTGTATAGCCTTTCCGGAAGCCATACGCTGTATACCGATCCGCCCAGCTCATAACATCCCGAAACGGATGTGTGTATTTCGACGCGAGTGCCGCGTTCTCCTCGCCCAAAAGCCTGATCAGCATCACCAGCGCCTCGGTGCGGGTCGCCGTACGGTTCAGCTCGTAGCCTTTGTTCGTGCCGCGGAACAGTCCCATCGCGTTCAAAGCCCGCGCGTATTTTTCATAACCTTCCGTGACAGCCGGAGTGGTCGGAAATACCGGAGAAGCTCCTCTGTCGGATACTGGCGCTTTACCGATCATATACGCACCCGCGGAGACGGTCACATCACCGTCCGAGATCATTCGGAAGCCGCCCGGCCCCGCGATGATGTATAGCGCGTTCACCGCCGCATCAGTCCCGACAGCTTTGCCGTCTACCCGTGCCAATGCGTCCGCCGATATGATCCGCGCCTTGCCTGAGCCGAGCAGCAGCGTCGTTCCGATGCTCCCGGATACCAGCGTTCCCGCGGGAAGCCGGTACGTCCCGGTGTTCAGCCACGTCACATGTTCCCCTACTGCGTCGGTGAAGATGTCCGCGCCGACCGATGCCAACGGATCTGCAAGCCTCGCGTCCAGCTTTGTGAGCACGGCCCCGAACTTCGTCTGTGCAAGGTTGTCTGCCTGCGAGAGGATCGACGGCTGGAAGATCTCTGTCAGATAGCGCAGCGTGACCACCGGGTCGTCCGTATCGCCGGGCAGCGCGCAGGTCACGCTCACCGCGAGCGTCAGCACCAGTATCAGCAGCAGAATACGCCGACCCGTACTCATACGTCGATCCTGCATGACAGTGTCATCAGGCTGTCGGAGAGGTGGACATTCTCCAGCGCAACCCCCTCCGGGACGCGGATATCTACATTGGTCAGGTTCCAGATTCCCTGCACGCCGCTGAGTGTGAGGATGTCGGCGGTATCCTGCGCAACGTCAGGCGGACAGGTCAGGATTGCCGCGCGCGGACGCTGCAGGGCGCAGTAATCCGGAAGCTCCGCGACATCGCGGATGAGCACCTCGCCTTCCAGCGTGCGGAGAATCGTGCCGATCTTCTCCGGCAGCACGTCGAACGCCGCGTCCAGCCGGATACCGCAGCGGATGAAGTCGAAGTTGTGCGCCAGTGCCAGAGCCAGATTCCCGACGCCGACCAGGACACAGGTCTTTTGCTCGGTCAGCTTCAGAATGCGCTCCATGTTTGTCTTCAGGCTTTCGACTCGGTAGCCGTAGCCCTGCAGCCCGTCCGCTGCGACGCCGCAGACCTCCTTGAGCGCTGCGAAATCCTGACGCACCTGCGATGGCGTGAATCCCAGACTCTCCGCCAGCTCTTTCGACGAGACATGCGTGCGCGCCTCCGACAGCAGTGTCTCCGCCTGTCTCAGATACCGCGGCAGCCGGCGCAGCGTCGGATAAGACAGCTTAATTCTCATGATGTCTCCTCTTTCCAGTTGCTCTCTTTATTATATACGTTCACATGTGTTTTGTCAACTTGAAAAAAACTCTTGCTTAATTCTGAAAATGTGGTATACTAAGAGATGTAAGCATCCGCCGTCCTCATCGGAGGCAGGATGACAAATATTTTCTGTAAAGGAGCGCTTTCTTATGTCAGAGTTTAAAGTCGGTTTCTCCCGTGTGGACATCACTCCGCCGATGGGTATCCCGATCGCCGGATATTTTGTCAAGCGTATCGCGGACGGCGTTCTCGATAACCTCGACGCCAACTGCATCGCTGTTTCCGACGGTAAGAAAACCGCCGTCCTGTTCTCCCTCGACCTCATCTCCATCGGCCAGAAGAAGATGGATATCTACCGTGCCGGTATCTCCAAAGCCACCGGACTTCCCTACGAGGCCATCTATATCACCTGCACCCATACCCATACCGGCCCATCCGTCGGCCGCTCCGAGTCCGAAGCCCTCGGTGCCGGTCTTGCCGGATATGACGACTTCCTCGGTACGCGTCTGGCTGATGCCGCAACCTTCGCCATCGCCGACCTCGCCCCCGCTTCCATCGCCATCGGCCGCTCGACCGCCAAGCGCGTCGCCTTCATCCGCCGCTACCGCATGAAGGACGGCTCCATCCGCACCAACCCCGGCGTCAACAACCCCGAGATCGACGCTCCGATCGGTACCCCCGACGAAACGGTTCAGGTCGTCCGCTTCAAGCGCTGCTGCAAGCCCGAAGTCGTCGTCGTCAACTTCCAGGTGCACCCCGACGTCATCGGCGGCTGCAAAATCAGCGCCGATTATCCCCGCTCCGTCCGTGAGACCGTCGAAGGCGCTCTCGGCGGTAAGGTCAGGTGCGTGTTCTTCAACGGTACCCAGGGCGATACAAACCATGTCTGCACCGACCCGCAGCCCGGCGAACTCGAAGGTCTCGACCTTGACAGCTTCGACGACGTCGCGCGCGGTTACGAGCACTCCCAGCATATGGGCCGCGCCATCGCCGGCGCCGCACTGCAGGTTTACGGTAAGTGCGAGCCCGTCCCGGCAGGCGAGGTCAATTACGCCCAGACTACGCTGCGTGTCCCGTCCCAGATGCCCAAGCCTGAGGACATGCCGTTGGCCATCAAGTACAACGAGCTGCACAAAGCCGGCCGTGACGATGAGATTCCGTTCAAGGGGATGCAGCTCACCACGGTCGTCGCCGAAGCCGGGCGTATGGTACGCCTTGAGCACGGCCCCACACACTTTGACCTCTACCTGAGCGCCGTCTCCATCGGCGAAGTTGCGTTCGCCGGCTTCCCCGGTGAGCCGTTCACCGATATCGGCCGCGGTACGAAAGCCGCCTCCCCGTTCAAGATGACCGTTACCTGCTGCCTGACCAACGGCTCCGAGGGGTATTTCCCCGTCGAGAGCGCGTACGCCGAGGGCGGCTATGAGGCGCGTTCGTCGAACTTCGCCGCCGGTATCGCCGATCTGCTCATCAACGGACAGGTCGCGCAGCTCAAAAAGCTCAAGAACTGAATACTTCAAAATTATGGGGGACGGGTGCGGATATTCCGTACCATCCCCCTTTTAACATGAGCAGGAGGAATATTATTATGCTGAAAGTAGGTTTCTCACGCATTGACATCACTCCGCCGCTCGGCACCTATATGCAGGGCTACTTCTCTCCCCGTCAGGCCGACGGGATACTTGACCCGCTGCTCGCGTCCTGCATCGCCTTCTCCGACGGCGAACGGACCGCCGTTGTGTTCTCCCTCGACCTCATCGGCATCGGGCAGTCTGTTTCCGACGAAGCGCGCAAGATCATCTCCGAAATGGCGCATATCTCCGCCGACGCCGTCTTCCTCGCCTGTACCCATACACATACCGGTCCCGTCATGAAAACCGTACTGTTCCCCCATAACCCCGTCTACAATGCCTACTGCTTCGCGCGTTTGGGCTCGGCGGCAATGGCGGCGATCGACGACCTCAAGCCCGCGAAAATGCTCTCCGCGCGCGGATCCGTCAAAAATGTCGCGTTTATCCGCCGCTTCCGCATGAAGGACGGCACCATCCGCACCAATCCCGGCTACCTCAACCCCAACATCCGCACGCCGATCTCCACCCCCGACGAGATGCTGCAGCTTGTGCGTATCATCCGTGAGGGCGGCGAGGAACTCGCCCTGATCAACTTCCAGGTTCATCCCGACGTCATCGGCGGGACGAAGTGGTCGGCGGACTTCCCGGGCTTCGTACGCCGTACGTTTGAGGGTGCTGTACCGGGTATTCGGTGCATCTACTTCAACGGCGCGCAGGGTGACACGAACCACATCGACGTCAGCCGCGATCGCAACGGTCCGGATACCGAAACGTTCCCGGTCACCGGCTATAAGCACAGTGCCTATATGGGTCGCGCAATCGCGGGCGCTGCGCTTGCGGTCTACGATACAGCACAGCCGCTCGCCGACGGGAAAGTCTCCTTCGCCATCGACGATCTCATCGTCCCGGCGAATCTGCCGAAGCCCGAGGACATCCCCCATGCCAAGCATCTCATCGAGCTGCACGAGTCGGGCCGTGACGCCGAGATTCCCGAGTCCGGTATGGGTGTCACGACACTCGTCGCTGAGGCATACCGGATGGTGCGGCTCGAGCATGCGGCGCCGGATATCCTGCTTCGTCTGTCGTCCGTGACCGCCGGCGACCTCGCGTTTGCGGGCATCCCCGGCGAGCCGTTCACCGATGTCGGCCGCGGTATTAAGGAAGCTTCGCCCTATTCTTTCACCATCCCCTGTTGCGTGACTAACGGTTCCGAAGGCTACTTCCCGATGTATTCCGCATTCGCCGAGGGCGGCTATGAGGCGCGCTCATCCCGCTTCTGCCCCGGCGTCGCCGAGGAGATCGTCGCCGGGCATACAAGGATGCTGCGGCGTCTGCACGGTTGATTCCCGAAAACTGACGAGGTGTGCATGCCCATCACGTCAGTGATGGGCAGCTCCCGCGTCATACAGCTTTGTTGCGGCGTATCATGGAACCCTGAAACCTCGCGATTACCTGAGATTTGAGGCTGCGCATGTCTTTTTTATCCTTCCTGACCGATTCCTCCGACATCACCGAAACCCTCGCCGCGCTGTGGGCAAGATTTCCCGGACTTCCCCGCCTTCTGACGCAGTACATCCGCTACGGGCTGGTAATTCTTGCGGTGTTCACCGTATGCGGCTGTATGGCATCGCTGCTGCGTGAGAAGTACGCGCCGGAGCTGTGGGGTCATCTGCGCACATCCGGCGGCGATCGGCTGCCGCTTACCCACTGGGAAAACATCCTCGGCAGCGCCGGTTCCTCAGACGCCGTTGTCCGCGGCCAGGGCGTCGCCAGAACGCACGCCGCGCTGACCCGGGACGCACAGGGGATGTGGACACTTTATCCGCTGTCAGGCCGCGCGTCGACGCTGAAGAACGGCGGGCGCTTGGTCATTCCGACACGGATATCCGCCGGAGATAACCTGACACTCGGCGGTGTGAAGCTGCAGTTCCAGCCCGCCACTGTCCTGGAACGCCGGGAGCAGTCCAAGACCCGCACGCGTCCGGGGATGCTCGTGCGTCCTTGGGTGATTCTGCTTTGGATCACCGAGTTCCAGATCCTCCTATGCGCGCAGCTCGTCATCGCGGCGGGTGACAGTCTTTTGTGGACGGTCATCCCGGTGTTTCTTGCACTGACACTGATCATGTGGGCGTACTTCGCATTCGTCCGGGCATTTCGGCGCTCGGGGTTCGAGATCGAGGCGCTCGGGTTCTTCCTGACGACGCTCGGACTGGGCGTAATCTCATCGTCCAACCCGGATGAGCTGCCGAAGTGGCTCCTCACGGTCGTATTGGGGCTGATCGTATATGTCATCCTGTGTTTGCTCTTAAGACGTCTGGATATCGCGCAGAAGCTGCGATGGCTTGCGGCTGCGGGCGCGCTGGGGCTGCTCCTTCTGACACTGTTGCTCGGAAAGCAGAATTGGATCAGACTCGGCGGGTTCTCATTCCAGC
>JAAZKA010000021.1 GCA_012800055.1 Clostridiales bacterium
GGCGCGGGAGTTCATTCTCAGCTTCACCCGCCGCAACGTCTCCGAAGCCGCCGAACGTGCGCAGCCTCACGACTATAAGACCGCGCTGCAGGAAATTGTCCAGAAGAACCGTGAGGAGACGATTACCTACCGTCTGGTCGCCGAGGAAGGCCCCCACCATGACCGGCGCTTCACCGTAGAATTGCTTCTCAACTCCAATGTCATCGCGACCGGCCGCGGCAACACGAAGAAGAACGCCGAGCAGGCCGCCGCCCATGATGCCCTTAAGCTGATGGGTTTTTAAACGCAGACGTCAATATAACGAAAATTTCTCGAAAAAGCGTCTCGTTTGAGGCGCTTTTTTATTGCAATTTCGCGTCCGATTTGGTATAATTACAAAGAATGAGTAAAAATGAAAAGTTGAGGTACCCCAGCGGGGATATTTTATGCCGTGAAAAGAAAGCAGCGCGGGAGTCCCGCTGGAATTAACAAACGGAACAGAACGATAAAACCAAACAGGAATAAGAATACCGAATATAGAAAGACCAGGGAACGTTTTATGGAGAAAAACAATGGTCCGTGCTTCCGAACGACCATAGGGGGGCAGGCGCTGATCGAGGGGATCATGATGAGAGGGCCGGAGAAGTCGAGCATCGCGGTCAGGAAAGAGAACGGGGAGATCGTCACAAAGACAGAGCCGCTGAAGCTGACCACGACCGGGAGCTTTCGAAAGTGGCCGTTCGTGCGGGGCGTGTTCATCTTCGGCGGGTCGATGATCAACGGAGTACGGGCGCTGTTCTACTCGGCGGACATCGCGTTCGAGACGGTGCCCGGGGAGCAGTCGAAGCTGGAGAAAAAGCTCGGGACGAAGAAGTTCAACGACCTGCTGATGGGCGTTGCCGCCGCGCTCGGCGTGCTGATCCCGGTGGCGCTGTTCTTTGTGCTGCCGACACTGCTCGCCGGTGTGCTCAACGAAGCCGTCGGGTCGGGCTTCGTGCGCAACCTGCTTGAGGGACTGATCCGCATCGTGCTGTTTCTCGTGTTTATGTTCGCCGTTTCCCGGATGAAGGATATCCAGCGCACCTTCTCCTACCACGGCGCGGAGCATAAGTCGATTGCCTGCTACGAACAGGGCAGGGAGCTGACCGTCGAAAATGCGCGCGGCTGCCGGAAAGAACATCCCCGCTGCGGAACATCGTTCCTGCTCGTCGTCATGATTGTCAGCATCCTCGTCTTTTCCGTCGTACGGTGGTCAAACCCGCTGATTCGGCTTGCGCTGAGACTTGCTTTACTGCCGGTCGTCGTGGGCATCAGCTATGAGATCAACCGCGCCGTCGGACGCCATGACAACGCCTTTACCCGCATCATCCGCGCGCCCGGACTGTGGCTGCAGAAGCTCACCACAAGAGAGCCGGATGACGGAATGCTTGAGGTTGCGCTCACCGCATTGAAAGAAGTGCTGCCCACCGTGCAGGGCACCGACCGCTGGTGAGCCGTATGAGCGAAAATAAAGCGCGTACCTATCGTGAACTCTATGACTATGCTTTCGATGCGCTGTCGGAGATGCCGATGCCCGACCTTGAGACGCGTGAACTGATCACCCTGGCCGGACGCAACTGCGGCGATCCAATAGACCCCAACACCGTTCAGAGCCGCTACCGGGAGATCGCGCCGCCGGATGCCTACAGCACGCTTATAAAACTGCTTGAGCGCAGACTGTGCGGCGAACCGCTGGCATATTTGCTCGGCGAGTGGGACTTCTGCGGGTTCACTTTACGGGTCGACAAGCGCGTGCTCGTTCCGCGCAGCGATACCGAGACCGTCGCGCTCAAAGCGGTGAAGACCGTGCGGGAGAGAAAGTATCAACGCGTGCTCGACCTATGCTGCGGCTCGGGCTGCATCGGTCTCGCCGTGCTGCACCACACAACCGCGCATGTCACGCTTGCCGACATCTCGGAGGACGTACTCGATGTCGCGCGGGAGAATGTCGCGCTGATGGGATTTTCCGACCGTGCGGAGGTCACCATCGCCGACGCGCTCGACGATCCTTCACCTGCGCTCGGGATGTTTGACCTGATTATCAGCAATCCGCCGTACATCAGTGCGGACGAGATGAGCGTCCTGGATGCCGAGGTCGCGGCGTTCGAGCCGAGTACGGCACTCTACGGAGGTCAGGACGGGCTGAACTTTTACCGCGCGATCGCCGGATACTGGAAGGCCGCGTTGAAACCCGGCGGTGCGCTCGTGCTCGAAATCGGCGCGGAACAGGCGGAGGATGTGCGCGCAATTTTATTGAAGAACGGATACATCAATATAGAGACAGGACAGGACCTCGCGGGACATGACCGCGTGGTCACGGCCTACAGAGAGTGAGGATATTAAAATGGCGGAGAAGAAGAAGGAAACCATTTCGTACGTCCATGTGGACGATAAAAAGAAAGCGCTGGATACGGCGCTGGCACAGCTCGAGAAGACCTATGGCAAGGGCGCGATCATGAGGCTCGGGGACAACGTGAACATGAATGTTGAGGCGATCCCGACGGGGTCGCTGGGGCTGGACATCGCGCTGGGGATCGGCGGCGTACCGAGGGGCCGTATCATCGAAATCTACGGGCCGGAAGCCTCGGGTAAGACGACGCTCGCGCTGCACATCGTTGCGCAGGCGCAGAAAAAGGGCGGAGAGGCTGCGTTCATCGACGCAGAACACGCGCTCGATCCGGTCTACGCAAAGGCTCTCGGCGTCGATATCGACCGTCTGCTCGTTTCGCAGCCGGACAACGGCGAGCAGGCGCTTGAAATCACCGAGGCACTCGTACGCTCCGGCGCGATCGACGTTGTGGTCATCGACTCGGTGGCGGCGCTTGTGCCGCGTTCGGAGATCGACGGCGAGATGGGCGATACATTCGTCGGGCTGCAGGCGCGACTGATGTCACAGGCGCTCAGAAAGCTGGCCGGCGGCATTGCAAAGACCAACTGTATGGTCATCTTTATCAACCAGCTGCGCGAGAAGATCGGCATGATGTCTTACGGCGGGCCGACCGAGACCACCACCGGCGGACGCGCACTTAAGTTCTACGCGTCGGTGCGCATCGATATCCGGCGTACCGAGTATGTCAAAAGCGGCGGGGAGAATATCGGCAACCATGTGCGCGCGAAGGTCGTGAAGAACAAAGTCGCGCCGCCGTTCAGGATGGCGGAGTTCGATATCATGTACGGCAAGGGCATCTCGCAGGAAGCCGAGCTCATCGACCTGGGCGTGATGCACGGACTGGTGCAGAAGAGCGGTTCCTGGTTCGGTATGGGGAATACCCGTCTCGGTCAGGGACGCGAGAAGGCCGTGCAGTATATGATCGACAACCCCGATGTGGCCAGCGCGCTGCGGGAGGATATTGTGAAGGCCGCGCTGAGCAAATCCGGTTCTGCGGTGACACTGCCGGCGGAGGAACCGTCGGGCGTGAGCGCAGACGACTTCATCGAGGATGAGCCGCTCAACCCTCCGGTTCCGGATGGAAGTGACGAAAATGAAGACGAGTGAGCCGAGAACTGCCTACACGACGGCGGTGCGTCAGCTCGCGATGCGCGCGATGTCAAAGGCGGAGCTTTATGAGAAGCTGGTGCGTCAGGGCTACCCGGCGGAGGAAGCGGACGACGCGGTCGCGGCGGTGACCGAACGCGGTTATATCGACGAGGACGCCTACGCACGGTCGCTTGTGAAGCGCTACGCGAAGCGCGGTTACGGACACCGTGCCGTCTTTGCACGTCTCCGCGCGCATGGGCTGGATGCAAAAGTCATCGAACCGGCGCTCGAGGAGCTCGAATATGACGAAGATATGCTGGTAAAGCTGGCGCTCAAACACCTCAAGGGTGAAACCGGCGCCGAGGCCGTACGCCGTGCCGGAGCCGCCCTTTATCGCCGCGGATATACCCCCGAACAGATCAAAACGGCGCTCAGAAACGCCGGGACGGAGACCGACGAATGACCAAAAAGTTTGCGATACAGTCTTTGGGCTGCGCGAAGAACCTCACCGATACCGAGCAGATGCTCGCCAAACTTCTCACCGACGGCTGGGAACTGGTGGAGGATCCCGACGAGGCCGATATCGGCATCGTCAACACCTGCGCGTTCATCGAGGATGCGAAGAAGGAGAGCATCGAAGCCATCCTCGAGATGGCGCAGTGCCGCGACACCGGCGCGCTCGTCGCACTCGTCGTAACCGGCTGTATGGCACAGCGCTATCAGGAGGAAATCCGCAAGGAGCTTCCCGAGGTCGACGCGCTGCTCGGTACCGCGAACATCGCGGACATCGCGGAGGTGTGCGACAGGCTGCTCGAGGAGTCCGAGCGCGGCCGGATGCAGAAGATCGCGCGCTTCGGGGACATCAACGCGGAGCTGCCGGAGATACCGCGCGTCCAGTCGACGCCGGAGTATACCGCCTATCTCAAAATTGCCGAGGGCTGTGATAACCATTGCGCCTACTGCGTCATCCCATCGCTGCGCGGACGCTACCGCAGCCGTACGATGGAGAATCTTGTCGGCGAGGCCACCGCGCTTGCCCATACAGGCGTACGCGAGCTGATTGTCATCGCGCAGGACATCACGCGCTACGGCACCGACCTTTATGGCGAGCAGAAGCTGCCGGAGCTGCTGACCCGTCTGTGCGCAATCGACGGCATCGAGTGGATTCGGCTGCACTACCTTTACCCGTCGGACATCACACCCGAAATGGTCGATGTAATTGCGCGGGAGCCGAAGATTCTCAAGTACCTGGACGTCCCGGTGCAGCACTGCTCCGACCGCGTGCTGGAGCGGATGAACCGCCGCGATACGAAGGCAAGCCTTGAGAGTACGATCGCGATGCTCCGTAAGCGCATCCCCGGCGTGGTGCTCAGAACAACGCTGCTCGTCGGCTTCCCCGGAGAGACCGAGGACGACTTTAACGAGTTGTGCGAGTTTGTCAAGAAGCAGAAGTTCGAACGGCTGGGCGTGTTTCCGTACTCGCGCGAGGAAGGGACTCCGGCATATGATATGTCCGACCAGGTGGACGAGGATGAGAAGATACAGCGCGCCGAGACCGTGATGAAGCTGCAGGAGCGGGTGGTATCACGGTACAACACGCGGCAGCTTGGGACAAAGCGTCAGGTGCTTGTGGAGGGTTTCGACCGTGCGGGCGGCTGTTACTACGGCCGGTCATTCTCCGAAAGCCCGGACATCGACGGGAAGGTGTTCTTCCTTAAACCGAAAAAAGCACGCCCGCAGGAGGGCGAGTTTGTCACGGTCACGATTCGCGAGGATCTCGACGGCGACCTCGTGGGCGAGTATGCGGAAGCCGATACGACCGTGCTGACGGAAGGGAACGACGCATGAACAGAAGACGGTTGACCACACCAAACGCACTCACCATCGGGCGCATTGCTCTCATCCCGGTGTTCGTATTGTTCGCGATGTCCTCGTGGACGTACGCGCCGTTTGTTGCGCTGTTCATCTTCTGCACCGCCGCGATTACCGACAAGCTCGACGGCTATCTCGCGCGCAAGTATAACCAGGTCACGTCGTTCGGGAAGATCATGGATCCGCTTGCCGACAAGCTGCTCGTCATCGCGGCGTTTCAGGTCTTCCTTGCGCAGGGCAGAATAAGCGTTGTACCGCTGCTTCTGATCATTGCCCGGGAGTTGGCCGTGTCGTCGCTGCGTGTCGTGGCGATGAGCGAGGGAAAGCTGATGCCCGCCGCATGGTCGGGGAAGATCAAGACCGCCGTGCAGCTCACCGTTGCAATTGTCTACCTGCTGTGGCCGGAACGGTGGCTTTCCTGCGGGACGGTCGTACTGACAGTGCTCGCGTGGATCACCGCCGCCGTCACGCTGTGGTCGGGGTTTGACTACTTCTGGACCAACCGCGCGCTCATCCATACCAGCACCGACCGCACCTGATATTTCTACACAAGGAGCTTATCATCACTATGCTTTTATATAACAGCCTTTCCCGTACCCGTGAGGAGTTTGTGCCCAACAACCCGCCGGTTGTCAAGATGTACACCTGCGGCCCGACGGTCTACCACTACGCGCACATCGGAAACCTGCGCTCGTATATCTGCGAGGATGTGCTTGAGAAATATCTGCGCTACGCGGGCTATGACGTCAAGCGCGTGATGAACATCACCGACGTCGGCCATCTGACGTCCGACGCGGACACCGGCGAGGATAAGATGCTGAAAGGTGCCAAGCGTGAGCACAAGAGTGTGATGGACATCGCGGCGTTCTACACCGACGCGTTCTTCGACGACTGCCGCAAGCTCAACATCCGCAAGCCCGACACCGTTCAGCCTGCCACCGGCTGCATCGCCGAGTTCATCCACCTCATCGAGGTGCTTATCGAGAAGGGCTATGCCTACTTCTCTGAGGGCAATGTCTACTTTGATACCGCAAAGCTCGACGAGTATTACGTGTTCAACAAGCATGAGCAGGAGAACCTTGTCATCGGCGCGCGCGAGGGCGTCGAGATGGACAAAGCCAAGCGCAACCCGACGGACTTTGTACTGTGGTTCACGAAATCAAAGTTTGAGGATCAGGAGCTGAAATGGGACAGTCCGTGGGGCGTCGGCTACCCGGGCTGGCACATCGAGTGCTCCGGCATCAGCATGAAGTACCTCGGCGAGGACCTCGATATCCACTGCGGCGGCATCGACAACGCGTTCCCGCATCATACCAACGAGATCGCGCAGAGTGAGGCGTATCTCGGGCATAAGTGGTGCAACTTTTGGTTCCATGTGATGCACCTCAACGATGAGACCGGCAAGATGTCGAAGTCCAAGGGCGACTTCCTCACCGTGAGTCTGCTCGAGCGGAAGGGTTATGATCCGATGGCATACCGGCTGTTTTGCCTGGGGTCGCACTACCGCCGGACGCTGGCGTTCTCGTGGGCGAACCTCGACAACGCCGCCGCGTCGTATAAGAAGCTGATCGAACGCATCGCGAACCTGACACCGGGGGAAGGGTCAGCGGACGACGTGAGCGCCGCGCCGTACAAGGCAGCGTTTAAAGAAGCGCTCGACAACGACCTGAACACGTCACTTGCGTTGACGGCGCTGTATGACCTGCTGAAGGCGGACATTGCGGATGGCGTGAAGCTCGCGGTAATCGGAGACTTCGATCGTGTGCTGTCCTTAAACCTGCTGGAAGCCGCGGCGAAGGTGCGGGAGAAGAAGACCGAGGAGTCTGCCGACGAGCAGCCGGACGCCGAGGTGGCCGCGCTGATCGAAGAGCGTACTGCGGCGAAGAAGGCAAAAAACTACGCCGAAGCCGACCGTATCCGCAATGTGCTCAAAGAGATGGGCATCCTCCTCACCGATACGCCGCAGGGCGTCAAATGGCAGCGTGAATGATGTACGCAACGTGCATAGTAACAAGATAGTGAGGTAAACGCTTGTTAGGCCTGTGCGAAGCGCTCCGAAAGATACCGGAAATTGAACAACTGATGCAGAAGATCCGCGACGGTACGACGACCGCCGTGGGAGGACTGGGACAGATCCATAAGGCACACATCATCGCAGCCGTCCGACGCTTCACCGGGCGGCCCTGCGTCGTGGTCTGCGCAGATGAACTTGCCTGCCGGCGCATCGCGTCGGACATTACAGCGCTTTCGGGTGAGGACGTCATCTCACTGCCCTACCGCGAGCCGGTGTTCCATCATGTTGAGAGCGCCTCACGCGACTGGGAAATTTTGCGCCTGCGTGCGATGTACGGGCTGTGCGTCGGCACCGTACCGATCGTCGTCACGACACCCGACGCTCTGCTGCTGCGTACACTGCCGCCTGACGTGCTGATGTCCCGCACGCTGTCTTTAAAAATCGGGATGCGTCTTGACCCGCGGGAGCTGCAGAAAATGCTTGTCGCGTCGGGGTATGCGCGCTGCGATCGCGTTGAAGGTTTCGGCCAGTTTGCATCGCGCGGCGGTATTGTCGACTTCTTCTCGCCTGCATATGCCGCGCCCGTCCGCGTCGACTTCTTCGGCGATGAGATCGACGCGATGGGTTTCTTCGACCCCGAGACCCAGCGGCGCACCGATAATCTCCGGAAAGCAGACCTCCTGCCTGCGCGGGAGGTGCTGCCGGATGCCGCGCCCGGCGGGACCGATGGGCTGATCCGCGAGATCGAAAAGCTTATTGCGCAGACAAAACGCCGTAAAAAAGCCCCAAAAGAGCTCGAAAAGTGCCTGAGTACAGACCTCGAGCGTCTGCGTGAGACCGGGCTGTTCCCGGGACTTGACCGCTATCTGCCGCTGGTGTATCCGGAGATGACTACGGCGTTCGCGTATGTCCCGCGCACCGCCGTGGTCTTTTTAGAGGAGACCGGACGGCTCAAGGAGCGCGCGGAAGGGTTCACCTGGCAGATGAACGAGGATATCAAAGGTTTTCTCGAAGCCGGGACGCTCGCGCCGGGTCTGACGACATTCGCACGGTATTACGACGACCTTTTGGAGGAGTTGCCGGAGAAGGCGTGCGTGCTGCTCGAGAGTTTCATCGGCGGGAACCTGTTTCCCAGGCCGCGCGCCATCCTGACTGTCCTTGCCAAGCAGCTTCCGTCCTACGGCGGCAGTCTTGAGACCGCCGTCCAGGACGTCGACCACTACCGGCGCGGAGGCTATACGACCGTCGTCCTCGCGACGTCCGACCGCCGTGTACAGCATCTCGAGGAACTGCTGCGTTCCGTCGCCGCAAGCATCGACCTGAACCTCAATGAGCCGCCCATCCCCGGTACCGTTACCATCGGACGCGGAAATCTCTCCGGCGGCTTTGAGTACCCCGCCGCCAAACTCGCCGTCATCGTCGAGGGTCAGCTTTTCGTGCAGTCGGAGGTCAGGAAGGAGCGTCCGAAGAAGAAATCCGCAGGCGAGCGGATCAAGTCCTTCTCCGACCTCACTCCCGGCGACCTTGTTGTCCATGACCAGCACGGTATCGGACGCTTTGAGGGGCTCGAGAAAATCAAGACGGACAACGGACTGCGCGACTATATCCGCATCAGCTACGCCGGAACCGATACGCTGTTCATCCCGGCAACACAGCTGGGAATGGTGTCGAAGTACATCGGCGGCGGTGAGGATCATTCGGTACGGCTCAATAAACTCGGCGGCGCGGAGTGGCAGAAGACCAAAACCCGTGCCAAAGCCGCCGCAAAGGATATGGCCAGGAAGCTCATCGCGCTCTACGCCGAACGCAAACGCCGTCCGGGATTCAAATTCCCCAAGGATGACGACTGGCAGAAGGAGTTCGAGGACGCGTTTGAGTACAACGAGACCGAGGCTCAGCTCCGGTGTACCCGTGAGATCAAGGAGGATATGGAGCAGACCTTCCCGATGGATCGTCTGCTGTGCGGAGACGTCGGCTTCGGCAAGACAGAGGTCGCCTTCCGCGCGATCATGAAGTGTGTGCTGTCGAATAAGCAAGCCGCCATTCTTGTTCCGACCACCGTTCTTGCCCGTCAGCATTACCTCACAGCGACCCACCGGTTTGCCGGTTACCCGGTCAAAATTGCCGTGCTGTCACGATTCCAAAGCACCGGTGAAATCCGCGAGACACTCAGAAAGCTGACATCGGGGCTTGTTGACCTCGTCATCGGTACCCATAAGCTCTTAGGCAAGAGCGTCGTCTTTCACGACCTCGGCTTACTCGTCGTCGACGAGGAGCAGCGCTTCGGCGTCACGCATAAGGAGCGGCTGCGGGAGATCGCCCGCAATGTCGATACGCTGACGATGACCGCGACCCCCATCCCGCGGACCTTGAACATGGCGCTGACCGGCGTGCGCGATATGAGCACGCTCGAGGAAGCACCGCATGACCGCCAGCCGGTGCAGACCTACGTGCTTGAGTACGACATGGGTGTGCTGTGCGACGCCATCCGCAAAGAGGTCACGCGCGGCGGGCAGGTGTACTACCTCTATAACCGCATCGAGACCATCGAGCGTACCGCCGCAAAGCTCAAGGCCGCGCTGCCGGACATCACGCTCGCCGTCGCCCACGGTCAGATGAGTGAGGAGGCTCTCTCCGAGGTCATGCGCGCGATGTCCGACGGCGAGGTGCAGGTGCTCGTTTGCACCACCATCATCGAGACCGGCATCGACATTCCCAATGTCAACACGCTCATCATCGAGGACGCCGACCGTCTCGGACTCGCACAGCTCCATCAGATTCGCGGACGCGTCGGCCGCTCGCCGCGCCGCGCGTACGCTTACCTCACCTACCGACGCGGAAAGGTGCTGTCGGAGGACGGCATGAAGCGCCTGTCTGCCATGCGCGAGTTTGCCGGTTTCGGCGCGGGGTTCCAGATCGCTCTGCGCGACCTGGAGATACGCGGTGCGGGAAATATCCTCGGTACCGAACAGTCCGGGCATATGCTCGACGTCGGGTATGACATGTACCTGCGTCTGCTGGAGGAAGCGGTGCTGGAGGAACGCGGAGAAGCTCCCAAAAAGCGCGCCGACTGTGAGATCACGCTGCAGATTCAGGCGCATATCCCCGACGACTACGTGCCCGTCGCGGAGGAACGCATGGATCACTATCGGCGCATCGCGTTCGTCAAGGAACAGGAGGACGCGCAGGATGTCATCGACGAGCTGTGTGACCGCTATGGAGAGCCGCCGGAGTCTGTGCGCAATCTGCTGGATATTGCGCGGCTGCGGGCAGAGGCGTCGGCGGCGGATATCGTTGAAATCACGCAGAAGAACGGGTCGCTGATGCTGACACTCGCGATGCCGGACTTTGAGGCGATCGGGAGACTGTGCGCGATGCCGAGTCTGAAGGGCAGGGTGCTCTTAAACGCGGGAGATAAGCCGTATGTGTCGGTGAGAATACGCAGCGGGGAGAAGCCGTTGGAAATGGCGCAGAAAATGGTCGCGGCTTACGGCGGCAAAGCGTAGCCAAGCCCGTCCGCATTACAAATTTACGAATGTATGAGGCCAGGAAACATGACCACAGTGTATCTGATACGTCACGGAGAGAGTGAAGGCAATCTGTTCCGCGTCTGCCAGGGTCAGGACGATGAGCTGCTGTCCGTCACCGGCATCGCGCAGACGAAGGCGCTCGGACAGCGGTTCAAAAATATCCCGCTCGCGGCGATCTACGCAAGCGACCTCTACCGCGCCGCGATGACCGCGCTTGCTGTCGCCCGGCCCAAGCGGATGCGTGTGCAGCCCGACGTACGCCTGCGGGAGATTGCGCTCGGCATCTGCGAGGGCGAGTCGTGGGGCAGCGTTTACCGGATGTTCCCGGAGCTGCACACGAAGCCGCTGCACGAGATCCCCGTCCCCGGTGCCGAAACCACCGCGCAGGTCATGGAGCGCATGACCGCCTGCATGAATGAGTTTGCCGCGCGAAACGAAGGTATGAGTGTCGTTGCCGTCAGCCACGGCGGCGCCATCTCCTCCTTCCTTGATGCCGTCATGCCCGACGTCAAACTTAAGATTGCCGGGAATACCGCCGTCATTACCCTTGGCTATCAGCAGGGGAAGTGGTCGCTCATCGCGCAGCCCGACTTGTCGCATCTGGAAAAAGCCGGACTGACCGCGCAGCCGCTGTTCCGTGAGGGCATCACCGACCTGTGGTTTAAGCCGATCGACCCTGTCGCCGACGCAGACGTAATCGAGCGCATCGGACGCGAGTCGTGGATGAGCGTTTTCGGCAGCCTAGCGGAGTACCGCGCCGACATCTTTATCGCCAACGCCCGGCGGCTTGCGGGACGCGACGGCCTCGCGTCGCTCTGCATGGACGGCGAACAGATCGCCGGGATGCTGCTGCTCGACGCCGATCAGACCGAACACGGCATCGGACACATCAGCCTTGTGTACCTCGAACCCGCCTACCGCTACCACGGCGTCGGGATGCAGCTCATCGGGCGCGCGACCACCGTCTACCGCAGGATGGGACGCAATATCCTCCGACTCCAAGTCGCGCAGAAGAACAAACCCGCCATCCGATTTTACCAAAAGTGCGGCTTCCGCTTCTCGCCCCTTCCCTGCAGCCTGACAGGGCAGCTCATTATGAAAAAGAACATCACCGTCCCCAAAATCATCTGATATAGGAGGTATCCCTTATGCGCCACGGAATCATCGCCCGCAACCCCGGCACCCCCTTCGGTTACTACGGCTGGGGCAGCGTCGCACGTATCGACGCTCACACACTCATCGCGGTCTGCTCAGGTTCCCGTATCTCCCACATCTGCACCTTTGGTAAGACCGAACTGTTCTACAGCTATGACGACGGCGAGACTTGGAGCTGCCCCAACATCGTCAACGACACCGTCCTCGACGACCGCGACGCCGGCATCGTCCACCTCGGCGGCGATAAGCTGCTGCTGACCTGGTTCAACCACCCGCTGCGTTACTGTGAACGCGCCCTCAGAGAGGACGACGCCCGCGCACGGATTATCCGCGCCTACGCTGACCTCGCCGAGCCGTATGACACCTTTAAGCAGGGCTCGCACATCCGCTTAAGCTTCGACCGCGGCTTTTCCTGGACGCCGGAGCAGAAAATCGAGGTCAGCTCACCCCATGGCCCCTGCGTGTTGAACGACGGCACCATTCTCTACCTCGGTAAGCAGATGTACTCGGATAAGAGGCTGCGCCCGAAAGACGAGTACCATAGGCATGACGGCACTGTCATGGCGTATGCGTCGACCGACGGCGGGTTTACCTGGCAGGAGCGCGGCACCATCCCACTGCCGGAAGGCATCTGCTGGGACAATTTCCATGAGCCGCACGCCATCCAGCTCAACAGCGGCCGCATCCTCGGGATGATCCGCTGCCAGGGTCTTCCGAAAGACTCCATCTACTCCAAGAACTTTACGATGTTCCGTACGTTCTCCGACGACGGAGGCATGACGTGGAGCGTGCCGGAGTACACGGACGTGTCCGGCTCGCCGCCGCATCTGCTGCAGCATTCGTCCGGTGCGGTGATCTGCGCATACGGACGGCGGGAACAGCCCTTCGGTGAGCGCGTGATGATCTCCTATGACAACGGCCTCACATGGACACGCGACGTCGAGCTGTACCCCGGAGAAGACATCGATCTCGGCTATCCCGCAAGCGTCGAGCTGCATGACGGCTCCATCCTCACGGTGTACTACCATAAGTACCCCGGCGATAAAAACTGCTCGTTCCTCTATACACGCTGGAATTTGAAAGAAATTGACGCATGAGTCCTGTGTCGGATATCAGGGATATCCTCGGCCGGATGCTGCCGGCGGTGTATCTGCTGGCGGTGAACATTGTCTCGTTTTGTCAGATCGGTGCAGACAAGAAACTTGCGAAGACCGGTCAGCGGCGCATCCGCGAGAAAGTCATGTTTCTCACCGCCGCGATCGGCGGGTCGATCGGCGCAAACCTCGGAATGGCTGCGTTCCGGCATAAAACCAAGCATAAGTCCTTCGTCATCGGCATGCCCGTCCTCCTCATCGTCCATATCGTCATCGCCGTCGTCCTGATCAAATTGCTGTAACCCTTGACTGGCGCGAACGGCGGAAAGCGGGCATCATGCACCGCAAAACGGTACGCAAACCCCCCGGTTGTGTAAAACAACCGGGGGGGTTATGATCTTATATGTGTATGTGCATCTCGTCGATGAGCGTGATTCCCGGACCGATCGCCTGACGGAACCGCATGCCCATGAACGCATTGCGCAAGGTATTCACCGCCGTATGCAATAAAAACGACAGGCAGGTGTTCTTCAGAAAGTCTCTAGAAGCTCCCGGCGTACCTTCGCGAACGCGGCGGGATCACTCTCATAGTCGTCGAACGTCCGTGCGACCTTCGCGATCAACTGCTGACGCTTGTCCTCGGGGAGCTGCAGCAGCGCTTCATACTCCTCCGCGCCGGCGCGCTGCAGATGCGACCGCATGGAATCCCACGGCCGGTCATCTCCCGGGTAGACGATGAAGCCGTTGCCGGGAGGCAGCATATTCACGCTTCTGTGGTAGCAGTTGTACCGGAACGGATCGTTGCCGCCGTACGCATTGTAACCCCAGTGGAGGAAGCCGGTGAAACCGTACTTCGCGCACAGCCACATCGGCAGGCGTCCGGCGAGCAGCGGGAGGTCGGTTGCGCGGTTCATGCACTTCCCCGCCGGGAAGCCGCAGGTGTATACCCACATCTCTTCGCCCATCGCCTGCAGTTCCCGAAACGCGTCGAGATGCTTCTCATATACCGCCTGCTTCACGCACCAGATATCCGTCGCGCCGCCGATCTCGCTCGTCTCCACCGGGTCATGAATCTTCACGCCCGGCATCCATTTACGGCAGATGCACGACAGTGCGCGGTAGCTCTCGCTGTTGGGAAACTGCGGCTCGTCTACCAGACACTGCATCCAGCGATCCTCCCATCCGCGTGCCCGGACGATGCTCCACAGCTTGCGAAAGTAAATACTGAGCTGCCAGTAGCCCTCGCGCGAGGATGTCGAGATGTCGCGATCCCACAGAAGGTACTGATCCGCGTCGCGCCAGTCCTTGAAGCGTGCGACAAAGCCGCCGTAGATGTACGAAAACCCCTTCGAAAGTGCCAGCTCGCCGAGCTTTTCGCACTCGGTGAAGTCGAAATCGACGACCTTGCCGTCTGGATCTCTGATCGGCACACCGGAGGACAGCTTGAGATGGTTTGTGCGCATACCGAGCTGATGGTCGAGGTAGCGGCCGACAATCTTCCAGAATGCGTCGGCGCCCTTCTTGACTTTGTGTGACGCGGCGATGTCGTCGAGGGAGAGCCAGTTGACCATGCCGAACTCAGCGTCCGGGAGCGCCGGGATCACGCACGCCGAGACGGTCAGCGGCAGCGTGACGGTGACCGTCTCGCCCATGCAGCTGCCCTGCAGCGTGATATCATATGTCCCCGGGACGGCGTCCGGCGCGACGGTGAGCAGCAGGTACAGCCCGATGCGTCCGGGCTTCAGCCTGCCGTCGAGCGGGCGGGTCACATCATAGACGTCGAACGGTGCCTGACGCGTGACATAATCGCGCACGAGGTCATAGTCGAGCGTCGTGTGGGTAGTGGGTGCGCTGTTTTCTTCGACGTGCGCGGGCAGGAGTTGATATGCCTGCAGCGTCACACCGGCCGGTGCGGTGAATGTGATGCCGACGGCTGCGTCGGTGTAAAGCGTGGCGTCGGTCAGAATCTGGAACGCGGCGGTGCCTCCGCGCGCGGCGATCAGCGGGAGCTTGTTATCAGGAGAGGTCAGCGCGGTGTCCGGGTAGAGCCAGGTATTGTCATCGAAAATCTGACAGCGCAGCATGTTCACACACCTCCAAACGGATTTTCGGACGGATAACGGACGGTCTTGGGTTGGTTATATGAGATTTCCGGGACACCGAGGTACTTGAGAAGCTCGAATACCTCGAATCCGCAGTGGGCGAACCCGACGGCGGTGTGATGCGGGAAGCGGTGTTCGATGAGGTCATGACGGTAGAAGCGCGCCATCTCCGGCACCGCCAGTATGCCGATGCCGCCGAAGCTGCGCGACGCGACGTTCAGGCTCTCACCCTGCGCAGCGTAGGCTCTCAGGGAACCGTCAGCCGCGCCCTGCAGACGGAACAGAGTCAACGCACTCGCCGCGAGGTCCCCCTCGAGCGTGCCGCGTGTGATGTCCGGTGTGCCTTTGTTCTCGAGCAGCCGGTTCTGGATGAGCTGGTAGCAGAGAGCCCCCTTTCGGAGCTTGCATAAGGGCGTATTGCCGCAGTGGAAGCCCATAAACAGCTCGTCCGCGCGGTACGGGTACTTCCCCGCAATATCCTCATCGTACAACGCGCGCGGTACGGTGTTGTTGATATCGAGCAGTGTCACGGCATCCCCGGTCAGGCAGGTGAGGATGTACTCGCTTAAGCTCCCGTAGAGGTCGACCTCGCACGCCACCGGGATGCCTTTTGCCGCGAGACGCGAGTTGACATAACAAGGCTCAAACCCGAACGCGCCCGGGAATGCCGGCCAGCACTTGTTCGCGAACGTCACATAGTCGCGCATCCCGCGGTGTTCCTTCGCCCAGTCAAGGAGCGTCAGTTCATACTGCGCGAGTTTCGGCAGCAGCTCGGGATAATGATTGCCCTCGCCCAGCTCCCGCGCCATGTCCGCCGCAACGTCCTGGATGCGCGCGTCGCCCTCATGTTTCCGATAGGCGAGCAGCAGGTCAAGCTCGGAGTTCTCCTCTACCTCGACGCCCAGATCGTAGAGCTGCTTGATCGGCGCATTGCAGGCGAAGAAGTCCTGCGGGCGCGGGCCGAACGAGAGGATCTTCAGCGCCCGCACGCCGATTGCCGCGCGCAGGACGGGTATATACCGTGCGATGACGTCCGCGAGCATGTCCGGCGTCCCGACGGGTGTCTCGGGGATGACTGCCCGAATGCCGCGCAGCCCGAGATTGTAGGAGCAGTTGAGCAGTCCGCAGTAGGCGTCGCCGCGTCCGTCGATGAGGTTATCTTCCTCTGCGGCGGCAACGTAGAGTGTCGGGCCGGGGAAACGCTGCGCAAGCAAGGTCTCGGGTGTCTCGGGGCCGAAATTCCCGAGGTAGACGACCAGTGCATTGCATTTCCCGTTGAGGTCGTCGAGCGCCTGCTTCGTGTCATGCTCATTTTCAACGAGCACCGGACATTCATACAGCGGCAGCTTCCGCTTACGGCATTCGCTCGCCAGCGCTTCCCGCCGGGACCGTGCGAGACTCTTCAGGAAACAGTCGCGGCTCACAACAACCAGTCCGAGTGTCACACTTGGGATGTTGTTCATATGCCTCATCCTTTCTATGGGTCATTATATCCGCATCAGCCTGTCGAGCCAGGCGGTGAGCGTATCGTCGGGGGCAGCCTGTATCAGATAACGCGACGTACCGCCGGAATTGACTTCGAACGCGCCGTTGTCCAGTACGCGGACGGTGACGGGGTCGGAAAGCGTGAAGTACGCGTCTGTCCCGTACGCGGCATAGGCGACGGTGACGGGATCCCAGCTCTCACGGGCAAGCTGCGGACGGTGGTTTTTCTGCATGTGCAGCGTATATCCGGCTCGGCAGGGATGATTTTCCGGCAGCCCGGCGAACTCCGCGCCGGTCATAAGATGCTTGCCCACTTCATAGCCGGAGTACACGATCGGCGCCGGGAAATGCTTGATTACGTACTTTGCTGCCGGGATATCCATCACGACATTGTATTCAGGACGCTCGGGATGTTCAAAGCCGCCGAGCATGAACACGCCCTCGCGGACGTTTTCCCGCACCAGCTCATCCCCGGTCAGCGGCGACAGGTCGTCCGGCGGCGAGAGCAGCAGTCTGTGGATGTTGCGCAGCGGCCCGATCGTGGCGAGTGTGATATCGCGCAGTCTGCCGTTATCCGCGAGCGTGCGGCGCAGAAGTCTCACGGCATCCTCGAAGACATATGCACGGGACTCAGGATAAGCATCGCAGTAGGGCTTCGCGTAGCGCTCATATTCCTCACCATTCATGAAGGTGTCGTCGTACAGCACGCCGACCGGGATGTCTATTTGAGCATAATCGCACATCAACCGGATGAACCGCGCGCCGTAGTGATTCCCGATGCAGTGGGTCAGGGCAAGCAGCCGGATATCACCCGCTCGGTGTGCATGGAGCGCCAGCGCACAGGCCCCGACGTCGTCGCAGTCGGAGCCGAGATCGGTGTCTAAAAGCAATTTGCGCATAAGAACCTCCCGGATATGGTTTATATGGGTACAGTATACCACAGTCAAACGGTTTTGGAAAGCACGGCGTAAGTGAAGAATCCTTGCAATTCGTTGGAAATTAAAACAAAATGATAAGAATCCGGCACGAGGATATGCTGTTTGATGCGAAAAACGGAAAGCGGCGGAAATAATAGGAAGTTCTGTGAGAAAGATCACAAAAGCCCCTGTTTCCGGTGAAACGGGGGCTTTTATGTACCTATACGACGTTCTTCCGTCGGCCGATGCGTTCGCTGCCCCACGCGATGAGGAAGCCTATGCCCGCCAGCAGCGCCGCGAGAATGCCCTCCCGGACGTTTTCATAGGTGCGCGGGATGATCACGACGGTCGAGGCGATCACGAAGCCGAGAATGCAGTGGAAGGCGACGGAGTAGTGGCGCTCGAAGAACGCGTTGACCGTCCGTGCAAGCGGCAGCACCGTCGCAAGAATCCCGCAGCCCATCGGCAGCAGCACGAGCGGGTCGAGTGCCGCGATCCCCGCGGTCATCGGCGAGAACAGTCCCATGTAAATCAAAAGCGATGTCGAGGTCATGCCGGGGATGATCAGCGACAGACCCCACAGGATGCCGCAGAAGAAGAACCAGCCGATGTGCGGCGTCAGCGACAGGGACGACGACTGCGCTTGAAGGATCAGGAAGAACGTCAACATCACCGCACAGCTCACCGCGAGCGCGATCCAGGACATCTTCGTGCGCGGTTCCTTCAACGCCTCCCGGTTCAGCGACGGGAATGACCCGGCGATCAAGCCGATAAACAACGCGATCGCGAGTGTCGCAGAAGCGGAGAACATCCACTCGATGAGCCGCGCGAAGAACCAGAAGCCGACCAGCCATCCGATGAGAACGGGCAGAAAGAGCCGCCACGCGCTTTTAAAAGAACGGATCGGATGCGCGAGGAACGCCATCATCGCCGGATACAGCCCGAACGTCACGCACAGCACGCCGCCGGAGATGCCCGGAAGGATTGCGCCCGAGCCGATAAGCATGCCCTGAAAGAAACGCAGCAGACTCTCGCGCAGGTTCGCCGGGGGAGTGGGTGCGACGGACATACAAAGTCACCTCTGGTTTTGATATGACGTCCAGTATACAGGATAATTGTGAATAGAGCATCCGCGCGGAAGCAGGAATGTGTAAACAAACGGTTAATTCAACCGACGGCATAGCCGTACATTGTTGGCCCTCCAATATATCATTATGGGGTGTTGCTTTCGTCTTGCCAGCCGCAGCGGTATCAGTCCGGCGCGTCGTCGTACTCCCGCTCCCATGCGAACCCGTGGGGTAATAAACGGACATGACAGCGTTCTGCGCCTTCCCATGGAAACCTCTCACGAAATTTCCCCCTCTCAGCATTGAGAGGGGGAGTGATGATCTTACAGCTCGTCGAACTCCTCAAGGAGGACCGGTGGGACCCATCCGGTCGGGACGCGGTTGTCGGTATCGAGCATCAGGCAGGTCTGCAGCGGCAGCCGCAGCTTTTCGGTCATCTCTTCGAACTGATCGAACGCTTCATCGCTGTTGTACTTGATACGCGTCGGCAGCCAGCCCATCTTCTCATAGTGGAGCGTGTTCCCGAACGCATGGATGACCCGCTGCGGGTTGTTCCCGACAAACGTGTACAGCAGCGGACGGGCGACGTAAATCCACGGGCCAACCTGGACGTAGAGATACTGGTCGATGCGCTCGAGACCGCGATCTTTGCGGATGTTGGTGTTCTCGATGTAGCAGATGCCCAGCGCAGCCTCTTTTTCACGGTTGTAGAGCACGACCCACGGCGTCGTGACCGGCAGACGCTGGCCCATGGTGGGATGGCGGGGAAGCTCGTCGACGTAGTGCGTCTCAACGGTGCCGTCCATGTTGCGCCAGGCGATTTCATCTGCAAGATCACGGTTGATCACGACCTCGCCGTTTCTGAGCGCGATGACGTCGCGATCCTTCGTGACCTCCATCGTCGACGCGACGATGACCGGCTGATAGGACGCGTAGAAGGTGTAGGTGACCGAGCAGAGGACGTCCTCGTACATCGGCATAAAGCCCCAGCGCTTGAACATGACGAAGACGGGGCCTTCGATGAACTCCCAGTTCTCCGGCGGGTCCCAGTCGGAGATATGGTTCCACGGGGTGGGCGGCGCGTAGATGTCAGGGTTCCAGTTCATCGAGCCGTTGGTTTCGAGGTGATGCGCGAAGGTCTGGTTGACGCCCTGTTTGACGGTGACCTCGTCGATCGACCCGGACAGGTCATGGAGGGCGATCTTATAGTAGGCGTTCTCAATGGTACGCTTCAGACCCTCGCCGGTGAGCTTAAGGTCGGTGACGTAAACGGGCGCCTCGGCAGACGGGTTGCCGTAGAAGACAAGGTAGACGGCCTTCGAGAATCCGCGTACACTCGCAAGGAAGGCGACGTCAAAGTTCATGGTCGGCTGGCAATGGTCATCCGCGAAACCGTCCCACTTCGAGATGTTGTAGACCTGCGAGGGAATCTCCCGCATGACACCGGTTTCGGGACAGACGGCGACGACGCGTACCTCACGTACGGGATCGGCGATCCGGTCGAGATAGACGGCCATGACCTGGTGGACAGGCTCATTGACGCGGTCGAGGCTGTTGGGGTTGTCGAGCACGACGGCGGCGCAGTATTTCCACTCCGGGAGGAACCAACCGTTCTCGCAGACGGGCGGGCAGGCTGCGGTGAAGTCGGAACCGTCGGAGAGGACGACGCGGACGGAGGGCGCATCGCCGTTGCGGGCGTCGGTACGGATACGCAGCTCGGCATAGCCGTCCGCGCGGAGGATACCCTTGCGGCATTCTTTACCGTCGTTGTAGACATGGACGTCGCGCATCCAGGTGCCGTCGACCTCGGCACGGGTGACGGTGAGGTCTTCGGTCAGTCCGGAGACGGCAATGCGGGCGCCGAAGAAGGGGAAATCGGGGGTGGGGTAGGTGTGGGCGATAAACAGCAGTTCCATATGTACCTCCCTGTTGATTGTTATAGGCTGCTATGATGTTGTTATAAGAACAGTATACACGGAGTTGCCGGGAAAATCAAGCGTTTTGCGAAAATATCACGGTAAAAACGAAACCGGGACGGATAAGAGGCATCACACCCGGGAAATCTGCGCACAGCAGCCGATAAAAAGCCCGGGCGTGATTTTCTCCCATTTTTCACTTGCATCCGTCCGGCTTTCATGGTATAATATAACGATATTCCAACTACCCCCGAAAGGAAATGTCTATGTGGTCCACCGATGCCTGGCGGGACTTCCGTCTCCTGGACTGCGGCTCCGGGGAAAAGCTCGAGCAGTGGGGCTCCTACGTGCTTGTGCGGCCCGACCCGCAGGCCATCTGGGACTCCCCGCGCACCTCTCCCCTCTGGAGAACGCCCCACGCCCGCTACATCCGTTCCTCTACCGGCGGAGGACACTGGGACAATCTGACCCTTCCACCCGCCGCCGTATCTGCGGGCTGGGATATCCGCTACCGGAACCTGACTTTCCGCGTCAAGCCGATGGCGTTCAAGCATACCGGCATCTTCCCCGAACAGGCCGTCAACTGGGATTTCATCACCGAACGTGTCACGCGGCGTCTGGCTATGGGGAAGCCGATGCGCATTCTGAACCTGTTCGCCTACACCGGCGCGGCGACAGTCGCGGCTTTGAAAGCCGGTGCCGAGGTCTGTCATGTGGACGCCGCGCGCGGGATGGTCTCCTGGGCGAAGGAGAATGCGCAGGTCTCCGGCGTCGCCGACCGTCCGGTGCGCTGGATCGTCGACGACTGCACGGCGTTTGTCGAGCGGGAGCTGCGGCGCGGGCATTCCTACGACGCGATCATCATGGACCCGCCCTCCTACGGACGCGGCCCCACCGGGCAAATATGGAAGATGGAGGATTCCCTGTACCCGTTTGTGAAGCTGTGTGTACGGGCGCTGTCAGATGACCCGGACTTCGTGCTGCTGTCGGCATACACGGCGGGACTGAACCCGGGTGTCGCGGGCTACATACTTGGCGCGGCGCTTAAGAAAGAGCGCGGCGGCGAGGTCACATGCGAGGAACTGGGGCTGCGCTGCGAGAGTACCGGGCTGCACCTTCCCTGCGGCTGCTCCGCACGCTGGACGGCATAACCCCTATAAGGAACGTCGATGACGGCGTTTCTCAGACATGACCAAAAGACCTCCGTGCGGCAGCGCACGGTGAAGGATTGAGATAGATATGATCGAGACCAAAGACCTTCGTTTTCGTTACTCCGACACCCTCCCCTTCGTACTCGAAGGGCTGAACGTGACCATCAAACGCGGCTCTTTCGTCGCGATACTGGGGCACAACGGCTCCGGAAAGTCGACGTTTGCCAAGCATCTCAACGCGATTCTGCTGCCGTCGGGCGGAAAGGTGCTCGTCGACGGTATGGATACCGTGGATGAAGACAGGCTCTATGATATCCGGCAGCACGTCGGAATGGTGTTCCAGAACCCCGACAATCAGATCGTGGCGACCCTCGTAGAGGAGGATGTTGCGTTCGGACCGGAGAACCTCGGCGTCCCGCAAAAGGAAATCCGTGTCCGTGTGGATGAGGCGCTGCGTGCCGTCGGCATGTACGACTTCCGCGACCGCGCGACCTACCAGCTCTCCGGCGGGCAGAAGCAGCGGGTTGCGATCGCCGGCATCATCGCGATGCGTCCGCGCTGCGTCGTGCTCGACGAGCCGACCGCGATGCTTGACCCCGTCGGCCGCCGGGAGGTCATGCGCGCCATCCACGACATGAACCGCACCCTCGGCATCACCGTCGTACTCATCACCCACCATATGAACGAGGCCGTCGACGCTGACCGTGTGCTGGTCATCGACCACGGGAAACTGCTGCTCGACGGAACCCCGCGTGAGGTCTTCTCGCAGGCCGAGACGCTCTACCGCGCCGACCTTGCCGTTCCGCAGCCCGTCGAACTGATCTACGCCCTCCGCCGCGACGGCGTCGACATCCCCGGGGATGTGCTCACCGTCGACGAGTGCGCCGAGGCGCTGTATCATCTGCTCAAGAGTCGAACCAATACACGAGGATAACATGAACACAATTTTGGAGACGCGCGATCTGCACTTTGTCTACGGCGGCAATTCACCGACCGCGCAGACCGCGCTCAACGGCATCAATCTGACAATCCGTGAGGGCGAGTTCCTCGGGCTGATCGGACATACCGGCTCGGGGAAGACCACCTTCGTCCAGCATCTCAACGGCCTGCTGACGCCGATCTCCGGCCAGATACTCTACCGCGGTGAGGACATCCACGCAAACGGGTTCAAGCTGCGCGGCCTGCGTTTCAAGGTGGGACTGGTATTCCAATACCCGGAGCACCAGCTCTTTGAGGAGACCGTCGCGCGCGACATTGCGTTTGGGCCGAGGAACATGGGGCTGTCTGACGCCGAGGTCGCCGAGAGGGTGCGTCAGGCGGCGGCGTTCGTGGGACTCGGCGACGATGTGATGGATAAGTCGCCGTTTGACCTCTCCGGCGGACAGAAGCGCCGCGCGGCGATCGCCGGGGTCATCGCGATGCGCCCGGAGGTGCTCATCCTCGACGAGCCGACCGCCGGACTTGACCCCTACGGCGCGTTCCAGATCCTCTCGCAGATTCGCGAGTTCCGTGACAAGTCCGGTTCCACCGTTGTGCTCGTCACGCACAATATGGAGACCGTCGCGCGTGCGGCCGACCGACTTGTCGTCTTCTCCCAAGGCACCGTCGCGATGGACGGGACACCCGAGCAGATTTTCGGGCAGCCGGAACGTCTCGAGGCGCTGGGATTGGATGTCCCCCAGGTTTCGAAGGTCTTCATGAAGCTGCGCGAGCTGGGCATCGACGTCGAGACCTCCGTCTATACGGTCAAATACGCCAAGAATCTTGTGGAAACACTGCTGCGGGAAGGTGGACAGGTATGCTGAAGGACATCTCTCTGGGGCAGTACATCCCCGGTACCAGCGTCATCCACCGGATGGATCCGCGGCTTAAGATCGTGCTCACTCTTGCATATATCGTCGTACTGTTCATGGCGAAGGGGCCTCTGTCCTATGGGTTGGTGCTGCTGACGCTCGGGCTGATTATCGTGCTGTCACGCATCGGGGTGCGGTTCGTGCTGCGGTCGGTGCGTCCGCTGCTGTTCATCATCCTCTTTACAGCCGTGTTGAACATGTTCCATGTTGACGGGGATGTGCTGTGGTCGTGGTGGATTCTGAAGATCACGCGGCAGGGAATCGAGACGGCGATCTACATGGCACTGCGCATTGCGATGCTGATTTCGGGGACATTCGTCCTTTTGAACTACACGACATCGCCGATCATGCTGACCGACGGGATCGAGCAGCTTCTCGGGCCGCTTAAAAGAATCCATGTGCCGGTGCATGAACTGGCGATGATGATGACGATTGCGCTGCGGTTTATCCCGACGCTGATCGAGGAGACGGATAAGATCATGTCGGCGCAGAAGGCGAGGGGTGCGGACTTCGAGACGGGGAATGTCATACGAAGGGCAAAGGCGCTGATACCGATGTTGGTGCCGCTGTTTGTCAGCGCGTTTCGGCGGGCAGATGAGCTGGCGGTGGCGATGGAGTGCAGGTGTTATCGGGGAAGCGAGGGCAGGACGAGGCTAAGAACGCTGAAGCTGCAGGGGCTGGACTATGTGGCGATTGCGATAGCGGCGGTACTCGCGGCGGGGATCATTACACTGGGCGTGGTACTGCCGTAACCCGGCATCCCGTACATTACTTTTTCTCGGGGAAGCTTTCTTTTTCCAGTGAAAAAGAAAGCGCGCATTCAACCCCCGTCGTACTCTACCCCGCGCACAAAGCATCTTGGTGATTACGGAATCTCTTGTTAACGAGAGCTTGGAACGGGGGGTGTACGCTCCCGCTTGAAAGGATTTTCCGCTATGAATATCGCTCTCTTCCTCTCCTACGTCGGCTCCCGCTACCATGGCTGGCAAACCCAGGCCAACGGCGATACCATCCAGCAAGCCCTTACCTCTGCCGTGCTGAAGACTACCGGCTGTCATGTCTCCCTTTCCGGCTGCGGTCGTACCGACGCCGGCGTCCATGCCCGCGTCTACTGCGCAAATGCCCGCTTCTCTACCTCCATCCCCCTGTCCCGTCTTCCTCTCGCCCTCAACGCACGCCTTCCCGACGATATCGCCGTCCGCGAGGCGCGCATCGTCCCCGATGATTTCGACTCCCGCTTCTCCTGTAAGCGCAAAGAGTATACCTATACCGTCTACAACTCCCGTATGCGCGACCCATTCCTCCTCGAACGTGCCTGTTTCTTCCCCTATCCCCTCGATTTCTCCCGTGTCCAGGCTGCTGCGGGGATGTTCGAGGGAACCCATGACTTCAAAGCCGTCCGCCGCGTCGGCAGCCCAACAAAAACCACCGTCCGCACCATCTTCTACTGTACCGCCGAAAAGTCGGGAGACCTCATCACCGTCAAAATCTGCGGCGACGGTTTCCTTTATAATATGGTCCGTGCCATTACCGGGACTCTACTCTACGCCGGGATGAACAAGCTCAACCCCGAGGATATCCCCGCCATCCTTGACTCCGGCGACCGCGCACTCGCCGGGCCTACTCTCCCGGCTGCCGGCCTTGCGATGACCGGTCTCTGGTACGACGACTTCACCCTTCCGCTTCGATCGGAGTGAGTTATTTATGAACGCAACCTCCTACGCCAACCCCGCGTCCGAGAAACCGCCGGTCAAACGCGACAGACGGCTTGACCTGCTGCGCTTCCTGCAGCAGCTGATGCTGTTCTGCATGGTTGCCACGATTGTGCTCTCGGCCTATATTTTCCGTGCCGATATCCTCGAAGCCTATGCCGCCTACCGCGCCAGCGTCCAGCTTGTGGAATCCCGCGCCGAATCCCGCATCAACTTCGAGCCTGACTCGTCCAATATCTTCGCCCTCTATGGAAATAATCTGGCCGTGCTCAACCGAGGGACGTATAAGCTCTATACGCCCGCCGGCGACGAACAGCTCGCCATTCAGTATATCAGCGCCAACCCTGCCATGTCCGTCTCGGATACCTATGTCTGTCTCTATAACCGAGGTTCCGCCGAGATCACCGTTACCTCTCTGACCTCCACCGTCGGGAAGATCACCGTTTCCGGCGCGATCATCTCCGTCTCGCAGAACGACTCCGGCTGCATCGCCGTCCTCCATGATGACGACCGTTACCGCAGCGTCCTTTCCGTATACGACCCGCAGCTCAACCTCATCTATCAATGGAAGACCTCCGAGTATTATCTGCTGACCGCCGCACTCTCGCCGGACGGAAAGACGCTCGCTGCCGTCGCGATGACCCAGGACGACGCCGTCTTTATCACCCGCGTCATCACCTTCCTGCTCGAGGAGGAGTCTTACCACGCCGTCTGCGACCTCCCCGGAACCCTCGTCACACGCCTGCAGTTCTTCGACAATACCGCGCTGTGCGCCATCGGCAATACCCGCGCCTGTGTCATCACCACCGACGGAAAAATCCGCTATGAGTTCCCTTACAGCGGCTGCTCCCTGCGCACCTGTGCGTTTGATACCGCCGCCTGTGTTCTCGCGCTCGTTGACCGCACCTCCGGCCTGTCTTCATACCTCGTCTCCCTCACCGCCGACCGTGAGCCCGTCACCCTCGACGCGTCCGATGTCCGCTGGATCGACGTCAACGACGGCTACGTCGCCATTCTCTATACCGATACCGCCGAAATACGCGATACCGCGTTCAATAAGCTCAGCGCGCCTGTCACCATCTTCAATGTACGGCGTATTTTCGTGACCGACGGCGGACGTGCGCTCGTCGTCTACACCTCAGAGGCCGGCGTCGTCGACCTCGTCACACCGTTCATCGGCAGGGAGGTCAGTTGATATGGCCATTGCCTGGAATATCATCATCATCTGTGTCTTCGCGCTGATCGTCTGTGTCTGTATTCGCCAAGGCTTTACACGCATCCTGCTGTCTGCGGTCTCGCTGCTGGTGGCGCTGCTGTTCGCCGTGCTTGTCACTGCCTTACTGGCCAAACCCATCGCTCGCGCCGCTCAGGATGCCACCGAACGTTTCATTGTCCACCAGGCGCAGCGATACCTCCCCGATGAGAATGCCCTCGATACCATTGTCTCCACCTCCGACAAGGTTGTCACCATTATGCAGGCCGTAATCAATAAGATGAACGGCGGGAAGACGCCCGATGTCCCCGATACACGCACGTCGCTGCAAAAGGTCGCCTATATTGCCGCGCTCACGGTCTACGGCTTCCTGATGTTCGTCGTCACCTTCTCCCTCGCACTTGCGATCCTGAAGGTGCTTGCAGAAAGGCTGGAGGCGTCCGAACGGCTGCCGGGACTGGGGAGGCTCGATACCGTCCTCGGTGCGGCGGTGGGGGTCGTGCTTGGCTTCTGCGTCGTGATGCTGCCCATCGCCGTGATGGTCACGGTGCTGCCGAAGGTCATCGGTTTCCGCGCGTCTTCTGAAGTTTTCCAGGGCGCATTCATGCTCCGGCTGCTATACGCGCTGTACCCGTTCAAGTAGGAGGATCACTGTGTACTTCATTATTGCGGCGGCGACGCTGTTCTGTACGCTGCTTGTGAATATTCTGTTCGGTGCCCGTCTGCAGACCGCCTTCGGGATCTGGGGCATTGCGATGCTCGAGCTGCTCTACGCCCTCATCGCCCTCCTGGGCGGCTGTGCGATGGTCATCGCCGCAAAGAAGACCCGCCAGCCGGGCGTCGATTGTATCGAAATTTTCTCGTTCCGACCTCCGAGAATCCGTCATCTGTTCGGAGGCGCGCTGCTCATCGGCGCGACCTACTTTGCCTCCGCGCTTTACACCAACATCCTCTACGCGTTTTTCCCCACACTCGTTGAATCGACCGCCGAAGCGCTCCGAAAATCCTTCTACGCGCAAAACATGCCCACGGTGATCGCGGTCATGGCGCTGCTGCCGGCGGTTTGCGAGGAGCTGGTTTTTCGCGGAATCACCCAGTATGCGCTTGACCGTCATGGCTCCGCACGCGCCGCCGTCCTCTTTACCGGACTTATCTTCGGACTGTTCCACCTCGACCCCGTCCGTATCCCCATCGCCGTGATGACCGGCGTCGCGCTGTCCTATGCCCTCTGGCGATCACGCTCGATTGCCATTCCGATGCTCATGCACTTTCTCAACAACGCCTCATCCGCCGTGCTGTCCTCCCTTGCAGATACCATCCGGATGGACGAACAGACCGCCGAAACGCTCGCGCAGATCCCCGAACGCTGGCTCTACCTCATCTCAGCCGGTGAGACGACGGTCCTTGTCCTGATCTGTCTGAGCGCCGGGCTGGCACTGCTGGAGCCGGATATCCTCGCATCACTCAAACGTCATAAGATCACGGCGGTTATCCTCGGCGGCACGGTGCTTCTGCTCGGTGTCGGGTATTACCTGACCGCCGTGCTGCTGTAGTATCCCACATCCTCCGCAGAAAGGGGTGTATCTCCCATGTATTATATCGGTATAGACGTCGGTACCTCCAGCGTCAAGGCTGCCGTCCTCGAGCACGGCAGTGTCCGAACCGTCCGCGCGGTCTACGATTCCCACGGCAATACACCCCTCGGTTGGTGGGACGCACTCTGCCGCGCCGTCCGTCAGGTTTCCGGCGAGATGGGACCGGACTGCGGAGGATTGGGCCTTACCGCGCAGGTCGGCACCTATCTTCTTGCGAACCCCGGCATCCCCGTCGAACAGTGGCCCGTCTACGACTGGGGCGGTCCCGGCGGTACCGATGAACGGGAGGAACTCCAGCGGCGCTTCGGTACCGATTTCTTCCTTGCCTATACCGGGATGCCTCTCCCGAAGGTTCCCAGCTTCCCCGCGTCACGCCTCCTCTGGTTCCGGCGCAAAAAAGCCTCCGAATGGGAAACCGCCACCCGTATCCTCGCTCCCAAGGACTTTCTCTATGAAAGGCTCACCGGTCAGTGCTACACCGACACATTCACCTGGAACGGTCTGTCCAATCCGCGTACCGGCTCCGTTTCGCAGGCATTCCTCGACGCGCTCGAACTGCCCGCGACCCGCTTCCCCCAGATGTTCTCGTCGCTCACCGCACCCGGCGGACTGACCGTCCATGCAGCCGAATTACTCGGACTGCGGCCTGCGACGAAGGTCTACCTCGGCTGCAACGACTCTCACGCGTCCTTCGTCGGCATGGGCATCACCGAGATCGGTCAGGCATTCGACCTCACCGGCACCTCCGAGCATGTCGGACTTATCACTCCCGAACCGTTCGGCGACGGTGAGGTAATCTGTTCGCCTTTTTTCCGCGGCTGCGCTACCTTTGGCGTCACCGCGTCGTCCGGCATGTCCATCGACTGGGGCTTCCGGATGTGGGGAAGCTTCGCCGACGGCGTCTCGGAGGACGATGTACGCGGACGCTTCCTTGCTTTTCAGCGCGGAGAAACTCACCCGCCGGTGTTCCTTCCCTACGTCAACGGCGAGCGGACACCGATCTGGGACGGCAACGCGCGGGGTGTTTTCGCCGGCGTGTCGGAGAACCATACGCGTGCGGATATGCTCTACAGTGTGCTGGAGGGTGTGGTGTTCTCTGTAGCGCACATCTGGGAGGGACTGCCGGAAGAGCTGACCTCGCGCGCGGAATACATACGGCTGGGCGGAGGCGCTTGCGAGAACACGCTGATGAATGAGATGAAGGCGGCGCTGCTGGGTGTGACATTGGAGATACCGAAGGAAAAGAACTCGGGCGCGCTGGGTGCGGGAATGATTGCCGCCGTAGGCGCGGGAGAGTACGAGAATCTCGGGATGGCAGCGCGTGCGTATGTGCGGCTGAGCCATAGCGTGCGGCCGACGGCCGACGCGCAGGGGCTGAAGCGCAGGTTCCGGCTTTACAAGCGTATGTCGACGCTGAACCGAGATCTGAGGATTCCGGAAAGCCTGTAGCGTGTTCCCCGTTCCGAACTCCCGTACATATCCCTCTGCACAACAAAGACACAGCGGAAAAGAAGAACGTGAAGACATATCAGAGATATCTCGCAATCACTGAAATGCATTAGCCGCTATTCCCTCTTTTAAAACGAAATATTACATTTTGGAAACATTATTAAATTACCTCTTGCAATCACGCATCAAATCTGTTATAATAAAAACAGTAAGACAGCGGTTGAAGCGATCCCGGGAAACCGGGAAAGCCTCCGGCCGTCTATCTTGAAAGCATTCCTCCTGCGCGGTGCGTGTAAGAGTTTTGTTATTAACCCACAATTAATAACATAAGGAGATCGGGCTTCCTCTGATGGTTTGCAGGCCTCCCTATCCGTCCGTATACCGGATGCAAAGGACGTTGGAAGCAGTAAACAGAGGAGAGATACTCCGCCCTACACAAGTAGGTTATTAATTCAACTCAGATTACGGCTGATGCGGGAAACCATGGGCGCGGGTGTCAAAACTCGCGCCCGTGTTCTATAACCGGACATACCATAGATTATTGTATTAAAAACATTTCCATAAAACACCGTTCGGGGCGAGGACATGCCTTGACAAAAGTTTTCAAAAGAGGTATACTGACTGCGTAATCTCGTATGGAGGAAAGCGCAATGAAGAAAGTCATCCTGACCACCGAGAGCGCGTGCGATATGGGCACAGATCAAATTGCCATGACCGGCGCGCGGATCATCCCCTACCACATCGAGCTTGACGGAAAAAGCTTCCTCGACGGCATTGATATCAATGCCGACGATATATTCCAGACCTATTTCAAGAAAAACATCCTTCCGCAGACCGGTGCGGTCAACGTTCAGGAGTTCACCGAGCTCTTCACTCCCTTTGTCGATGCCGGCTGCGAGGTCGTCCATGTCTCCCTCGGCAGCGGCTTGTCGAGTTCCTATCAGAATGCCGTCATCGCCGCGAAAGCCCTCCCGGGCGTCTACCCCGTCGACAGCCGCAACCTTTCCACCGGCATCGGCACCCTGTGCGTCTATGCCAAAAAACTCATCGACCAGGGTATGTCCGGCGCTCAGGTGCAGGCTGCGCTCGAGGAACTGCGTATGCGCGTTCACGGCTCCTTCGTGCTCGACACCCTCAGATTCCTCGCCGCCGGAGGCCGCTGCTCCGCCCTTGCAGCGTTCGGCGCAAACCTGCTGCAGCTCCGCCCCTGCATCGAGGTCGATACCGAGACTTCCACCCTCAAGGTAGGAAAGAAGTACCGCGGGACCATGCCCTGCGTCATCCCCAAATACTTCACCGACTTTGTAGGCCGTTATTCGGATGTCGAGACCGACTTCATCTTCCTCACCCACTCCGGATCCTCGGAGAAGGAAGTCAACCTCGCCCGCGACGCCATCCTCCGCGCCCATCCATACAAAGAGGTCTACGTCACCCGTGCCGGCTGCACCATCTCCACCCACTGCGGCCCCGGATGCATCGGCTGCTTCGTCGTCAGTAAGTAAGCGCGTATAGGCGGCGGTGTTGCGGATTCTGTCCGATCAGTGTTGACATTTACACAATGGTCTTCAAGCTGCAAGCCCCTCTGTATTTCACGGAGGGGCTTGTTTTACATATGAGGCTGTGATATACTGGGCACATCCAAACAATCAGGAGGGTTCTATCATGACTTATCCGATCGTGACCAACGGGATCTGTAGATACAGCGTCGTATGCGCAAAAACCGCCGACGAGACGGTGCGCTATGCCTGCAATGAGCTGCGCCGCTTCCTGTTCGAATGTACGGGCGCGGCGGTACCGGTGCTGTCGGACATCTGTCCGTATACGCGTCCGGAGCTGCGTATCGGGCCGGATGTCCGCGACGACCCGTTCTACCGGACTTTGGACATCGCCGCACTTGGGGATGAAGGCTTCACCATCCGTACCCATGGATCAGACATCTATATCACGGGCGGCGGCTCGCGCGGGACGCTCTACGGCGTCTATGCGTTTCTCGAGCGGTTCCTTGGATGCCGGTGGTTCACTCCTACGGTCTCCCGCATCCCGAAGCGCCGGGAGCTGATTCTCGAAGATGTCGACATCACCGAACGTCCGGCATTCGAGTCGCGCGACGCGTACTGGGGCAGCGCGTTCGACGGAACCTTCTGCGCGCGCAACCGGCTGACATCGTCCAAAGCGCTCATCGCAAACGAGCAGGGCGGTAAGCTGCGCTGGTTCAACTTCCACCACGCGATGTATGACCTCGTCCCGCCGAGCAAGTACGCGCAGGAGCATCCCGAGTATTACGCACTGGTGGACGGGAAACGTCTCACCGAACATGCGCAGCTTTGCCTCTCGAACCCCGACGTCGTGCGCATCGCAGCCGAAACGCTCAAGGGATGGATCCGTGCAAACCCCGACTGCACAGTTTTCTCCGTCGCGCAGAACGACGGCTCCGGCTACTGTACCTGCAACGCCTGCCGGGCACTCGATGAGGCCGAGGGGACGCCGTGCGCGAGTCTGCTCAACTTCGCCAATCAGCTCGCCGACGCTGTCCGCGGCGAGTTCCCGCACGTGCTGCTGCACACCTTCGCGTACTATTACAGCGTCGTGCCGCCGAAGACGCTGCGGCCAAGGGAGAACGTGATCGTCCGGCTGTGCAACATCTCCTGCGACTTCGGACGGCCGTTCACCGAAGGCGCGCGGCTCGATCCGAAACCCTACACGCGTGAATTCATCGAAAGCCTCGAGAAGTGGGGACAGATCGCGCCTCGGCTCTACATCTGGGACTACTGCACCGACTTCCGCTGCTACCTGCAGCCGTTCCCGAACCTGGATGCGCTGGGTGAGAATATCAGGCTCTACCGCGACATGGGTGTGCGCGGGGTATTCATGGAGGGTGACTTTTCCCACGGCTGTGCGGCGTATATGAACGAGCTGCAGGTGTATTTACAGGCGCGGCTGATGTGGAACCCCGATCTCGATATCAAGGAGGAGACAGACGTTTTCCTCTCGGGTTACTACGGAAACGCCGCGCCGTATATCAGACGCTTTCTCGACCTGACGCAGGCGGTGGTACGGGATGCCTATCGCGACCCCGCGTTCCGCATGACGATCTACGAGTGGCCGGACAGCGCGTTCATCACCGACGCGTATGTGGATGAGGCGGAGCGGCTGATGAACATGGCAACTGCCGCGGCGGAGGATGATGCGGTGCGGTACCGCGTGGAGCGGACGCGGCTGAGCGTGGAGTTCTTGAAGCTGACGCGGATGCCGACGGACACCCCCATGCGCAGCGCCCTGATCGACGCGTTCGGGCAGAGGCTGAGAAAGTACGGCGTGTCGGAGATCACCGAGCGCGGATGGCTCGACCCGAGTATCGAAGGGCTGAAGAAGTCCCGATATGCGCGGGATATCCGGGACAATTATCTGTGGATGTATTACAGAATGTAACAAAAAACGGCGGTTCCATAAGGAACCGCCGTTTTCGTTATCCGTTCAGTTCGCGCATTCCCGCAGACGTCGTTTGCGGGAACGCGCGCGGGAGACTGCCGCGCAGAGGAGCACGGTCACAAGGCATACGCCGCTGATGCCCGCGCCGATGAGGAAGCCTTTGGGAATGTAGCGCATCGTGACGGTATGCATTCCCGCCGATACGCGGATTGCGCACATCGCGCCGCCGACCGTCTCGGGCGTGACCGGTACGCCGTCGAGCGCGATCTGCCAGCCGGTGTCGTAAGGGATGGAGAGGTACAAAAGTCCGTCCACGGCAGTGTCGACGGTACCGGTCAGCGAGGAGCCGGTGCGGGAGGTGACGGTGAATGGCGAGCGCGCGAGTATCGCAAGCCCGTGCTCGAGCACATCGCGGTTGAGCATACAGACGCGTACCGTCGCGTATCCGGCCAGCCCCGGGTTGATGTTGCTGTAGAGCGAGACAAGATCGCCTGCCGAGAACGTCCCCATCGGGTAGATGTACGGCCGCGTCTGCTCGTAGTACCAGCTCTCGGTACCGTCGAGGACGTGGATGTACCGGATGTGGTCGATGTCGGTGTAGGCGTAGAGGGTGGCGTCCTGCGGGAGCCGGTAGTTCCACTTGAGTGAGCAGCTCTCAACGCCGGCGACCGGCTGGAAGGAGTAGCTGCCGTAGTCGAGACGGCAGACGGTATAGCCCTCATGCTTGACGTGGATGATGTCGAGCGGGGTAAAGAGGTCCTCGTCCAGCCCGGTCATCAGGCGGAAGAGGCGGTTCTGATTCTCGAAGGGTGTCTCGCCGTCGGGTACATATGCAAGCGCGGTGTCGGCTGTGACGAAGCCGAGCGACGTTCCGACGGTCTGATAGAGCACGACATTTCCGGCAAACCCGGAGCTTTCCCGGGTGAGCGCGTCGCGGACGATTCCGTCGCGGGAGATGAGCCGGCGGATGCCGAGGACGGCGTCGGTGAAGGGCGAGGATTCCTGGTAGCCGTAGCGGTTGCCGGCGTCCCAGGCAGGCAGACCCAGACCCTCGAGGAAGCGTGTGACGCAGACATCGGCGGAGGATGAGAACAGGTCGATACCCGTGCAGCCGTAGAGCGTGGGGTCGTTGTAGGTAAAGCGGCCGGTAAACGCGGTGCGGGTATCGGAGTCCGCCTCGTCGGCACGATTGAGCAGCGCCCGAACGTTGTTATAATTGTCGGGGTAGGCGGCGCGGTCGGTGGTACGGACGGTCTTGACACCGATCCAGGCGTTGACACCCAGCTCAGCGGTGATGAGGACGACAAGAAGGATGGGGACCAGGGACTTTGTACGGGTACGCGGCAGTGCGCAGATACCGGTGAAGGCGACGGTGAGCGCGGCGTTTGCAAGCAGGATGGGGAGGGAACGCCGGGCGAGGTAACCGAGTGCGCAGAGTGCCGCGCCGGTCAGCAGCATCCCCGGGAGCGCCCGGCGGTCAAGGCTGTCGGGCGTGTTCATCGCGCGGTAGGCGATGAGAATCAGCGTGAAGGGGACGAGGTAGGCAAAGCGGTAGGGGATCATGTTGGTGATGTGGAACGCGTGCCAGACGAAGTTGAGGATGTTGAGATTGAGCGAGAGGATCAGCAGCAGCAGCATCCCGCCGGCGCAGAGTTTCTCCCGCAGCGTCACATCCTTGCGGAACATATACGGAATCAGCAGCAGCGTACACAGCAGCGATGAAGCAATATTGGGCAATCCGACCTTATCGGTGGGCGGTGAGAAGGACAGGAGGTTTGCGAGGAGATTGGGGAAGGATTCATAGAGTCCGGGCGGCGACGGGAAAGCGTGGAAGGAACTGTAGGCATTGCGCAGCGCGAAGAAGGCCGGGAGTGTGAGCACGGCGGTCATACCGAGCGCGAGAACAGAGCTGCCCGCGAAGAGAAGAAAACGCCGCAGCAGGAATTTCCCGGTATGCTTTTGGATGATGCACAGACAGACGAACGCGAGCAATGTGAACAGGCAGACGCCGTAGCCGATGTAGTAGTTGGTAAAGACGCAGAGGCCGAGGGCAAAGGTATAGAGCGTCCATTTTCCGCTGCGCGTGAGCCGGAGGAGTCCGAGCATGACGAGCGGCATGAGGGCGAAGGCGTCCAGCCAGATGATGTTCCAATAGTAGCCGAGGATGAAGGCGCACAGAGCGAACATCGCACCGAAGACGGCGGGGAGACGGTCGTCACGCGGCTCAATTTCCTGCAGGAGCGCGGTTATTGTGACGCCGGCGAGCCCGACACGTACAAGCAGCAGCAGTGTGACACCTTCACGCAGCATGGTTTCCGGCAGCAGCGCGAGCAGGAGATTGAGCGGGCTTGCAAGATAGTAGGCGGCGAGGGCGATGTAGTTGATGCCCATGCCGATATCCCACGAGTAGAGCAGTGACTCTCCGGCGCGCAGCTTGCGGCAGAGGGATGCGAGAAAGGGGTAATACTGCTGCCAGAGGTCGGTGACGAGAATCTGGCGATCGCCGAAGGGATAGACGCCGTGGAGGGCAAACGCGATGCCGAGCAGCAGCGCGGGGATGAAAAACGCGAGGGTATACAGACCGCGGGGGGATTTACGCATGACACCCTCCTTATCAGGCATTCGGATGCGTGGGCGGGGTGAAGGTCCAACCGAACTCACCGTGGTAGATGAGCCGCGCGGACATGCCGCCGTCGATGTTGAGGTTTTGGCCGGTGATGAAGCGGGCGTCGCGGGAGCACAGGAAGCATACGGCGGCGGCGATGTCGTCGGCGTTGCCGATGAAACCGACGGGCTGCTGCCGCTCATCGGGTTCGGAATAGAGACCGGTGTTCCATCCTTTGATCCAGCCCGGGGAGATGCAGTTGACACGTACCTTGGGGGCGAGACTCATGGCGAGGGCGCGGGTGAGGGAGAGGATGGCACCCTTTGCGGCGGAATAGGCTTCGGTGTTGGGTTGGGAAGCGTGTGCGCGGATCGAGGAGATATTGACGATGGCGGCGTCCGGACGGAAGAAGTCACGGAAGCGCAGGGCGAGGTAGAAGGGTGCGGCAGAGCAGACGCGCTGGATATAAAGGAAGTCGTCGTAGGTGCAGTCGGAGAGGATTCCGAAGTGACCGATGCCGGCGTTGTTGATGAGGAAGTCGACACCGCCCCAGCGTGCGAGAGTCTCATCGGCGAGGCGGTCGAGTACAGCGCGGTCGCCGACATCTCCGGGGACGAACAGTACGCGGTCGGGGCAGAGATCGGCGAAGGCATGGCCGGCTTCCTCGTTGATATCATTGACGGCGACATACGCGCCCTCACGGAGGAACCAATCGGCGCACGCGCGTCCGATGCGCCGGGCACCTCCGGTGATGACAGCGACCTTATCGGTGTAGCGATTCATAAAAACCCTCCTTCAAGTAATCAGGATGCAGGAGACGGGGGATGCCGAGTGCAGCGGCGTCCCAACCGACGCGCGCGTGCCTGAATGATGGTGCCGGAGAACGGAAATCCATGGAAGCGTAAAGCAATTACACTTCCACCTTTTTGATCCACCGAAAGCGGTTGACTTTGACAACCGCGACGAAGCACTTGAGTATCTGGTCACTCTTAAGGCAGGCAAATACGACCAGCGGCCCAAGCTTCCAGACGAATGCCGAGAGCGCGGAGATCGGAAGGACAATGAGCCACATAAAGATCAGATCGTTATAGAGAACGAAGTCGGTCTGACCGCCGCCGCGCACGATTCCGCAGAGGCTGGGCATCTGGTAGGATGTCCCGATAGAGGTAATCGACAGCACAAGCATAAACCGACGGGCAAGGGCGAGCGTTTCCGGAGTGAGAGAGTAGAAGCTGAGCATCACGTCACGCAGAAGAAAGATTGTCATGCCGGTACACAAACCGATGCCGAGGTAGAGAAGCTGAACGGTCTGAGCGTAGGACTTGACATCGGCGATACGGCCTTCCCCGATGGTTTTGCCGATGAGGACGGAGGTACCGTTGGCGGAACCGTAGGCAACGACGGAGACCATGGAAAAAAGCGTACCGGAGACGGAGCTTGCGGCAATGGCAGCCTGCCCCATATGACCGAGGATGCTCGACTGTATCCCCATCGCGATGCCCCAGGTGGAGCCGGATGCCATCATCGGCCATCCGACCTTGAAGAATGACTTCACCGACGCAAGCGGCGTCTTCCTGAGAAAGTCTCGCAGACGGAGGTTCAGGCGGCGGTCGAAGAAACGGCAGTAGACGGTGACAACCAGCAGCTCGACGATACGCGCGGTGACGGTGGCGATGGCAGCGCCCTCGACGCCCAGCCGCGGAAAACCGAGACGGCCGTAGATCAGGCACCAGTTGAGCACGACATTGACGGCGAGGGCGGTCAGGCTGACCCATAGTCCGATGCGTACGGTCTCGACGGAGCGCAGGGACGCCAGCAGGACCGCAGATGCGGCGTAGAAAAAGTAAGAGAAACAGACGATGCGCAGGTAGAGCATTCCCTCGGAGATGACAGCGGGATCGTCAGTCAGCAGCGTGAGGGTGAAGTGCGGAAAGAAGAACGCGGCGGCAAAGAGGAGCGTCGCGACGGAGAGGGAGAAGCGCATCCCGACGTTCGCAATCCCGGCGACGGGAGATAAATCGCGGCGTCCCCAGGCACGGGAGGCGAGGATGACGACGGCCTCGCACGCACCGCCGACAATCATCTGCAGCAGGAACTGTATCTGGTTGACAAGCGCGACACCGGCGAGCGCGGTTTCACTGTAGGCGCCGATCATTACGTTGTCGGCGAGGTTGACCGAGAAGGTGATGAGATTCTGCAGGGCGATGGTGAGCGTGAGAGTGAAGAAGCGTTTGTAGAAGTCGCGGTCACGGGTGATCATAGCTCGGCCTGCTTTCATAAGACAGTATCCTCATTATACCACGATCTTTTGAAAAATGAAACGGTTTTTTTACTAAGCGGCGTTTAATTACATGTCAACCCTTGCAATGAAACGGGAAATATGATAAAATATGAAACAGACAAAACGGTTCTGCTTGTATAATAATGCGGAAAATCTTCCAAGTACGCGAATCCTTTGCGCAGGAGGTTGTTTATGAGTATCCCAAAGGGAAAAACCAGCTTTTTCGGCCGCTTTGACAATCCCGAAAAATTCCGCCTGATTCCTCAGGCCGGCATCCGTATCCGCATCGATCCCGCCGGTACCGGCTACCCGAGCTGCTGGGACATGAATGTCTCGCAGGAAACCGGCGTGCTGTACTTCTCACCTTGCGACGAGACCGGACGCGGCGCACATACCCGGTTGTGCTGCTACGACTACGACTCCGATACTTCGAAGGTCTGCACGGAGCTGGAGCGCTACACACTCCCGCGTGAGCGCCATATGCCGCACTCCAAGCTCCACGAGAGCATCACCTGCCTTCCGAACGGCCACATCATCGCCTCTACCCACTCCACCGACCGCGGCAAGTTCCAGCCCGAGTGGATGCCGTTTGCTCACGTCGACCACGTCTGGGACGGCTTCCCCGGCTCCTATGTCATCGACTACGACCCCGCCACCGGAATCACCCGCAACCTCGGGATGCCCGTCCCGCGTGAGAGCATCTACGGTATGACCTACGACGCCAGGCACAACTGTTTGTACATGATCGGCTTCATGCGCGGACATGTTTACCGCTTCAGCTTGGACGACAGGAGCGTAAAGGATCTGGGCAAGGCGGCGGAAGTCTTCTGCTACCGGCTCCACCGCGGCCCCGACGGTCATATCTACGGTATGACCAAGTCCGGGTTTCTCTGGCGCGCGAACGTCGATACGCAGCAGCTTGAGGATATGGGCTGGCGGCTTCCGGCGCAGGAGCATAACTATACCAACAACACCTGGTACCGCTACCTCTCCCAGGCACAGAACGTCTCCGACCATGAGTTCGTTTTTACCTCCGACTGCCACAACAACTTCTACCTCTTTGATACGAACACCTGCAAGGTGCGCGACTTGGGCCGCTGCCACGACTTCGACTTCGAGAGCGACTTCAACACCGCGAGTTACGGTATGAACGAGCTGGAGGTCGATCAATATGGCGTGCTGTGGTATTATGTCGCGCCGCAGACCGCCGGCCCGCAGTACGATGACTTCTATAAATACCCGCGCTCGCTGGTGATGATGCGCTGGGACTATCGTGCAGGGAAGAAGCCCGAGGTCATGGGTCTGATCGGTACGCAGGAGGAAGCGCTCGTGCGCATCACCTGCATCTCGCTCGACCGTCCGCGTGACCGGCTCTATTTCATCGGGGAACTGCGTGAGGTCAAGGGTGACCGTGCCGACCGTCCGAACAAGTCGCGGCAGGGCATCTTCATGATCGACCTGGCTCAGATGAGAAACCTTCCCGCGCCGGGGCCGCTGTGGGAGCGCGACATGAGCATCTTCCCGTTCTCCGACGACGAGAAGAAGGCTGCGCTCGAACGTGCGGAGAAGTACAACTCTTACGCCGGTGAGGAAGTCGCGGGGGAGAATCCCGTGACGGCATTCCCGATCTCGAAGGTCACGCCGATCCGCCTGTGGCGCGCGCTTGCCGGCGGTCGCGTCGAGGATGCAGAGGCCAACGGCATCGCCTGGGACGGTGAGAAGCTCTGCGGTGTATCGGGCGAAAACGGTGAGCGGAAGTATTACTTCGAGCTGTCCCCGCGCGGCTCGCTGGTTTTCCCGTCCGGGAAGGAAGCCGATCGCGACGAGACCGTCTGGGTCTGGCGCTCGATCCTGCAAAAAAGCATCATCGAGAAGTCAACCGACGCGGGCTATGAGGTTTACCCGCCGACATCGTTCGCGTATGAGCTGACGAAGTTCATACCGTACACCGAGATCCCCGTCGGACGCGAGAAGTGGCTCGACGCGAACCTGTACCCGAAAGCGTACGATGTGGATGAGAACCTGAAGCTGCCGGAGGTTGCCGGCCGCCGTTATCTCGCGAAAGCATCCGCTTGCATCGACTTCTCCGACAACCGTCAGATCATCGGCACAAAGGACGGACTGCTGTGCATCGCGAAGTACGGCAATGTGTTCAACCTCGGCAACGCGGCGCCGCTCGGCCCGGTGCGCTGCCTGTGCACGAACGCCGACGGCACCGTCCTCTACGGCACCGCGGGCGACATCGAGGATATGGGCACGGTCTTCACCTATGACGATCGCAGCGGCCTGCGGCAGCTCGGCGTCATCAGTTACAACTCCCACGGCTGGATGGACGGCCCGACCGCCGCGCATGTGCTCACCTGCTGTGCGCTCAGCCCGGATGGGAAGTACCTCGCCGTCGGCAACGCCGATCGCCTCGGTTGCGTCCATCTGTTCCGGATCGAAGATTAAGATATCGGGGTATCCGTTCCCATACGTCATCAACCGCACCGTCTGTTTTTCCGACATCCCCGAAGGAAGCTATGAGATAAAGGTATCCCGCCCTATACCACAATAAAAGAGGAGGATCAAACACATGAGTATCCCGAAATGTACGAAAAGCTGGTTCGGGCGTTATGACGACCCGGAGAAGCTGCGCCTGATCCCGCAGGAAGGCGTCCGTATCCGCGTGAACGCAGGAGGTACCGGCTACCCGAGCTGCTGGGACATGAACGTCTCACCCTACGACGGCGATCTCTACTACGCGCCGTGCGACGAGACCGGACGCGGCGCGCATACCCGGCTCGTACGCTACAACTGGGAAAGCGACTCTGCGCGCGTGGTCGTGAAGGCTGAGGAGCTTGTGCTTCCGCGTGAGCGCCATATGCCGCACTCCAAGTTCCATGAGAGCATTACCTTCCTCCCCAACGGCCATGTCGTCATGTCCACCCACTCCACCGACCGCGGCAAGTTCCAGCCCGAGTGGATGCCGTTTGCCCACGTCGACCACGTCTGGGACGGCTTCCCCGGCTCCTATGTCATCGAGTACGATCCCGTCACCGGTCGCTCGTGGAACCACGGCATGCCCGCCCCGCGTGAGAGCATCTACGGCATGACCTATGACCCGAAGTACAACGCGCTCTATATGATCGGTTTCATGCGCGGACATGTCTACCGGCTGAGCCTCGACGACAAGAGCGTGAAGGACCTGGGCAAGGCTGCGGAGGTCTTCTGCTACCGGCTCCACTGCGCCCCTGACGGCCATATCTACGGCATGACAAAGACCGGCTTCCTCTGGCGCGTTAACGTCGATACGCAGCAGCTTGAGGACCTCAACTGGCGGCTCCCGGCGACCCGCTGGAGCTATGTCGCCGATACCTGGTACCGCTACATGGCGCAGGCGCACAACGTTTCCGACCATGAGTTCGTCTTCTGCGGCTGCTCACAGGATAACTTCTACCTCTACGACTGCAGTACCGGCAAGGTGCGCGATCTGGGACCGAAGATGCCGTGCGAGTTTGAGAACGACATCGAGATGGCCAACTTCTCAAACAACGAGTTCGGTGTCGACCGTGACGGCGTGCTGTGGTATACGCAGAAACCCGAACGCTACCACAATCCGTCGGACGAATACTATAAAATTCCGCGGGTGCTGCTGCTGTGCCGGTTCGACTATAAGAACGGCAAGCCCGCCGAAGTCGTCGGCATCCTCGGAACGCAGGATCAGGCGCTGGTACAGGAGACCTGCTCGTGCCTGGACGCCGCGCGCGACCGCTTCTTCATCATCGGGCAGATTCTCAAGTTTGGGAAGCCGGATGCCCAGAGTGAGCAGGGTCTGTTTATGCTTGACCTGACGAAGACCCGCGAAGCACTCAAGAAGGGACGCGGCCCCGTCTGGGTACGCGATCTGAAGTCCGAGATCGTTCCGATGAACGAGACCGAGGTCGCCGCCGCGAAGAAGAAGGCTCTCAACTATAACAAGTACGCCGGTGAGGAAGTCGCTGAGAAGAACCCCGTCACCGCGTTCCCGATCAGCGATGTCATCCCGATACGGCTGTGGCGTCAGCTCGCGGGCGGACATATCGAAGACTCCAAGGTCTCCGGCATCGCGTGGGACGACCTCGGAAATCTGCACGGTGTCTGCGGCGAGAACGGCGAGCGGAAGTATTACTTCAAGATATCTCCCGCGTCCGATATGCTCTTTCGGGACAAAGCGGAGGCCGACAACTGCGAGACCGTCTGGATGTACCGGATGATCCGCAAGTTCGATCTGTCAGAGCGTCAGACCGAACAGGGATATGCCGTCACCCCGCCGGACGCGTTCTCCTATAAGGTCGAGACGTTTATCCCGTACGAGAAGATCACCGTCGGGCAGGAGAAGTGGCTCAACGCGAACCTGTTCCCGAAAGCGTACGATGTGGACAAAGACCTGACGCTGCCGGAGATCGCCGGACGCCGCTACCTTGCGAAAGCGTCCGCCTGCATCGACTTCTCCGACAACCGTCAGATCATCGGCACGAAGGACGGACTGCTGTGCATCGCGAAGTACGGCAATATCTTCAACCTCGGCAACGCCGCGCCGCTCGGCCCGGTGCGCTGCCTGTGCACGAACGCCGACGGCACCGTCCTCTACGGCACCGCAGGCGATGAAGAGGATATGGGCACCGTCTTCACCTATGACGATCGCAGCGGTCTGCGGCAGCTCGGCGTCATCAGCTACAACTCGCACGGCTGGATGGACGGCCCGACCGCCGCACATATACTCACCTGCTGCGCGCTCAGCCCGGATGGCAAGTACCTTGCCGTCGGCAACGCCGACCGCCTCGGCTGCGTGCATCTGTTCCGGCTGTAAGCCTTACATAAACAAGATAAGGAGTGACATATATGGCCCCGAACCGCACTTTCGCGTTTGATTATTCCGGTGCGATCCCCGAGGAAGCATACCGCAACATCGCCGACGTCGGCGTACGCTACTCCCGCTTCAACGTGGGTCTGGACGTCCGCGGCACCTGGGACGTCAACATCTCCCCGGACGGCATCGTCTATACGGCTCCCGCCTGCGAAGGCACCAAGGAGCAGCAGACCTCCCTGCTCGCCTATGACTTCGATCAGGACAAGAGTTACATCTGCTACAACTCCGAGAAGTACACGCTCGCGAAGCCCCGCGCGCTGCCGCATACCAAGCTCCACGAGAGCATCACCTTCATCCCCGAGAACGCGCCGTCCTTTGGAGGATGGGTCTTCGCGACCACCCACTCCACTTCCAAGGCCGAAAGTCATCCCGAGTGGATGCCGTTTGCGCATATGCACCACGCGCATGAAGGTTTCCCCGGCTCCTACATCCTCGCCTACAATCCCAAGACACAGGAGACCGTCAACCTCGGTATCCCTGTCCCGCGTGAGAGCATCTACGGCGCAACCTACGACGTTAAGCACCACTGCCTGTACATGATCGGCTTCATGCGCTCCCATGTCTACCGCTTCTCCATCGACGAGCGCACCGTCATCGATCTGGGCAAGGCAGCGGAGGTCTTCTGCTACCGGCTCCACCGCGCCCCCGACGGAAACATCTACGGCATGTCCAAGTCCGGCTATCTCTGGCGCGTCAATGTCGACAAGGTCGTGCTCGAGGACATGAACTGGCGGCATCCTGCGTACTACAACAACTCCTTCAACAACTCCTGGTACCGCTACATGGCCCACGCACAGAACATCTCCGACCATGAGTTTGTCTTCACCTCCTACACCTCCGACGATTTCTATGTCTTCGATACCAACACCCTCAAGGTGCGTTCTATCGGCCGCAAGTTCACCCACGACGACCACAACAACATCCGCCATACCGAGTTCTGTCTCAACGAGCTGGCCGTCGACAAGTACGGCGCGCTGTGGTATCAGATCATGCCGGTCGTTCTCGGCACCCCCGCGCCCGAGGACTACCGCAAGTACACCATCCCGTCCTACCTGATGTATTGGGACATCCGCCGCAATAAGAAGCCCGTCAATCTCGGCTACGTTTCAAACAATGTCGACGCGATGCCCTATTCGACCGGCGTCTGCTATGACCCGACACGCGATATCCTCCACCTCGTCGGCGGCATGCAGAAGAACAACGGCGCCGACCGCGTGCTCGGCGTTGTGAGCATTGAGCTTGCGAAGTTCCGCCCGGAGATGCTCAAAAAGGGCGCGCTCTCCAACGACCCGAACTTCAAGGCTGTGCCCTTCACGCCCGAGCAGATTGCCGAGGCGAAGAAGAACTACAAGCCCGGCTTTAAGAAGTATTCCGGCGAGGAGATCTCCGGCAATAACCCCTTCCAGGCGTTCCCGGAGGACAAGATCACGCCTATCCGTGTCTGGCGCGCGGTGCCGTACACCGATATCCCGGCGTCAAAAATCATCGGACTGGCGTGGGATGACGCAGGTGTGTTGCACGGTGTCTGCGGAGACAACGGTCAGCCTCAGTATTACTTCACCGTCGAGGAGAACCTCTTTGAGGTACTCGGCAAGACGCTCGACGAGGCCGACATGAACCCGACCGCGTGGGTCTACAAGAGTATCCTCCCGCTGAACATCGAGCGGCGCGGGGACTACTACGGCGCGGTGCCGCCGAAGTCGTTCGCGTACAAGCTCAAGACGATTGTACCATATGCAGAGGTGAGTGCCGAGCGGAAAGCATGGCTCGACGAGAACCTGCTGCCCGGTAAGAACCGGAGTGCGGTAAAGCTCCCCGAGGGCGTCAAGCTGCCCGAGGTCGCCGGACGCCGGTACCTTTCCAATCCCACCTGCGTGGTTGAGTGGCAGGACGGCAGCTGGATTGCCGGGACGCAGGACGGTCTGCTCGGCATCGTCCGCGCGGACGGCAGCGTCTACGCACTGGGCAACTGTGCGCCATACGGACCGGTGCGCTGCATGGTCACCAATGCCGATCGTACGAAGGTCTGGGGCGTCGCCGGCGACGTCGAGGATATGGGTATGGTCTTCAGCTTCGACGACGAGCACGGCGTCATTCAGATCGGCCATCTCAACTACAACAGCCCGAACTATATGGACGGCCCTTCGGCCGCGAACGTCCTGTCGAGCATCGCGCTGTCCAAGGACGGCAAGACGCTCGCCATCGGCGGCATAGACCGCATCGGCAGCGTCCACATCGGCAACATCGCGGATACAAGACTGTAAGCCACTGATTTCCAAAAACGCGCGCGTCTTCGGATGCGCGCGTTTATATAACCGGATTTGATGACAAAATGCATACAATAGTTACAAAAGAGTAACAATATCTTTGTTGGTTATACAGATAGACAACATGCGCGGGAAATGGTATACTAAGCGTGTAAAAATGAATCGGCTTTCACATCCGAAGCCGGTTCGCACTGTCCTCAGGGCGGCGGTTTTCCGCAATCCTGACCGATGAGAGGTATACATATGAAATTGAACCCATACGACCGCGCGCCGCACAGCCGGGTCACGGGTATTCTGCTGCTTTTGGGTTTCACCGGTCTGCTGTACGCACTGATGATGCCGTACGCACTGCCCGCGCCGGTTGAGCTGCCGACGCGTCATTATGTCTTCAGCACCGGGCTGTCCGGCTCACGCAAGCAGATCATTGACACCGGCGGCGCATATTCGCTGACCATCACCGACGCCGATCAGACCGTCTATATGACCTTCCCTGCCGGAACCGTCGCCGACGCGCTCGAACGTGCCGGGATCACCGTCCATGAGTACGACACCGTAGAGCCGTCCCTGGATACCGCGCTCACCGAGGGTCAGGGAATCATCGTTACACGCATCGAACCCTCCCGCGAAACGTTCTACTCCGACATCCCTTATGAGACTGTCACCGTCGAGAACGAATGGCTGGTCTCCGGCGCGACGAATACGCTGCAGGAGGGCGTTACGGGCATCCGGCGGGAGGTCTACGACATCGTACGCTACAACGGCGAGGTGCGTGAGCGGACGCTTGTCGAAAGTGTTGTCGAAAAAGAACCGACCGAGGAAATCGTTGAGGCCGGCGTCTTCGTGCCGCCCGTCGTCGACGCCGAGAACAAGACCCTGACGCTCTGGGACGGCACCGTCGTCGACTACCGGTATTACATAGACGTCGAGGCGACGGCGTACACCTGCGAGGGACAGGAGTGGAACATCACCAAGACCGGTACCATCGCACGCGTCGGAGAGATCGCGGTCGACCCGCGCTACATCCCGCTCAATTCGAAGCTCTATGTTGTCGCACGCGACGGCACCTGGGTCTACGGACTGTGCAAGGCCGAGGATACCGGCGGCTTGATCAAGGGCTACCGCATAGACCTCTACTACGACACAGAACACGAATGCTGGCAGTTCGGACGCCGCAATGCGCGCGTCTATGTGCTCCCGGACGACTACGTGATCGACAATTGATTAATCAAAATCTCTATAAGCCCACAGCAATCCTTGAGCTGCTGAACCGTCACGGGTTCACGTTCCGCAAGCGGATGGGACAGAATTTCCTCACCGCTTATGATGTCGCGGAAAAAGCTGCCGCGACGGTGGATAAAACCTGCGGCGTGCTGGAGATCGGCCCCGGCTACGGTGCGCTGACGGCTCCGCTGTGTGAGCATGCGGGGAAGGTCGTTGCGGCCGAGCTGGACGAACGGCTGCTGAACGTCCTGAAAGAGACACTCGCGGGATATGACAATGTGCGGGTAATCCTCGCAGACGCGATGGAGCTTGACCTGACGGAACTGTGTCGGGAGGAGTTTGCGGGACTGACCCCGTGTGTCTGTGCGAATCTGCCGTACAACATCACGACGCCGGTGCTGACAAAGCTGATCTCACACGGCGGCTTCCGGACGATCACGGTGATGGTGCAGAAGGAGGTCACGGCACGTCTGACGGCGGTGCCGGGTCAGGAGCGCTACGGTGTGCTGCCGGCTCTGCTGAGGGGCCGCTATACGGTAAGGGTGCTGTGCGACGTTCCGGCGGGGCGATTTTACCCGCCGCCGCATGTGGATTCCGCCGTCGTGACGCTCGAGCGGCTTACTCCGCCGGTCGTGCCGGAGGGTTTGTGGGACAGGTACGCGCGGGTAATCACGGCGGCGTTCGCGAAGCGGCGCAAAACGATGACAAACGCGCTGACCTCGGCGGGCATCCCGAACGCAGCGGAACTGCTGACGGCGTGCGGCTATGACCCGCGCATCCGGGGCGAGATGCTCGATGCGGCCGATTTCGTGAAGCTTGCGGAATGTATATAATGTAAGAGACCCTTCCGTTAAAAAGGAAGGGTCTTGTTTTTTATTCGGCGGGTTTGATACGCTGCATCCGGCGGCGGTACTCGGCGGTTGGGTCGGTGATCGGCTCAATGTGCAGACCAGCAGGAAAGTATGCCTCGACGCGGTGGATGGGGAGTCCCGCGGAGGTGAAGCGCGTCTCGTACTCGGTCATCACGTTGGGGATGGCGGTCGCGTGGAGATCGTGTGTGACGTCCGTGACCTTCAGGCCGCAGTCGACAAACTCCGTGACGGAATCGACGAACAGCTCGCGGTTGTCGGTCTTGAAGACGACATGCGCACCGGGTGCGACAATGCCGTTATAAAGCGCCAGGAAGTTGCGGTGGGTCAGGCGGCGGTTCTTGCGGTTGCCGCGTGTCCAGGGATCGGCGAAGTTGATGTACAGCACATCGACCTCGCCGGGCGCGAAGATTTCCGGCAGCAGCGCTGCATCGCCGACGATGAAGCGGATGTTGGGGATCCCGTGTGCGACCGTCTTCTCCATTGCCATAAGAATCGCCGACGGTTCCTTTTCCATCGCGATAAACAGTGTATCGGGGTATAAGACCGCCATCTCCGTGACGAATTTGCCCTTACCGCATCCCAACTCCAGCGCGAGCTTTTCCCCGCCGTACCGCGCGCGCCAATGCCCGCGTAAAAGCGACGGCTCCTGCTCCGTCACACCCGCACAGCGCTCCAGCCGCACGTCCAGATTCTTCTTTTTGCGCATCCGCATGATTTGTGTTCCTCTCTAATCTCTGAAAACATCTGTATTCCGAAACAATTATAGCATGGATGGATGCCGCATGCAAGAATCATTACGTAAATTTAATATCTGTCGATTCCGCTGCCGATCATGCCTGAGCAATTCCCCAAAACCTCGGATGTTTTTTGTTTTAAAAAAGGATTCGTGATATATTATACAACATTTTGTACAGAAAAGGGCGGATGAGATTACGTTATCTATACAACATCACATAGCAAATGGCAAAACGCATAAAAAAACAGGGTTAAGATTGTGCAAAGTGACACTTGAACAATGCACAATAATATGATACTATAAAACAGATTCATTGAGGGGATTCCACTATTCCTTGTTGCTATTTGGTGAACAACCAAAATGCGGTTGTTTTTATATTATGAAGCAAGTAAAAGAGGTTGCGCGACGCCGGGAAAAGTACCCGGATAAAATAAAAAACCTCCCGCTGTCGCGGGGAATCATCAGTGAAAGGTGGAAAACCATGTTTTTCAAAAAAGTTGCCAAACACATCAGAGACTACTGGGCTCTGCACGTAATGGCACTCCCCGGGGTCATCGCCGTCTTTATCTTCAGCTATTTGCCGAAGTTCGGCGTCATCGTCGCGTTCCAGAGGTTTAACTACAAAAAGGGCTTCTTTGGCAGTAAATTCGTTGGGCTCGACAACTTCAAGTTCCTCTTTCAGACCACCGACGCATGGATCATCACCCGTAATACCGTCTGCTATAACGCCGTCATGATCCTGCTCAATACCACCCTCGCCGTTATCCTTGCGATGATCCTCAATGAGGTCAAGAGCAAAAAGCTCGCCAA
>JAAZKA010000003.1 GCA_012800055.1 Clostridiales bacterium
CCTCGGTCTTGGCAGCTTCAGCCTTCGGAGCCTCAGTCTTGACAGCTTCAGCCTTAGGAACCTCGGTCTTGGCAGTTTCAGCCTTCGGAGCCTCGGTCTTGGGAGTTTCAACCTTCGGGGCCTCGGTCTTAGCAGCTTCAGCCTTAGGAGCCTCAGTCTTGACAGCTTCAGCCTTAGGAACCTCGGTCTTGGCAGTTTCAACCTTCGGAGCCTCGGTCTTGGCAACTTCAACCTTCGGAACCTCGGTCTTGGCATCTTCAGCCTTGGGAGCGGCGGACTTCGCGGGAGCCGTGACACCGATCATCCGCGCGGTGCTCGCGGGAGCCTTGGGACTGCCATGCCACAGCGTGACGACAGGTTTATCTGACGTGACGGCGGCTGTGGGTGCGGCAGGCGCGGCAGGTGCGGATGCGGCCGGAGTCGACGCCGTCTCAGCGGGCTTTTCCGGTGCGGGTTCGGTCGGACGAAACGCGTCAGAGATGGATTCCGACGGACGTACGCCGAACTCGACGACCTTATGGAATGCCTCGGAGGACTTGCCGGACACCTTGGACGGGATGAATACCGGCGCGGTGACAGACTTTATGGGAGCGGCAGGCGTAGCGGGTACCGCGGGGATTGTTGAGGAAGCTGCGGGAGTGGATTTGACGGGTTGAGCGGGACGAGCCGGGACAGATGCGGGCTTCATCGCAGGCTTCGCGGGAACGGCACGTTGTACGGGTGCCTGTGCGGACGCGCTTTTGGTGGGTTTCTCTTCCTGCTGCTCGGATCCGGATTTGACACGCATATACGACAGCTTGGCGTTGTCGCGGGTACGCAAGATGCGTTCCTCGAACAGTCCGAGGGACTTGAAGAACGGCGTGAGTTTGGAGAAACCGAAGTTGCGCACGTCGAAGTCGGGGAAGCGCTTGGTCAGCACGTTGCCCATATCGCCGACGAATGCCCAGCCTTCATCGTCGGAGATCTCGCTGATGATCATCAGCAGCGCGCGTTTGATTGTCTCAAGCGCGTCGCCGGAGGAGAACTCCACCAGAGGTTTGGGCGTATCGGACTTCGCAAGGACGTCGAGGTACTTGAACTTGTTGCATGCGGCGATGAACGCGGCCGGGGTTTTGCGTTCGCCCATGCCGACGACGACCATCCCGGACTCCCGCAGGCGCGAGGCCAGACGTGTGAAGTCGGAGTCGGAGGACACGAGGGCGAAGCCTTCGACGTTGCCGGTGTAAAGGATGTCCATCGCGTCGATGATCATTGCAGAGTCGGTGGAGTTTTTGCCGGCGGTGTAGGCGTACTGCTGGACAGGCATGATGGAGTTGTTCAGCAGGATGGGTTTCCAGCTTGCGAGAGTCGGCTTGGTCCAGTCGCCGTAGATGCGCTTATAGGTTGCGATGCCGTCGTTGGAGATTTCGTCGAGGATGATACTGATATACTTGTCCGACACGTTGTCGGCGTCGATAAGAACTGCGAATCTTTTTTCACCAGACACTGATCATACCCTCAATACTTACATTTCTCCGCGATATATGCGCGGAGCTCGCCGATCGGGATGCGGATCTGTTCCATTGTGTCACGGTCACGGACGGTTACGCAGCCGTCCTCAGCGGTTTGAAAGTCCACAGTGACGCACAGCGGCGTACCGATCTCGTCCTCACGCCGGTAGCGCTTGCCGATGGAGCCGGTCTCGTCATAGTCGACCATGAAGTACTTGGCAAGTTCCTGGTACACGGGGAAAGCCTGGGGTCCGAGCTTCTTGGACAGCGGCAGGACGGCGGCTTTATACGGTGCAAGCGCGGGGTGGAGGTGGAGCACGACGCGCGTATCCTTCTCACCGATGACCTCTTCGTCATAGGCATCGACGAGGAAGGCAAGCACGGCGCGGTCGGCGCCGAGGGACGGCTCGATACAATAGGGGACGCAGCGTTCATTGGTTTCGGCGTCGAAATAATCGAGCGTTTGTCCGGAGTGTTCGGAGTGGGCTTTCAGGTCGAAGTCTGTGCGGTCGGCGACGCCCCAGAGCTCGCCCCAGCCGAATGGGAACAGGTATTCGAAGTCGGTGGTTGCGTTGGAGTAGTGCGACAGCTCCTCTTTCTTATGGTCGCGCAGCTTGAGGTTTTCCTCTCTCATGCCGAGGCCAAGAAGAAACTCACGGCAGTAATTCTTCCAGTAATCGAACCACTCGAGATCCTCACCGGGTCGGCAGAAGAATTCAAGCTCCATCTGCTCGAACTCTCTTGTGCGGAACGTAAAGTTGCCGGGGGTGATCTCATTGCGGAAGCTTTTGCCGATCTGCGCGATGCCGAAGGGGAGCTTGCGGCGGGTGGTACGGCGGACGTTCTCAAAGTTGACGAAGATGCCCTGCGCGGTCTCCGGACGCAGGTAAATTTGGGTCTGCGAATCCTCTGTGACGCCCTGGAAGGTTTTGAACATCATGTTGAATTTACGGATCGGCGTAAAGTCGCACTTTCCGCAATTGGAGCAGGGGACCTGATGTTCTTTGATATACTCCGACAGAGCATCGTTGCTCATACCCTCGACTTGTGCGTCGACGTGGTTTTCCAGCGCCCATTCTTCGATGAGCTTATCGGCGCGGTGGCGCATTTTGCACGCCTTGCAGTCGATGAGCGGATCGTTGAAGTTGACGACATGGCCGGAGCCGACCCATACTTCGGGGTTCATGAGGATGGCAGCGTCGAGGCCGACGTTGTACGGGGACTCCTGCACAAACTTCTTCCACCAGGCGCGTTTGACATTATTCTTTAACTCAACGCCCAGAGGACCGTAGTCCCAGGTGTTGGACAGACCGCCGTATATTTCGGAGCCTGCGTAGACGAAGCCGCGTCCGCGGCAGAGAGCAACGATTTTCTCCATGGTTTTTTCGGTATTTGCTAACATGCGGGTTCTTCGTTCCTTCCGTAGATGTATTTTCCTATAATATTATTATACAGGGAAAAAAACACTTGTCAAGTCTTTCTTATTATGTTATAATACAGCAGTTGCGATTTTTGGGCAGCTTATCGGGGTGTAGCGCAGTTGGTAGCGCGCCTGCTTTGGGAGCAGGATGCCGCAGGTTCGAGTCCTGTCACTCCGACCACCGCGAGTGTTCTCACAGCATTTGAAATGTTATGTGGAACACTCGCTTTTTCTTTTAAACAGCGGGTCTTTTGTTTATGCGCAGCTTACAAACCGGAATATCTCCGACTTAGATTCAATTTATGGAGCAATATCTTCCGTCGCTCCCTGGGGCACAGCGATAACCATAAAAAATACGAATATTTTGATTAAAAATGCTGTCAAAACTATTGACAAACAAAAATCGGAGGCATATAATATAACAAGCAATATATAACACCAGTTATATAAAAAGGGGGAGGATGAAAACTTGCCGCCGAGCCGGAAGATCAGCAAAGATGATGTATTGACAGCAGCTTTTCAAATTGTGCGGAAAGAGGGGATCGACAGCCTGAACGCAAGATACTTGGCAGACGCTTTGGAATGCTCAACACAGCCAATCTTCTCATGCTTTGAAAACATGACGCAATTGAAGCAGGCCGTTTTTCAAATGGCCGGCGATTACCACACAGCCTATTTCGACAAAGTGAACACCGGCAAGAATCTGTTTGTCAATGTAGGTATGGCCTATATCGATTTTGCGCTGGAGGAGCCCCACCTTTTTCGGCTGCTGTTTATGTCCGATATGTTTGGTGCGGAGTTGGGCGCCTATATGCAGGGAGACTGCAATGAGCACATCACGGGAGCCGTTCCGGAACGATTCTTCAGCGATTCTCCGGAAATGAAGTCAATTTTCATGGATATGTGGCTCTATGCCCATGGAATTGCCGCTTTGCTGGTGACAAATCAGATCACAACAGAGCGGGATGAGATCAAAAACATGCTGCAAAGGGTATTTCTTCTGCTTACAAAAGCAGAAAATAAGGAGGATGACCATGGACACAGGTAAAATCGATCGTAAAACAGGCATTTTGGTTGGAACCTTATTTCTACTGGCAATGGCATGCTATATGATTGGGAGCGAATGGGTGCTTAATCCAGCAGGTGGATTCCGCCGGCAGATCGGTATCGTGCTGGAATTTGTCAACTCGGCTGCGGTTATCGGCATTGCGGCGCTGATGTTTTCTGTTTTGAGAAAAGGAGAAGAACGGGTCGCCGTCAGTTATGCCGTCGCCCGCAGTATAGAAGCGGGATTGCTTTTAATCTGTTCTGTATGCGCGTATCTTTACGTCTCAATGGGTTCCGAGGAAGCGCTTTTGAGCGGTGTTCTGCTGAAATTCCGGGAATTGCTGTTTCAAATGGCGATGATTGTCTTGGGTGCAGGCAGCATCGGTTTTTGTCGGCTGCTATTGCGCGAAAGACTCACGCCGCGAGGATTGGCAATTTTGGGCATAGCGGGGTATATCTGTCTGTTTGTCAGCGGTTGGTTCGGCTTTTTCGGCATGGAGCAGGTGGGCATGATTCTGTATGTGCCGGGAGCTATTTTTGAAATTGTTTTCCCCATTTGGTTGATTGTAAGCGGTCTGCATAAAAGCGCAAAAACAAATAGATGAAAGGAGAAAACTATGGCATTTGATTTTAAAAAAGAATATAAAGAGTTTTACCTGCCAAAAAACAAACCGGAGATTGTGGATGTTCCGAAAGCAAATTATATTGCAGTTCGCGGAAAAGGTGATCCCAACGAGGAAGGCGGATCGTATCAGCAGGCTGTGGGCGTTTTGTACTCAGTGGCATATACATTGAAAATGAGTTACAAGACCGATTATAAAATTGAGGGTTTCTATGAATACGTCGTTCCGCCGCTTGAAGGTTTTTGGCGGCAGGATGGAATTCAGGGCGTTGATGATTCAAATAAATCTTCTTTTCATTGGATTTCGGTCATCCGTCTGCCTGATTTTATTACGAAAAAAGATTTTGCATGGGCTATAGAAACTGCGACAAAAAAGAAGAAGATAGATTGTTCGGCTGCGGAATTTCTCACCATAGACGAAGGTTTGTGTGTTCAGATTATGCACATCGGTTCTTATGATGATGAACCTGCCAGTATAAAACTTATGAATGATTTCATAAGAGAAAAAGGCTATCAAACAGATATAAATCAAGAAAGACTCCACCATGAAATATATCTTTCAGACCCGAGAAAATGCAAGTCTGAAAACTTGAAAACGGTAATAAGACACCCGATTAAGAAGAAGTAAAGGAAAATGCCATGGATATATTGGAAGATCGTTTAGAACGAAAACAGAAGGAGAAGAAATGACATGGACAAGAAAACTACCTCGGAAAAAATCAACATTTTCGTTACACTGTCACTTGTCTGGCTTGCTTGGTTTATAGGAAATCTTTGTGCCAACGCTCTCTTTTATCTGGGTAAAGACTTCAAAGATTTGCTTCCGCCGGATCTGCAGGGGATTACATATCATTGGGGTACTCTTGTGTACTTTATAACGGTTGCTATAATAGGTATCATTGTGCCGTTGTTCTATATCAAAAAATGGCAGCTTGACGTTTGTCTGTGGCCCGAGAAGATCAGTATAAGATTTGCTATCACGAGTCTTCTGCTCATGGTTGCACTTATCGGACTTGGTATCGTTGCCATCCGTGAGGAGCACCAACTCGGTTTGAGCGATATCTTTTCGAAGGATTTTGCCTATCTGATTTCTCCATTGATTCTGTTGGCCCCGACTATGGTGGCGTATACTGTCATGTGGTACGGATTGTTCCTGCAAGGTTTGATAAAAACATTTGGCAATTCCATACTCGGAAAAATTGCGGCTATAGTACTCACATCTTTCATATACGCTGTCTATCACTTTGCAAGCATCAATGAAATTCACAGTTTTGCAGCCTTTTTTGAGGAAACGCTCATCACCTTCGGAATCAGTGTTGTAATCTGCATATACGTGATTTTGGATAAAAGTCTTTTCATTGCTTTCATTGCAAATCTGGCTTTAAATTTTTTAATATTCTCCCCGGTTGAAACATTTCACAGCTCTCCTGAAAACTGGTTGTTTTCTTATCTTATTGTCGGTATATTGCTTCTATGTTATTGCCTTTTATCAAAACACCTTCCTAAAGCCAAGTCCGTAAAGCGGTAATGACATTCAGGATCGAACCCAAGGCAATAAGCATCCTCTGATCCAATTTATAGAGCGAGTGTTTACATAATAAATGCCAAATAAGAATAAAACAAGGCTCCGTTTTTGCTGACGGAGCCTTATATTTTATCCCTCGGTCGCGGGAGCATGTGCCGGCTGAAACTTGAACACCTTCCGCTCCCATCGTCCGCTGTAGTAGGCGGCCGCCACGACAGCCGAGCCGATCACCCAGCCAATGGGATAGGAGAGGTAGATGAAGTCGCGTCCGAAGCGGTCAGCGATGAGGTACGCCGACGGGACACGCGCGAACCAAAGCGCGATGAAAGACGCGATCATCGGCACCATCGTCTCGCCGGTACCGCGCAGTGCACCGGAGTAGATGAACAGCAGAGCCAGAAGCGGGTAGAACGGCAGCACTGAACGCAGATACAGCACACCGCTTTCGACAACCGCCGGCTTGTCGTTGAACAGCTTCATGAAGAAATCGCTCAGCGGATAGATCAGTGCGCAGATGATGACGCACGCTGCGCAGGAAATTACCAAAGCCGCTGTCACGCCGCGCTTGATGCGGCCGACATCCTTCGCTCCGACGTTCTGACCGGTGAAGGTCGTCGAGGCGTTGGCAAAACTCTGAAGCGGCATGAACGCAAATGTGTCGATCTTATTCGCACCATTGAAGCCGGCCATAAAGTCCGAACCATAGCCGTTCACCAGACGCTGGAATACGATCGCGCCGATTGAGAACAGCATGTTCTGTACCGAGGATGGCAGTCCCAGCTTCAACGCCCGACAGAATAAGTCTTTGCGGAAGGAGAACCCGAACGGACGGATGCGGAACAGCGTGTAGTGCCGATTGATATAGATGATGCCGTATATCCAAGCGATGAATTGCGCCATCACCGTTGCGACTGCCACGCCGATCACGCCCCAATGGAACACGAGCGTGAACAGCAAATCCAACCCGATGTTCGCGATGTTCGCGACAATCAGAAACAGCAGCGATGTCTTACTGTCTCCAAGCCCCTGAAGGATGCCCAGGTTGACGTTGAAGCCGAACTGCGGCAGCATCCCGATGAAGATGATTACAAGATACTGTACCGCCATGTCCAATGTACCATCGTCCGGGACGTTGATCAGCGTCAGCAGCGGACGTGAGACCAGTACACCGATCACCGTCAGCGGAATCGATACCACCATGCTCGCCGTATACATTGTGTCCACCGTCTGCGCGACGCTGGCATTGTCCTTCGCACCGTAGAATTGCGAGATCAGAATTGTTGCACCTATACCGATGCCTAAAAACAGAGATACCAGCATGAACATGATAGGAAAGCCCGTGCCGACCGCTGCCAGCGCCTTTTCCCCGACGAAGTTGCCCACAACAATCGAGTCCACCATGTTATAGAACTGCTGGAAGACGTTCCCGATCAGCATCAGCGACGAGAACTTCAACAGCAGTACATATGGGTTTCCGCGCGTCATATCCACGCCCGCGAGAACCTTTTCAATCTTCTTTTCTTTCTCCACCTGTTTCCTATCCTTCCCAGATGTCGCCAAAACGTTCCTGATAAATATAACACAGGAAGGATATAATAGCAATAGGAAGAATGTAACGATTTCTGCAAGCCGTATGTCTATAATTCGTTTATGATGTGACGCACATCCGGTCCCGAGACGAAGAAGACCTCGACGAGGTAAGGATTGAAATGGAAGCTGCGGCTTCCTGCAGAATACCGAACGCTTTCTCTGCCGTCATCGCGCGTTTGCAGCAGTAGCCGTTGACGAGCGCACCATACACATCTGTTATACTCCACGCTTTCAGCGGGATGTCCGTCACGTGCAGATCGTTTCGATTTGCCCTTCAAGCCGCTTATTTTGGGAATAATGCTTGACAGATACGGCATGCATGGTGTAAAATATACCATAACACTTGAGGCACTTTGCGGTGAAGGGAGCGGTTCATGGGTTTTCGTCGGCTTGCGGCCTATCTCACGGCGCTGCTTCTTCTGACCGTCCCGGCGATGGCGTATCCGCTCGCCGACGGACTTGCGTATTCCGAGGACGAGGGCTTCACGCTGACCTATACCCCCGGCGCTGACACAACGGTTATGCTGCTGAGTGAAGGTCAGGCGTGGGGACGTGTCGCGGCGGAGACGCTTCTTGATGCCTGCTCCTGCGACGCGGTGGGTTTGGTCAACGCAGACTTCTTCACGATGACCACCGGCATCCCCGAGGGCATTCTCGTGCGCGACGGGACGCTGATCTGCTCCGACTCGTGGCAGAACGCCGTCGGTATCCGCGCGGACGGCACGGTCTTTCTCGGACAGCCCCACCTCAGTATGTGGATGCAGGGCCGGCATACGTCGTTCGCGGTCAGTTATTACAATAAGCTGCGCACTGCGGCGGGCATCTATCTGGTCGACCGCCGCTTCGGAGGCCCGGCAGTCGATACCGGTGACGGCGTCAACATTCTGCTGCGGATGAACCGGCGCAGCGACCGGCTGACCGTCGGCGGCGCGCTGACCGCGCGTGTGGTCAGCATCACGCATGAAGCCGGCGTGCCGAGGGTAGGAGAAGGGTATCTGCTGCTGACCTGCTCCGCCGACGGACCGATTGACATGCTCGCGGATGTGCAGGTGGGTGACGCATACCGGCTCAGCATCACAAGTCCCGACACACGCTGGCAGAGTGCTGTTCATGCCTGCGGAGCAGGTCAGACGCTTGTCAGCAACGGGAAGCTCCTCACCGATCTGCCTGACGACCGTAAGCCCTGCATCGCTCTGGGGGTCCGGAAAGACGGATCGGCCGTCATCCGCGCGTATGAGGACGGCAGCCTGACAATGCTTGCCGCATCGCTCTACGGGATGGGCTGCATTTCGGCGGTCAACCTGGACGGCGGCGGCTCCGTTACCGTACAGGCGCGGCTGCCGGGGACAAGCCTTACACTGCGCAATAAGCCGTCGGACGGCAAAATGCGCGACTGCAAGAATTATCTTGTCTTCGTCAACACCTCCGACGTCTACGGTGATGCCGCAAAGCTCTGGGTATACCCTGACGCCGTTACCGCACTGCCGGGCGTCACGCTGTCTTTTGACGCCTGCGCAACCGACGCGCATCTCCATCCCGTCCAAAGCACCCCCACACTCACGTCTGACGCCGGAACGCTGAAAGACGGGAAGTTAACGGTACAGAGCTCCGGCACCGTCACAGCCTCCTATAAAGGTGCGGAGGACGGCACGGCGTATGTGACAGTTCCCGAAACCGTTGATGCCATCCGCGTATCCCGGGAAGGTCGCCATATCCGATCGCTGCGGTTCGAGCCGGGGGAGCGCGTCACATTCACAGCGTCGGCAGTACTCGACGGCGGGATTGTTCCGAGTGTCAGAGCGTCGTATGCGTGGGAGACAACGCTCGGTACCGTCGATACCGGCGTCTTCACCGCGCCGACCCGTTTCGGCAGCGTCGGGACACTCACCGTCCGCTATGGAACCTGCACGGAGACCATACGCATCGCCGTCCGTTATGGCGCGGTGCACGGGAAACCGCTGATATAAGTATTCTGGGAGGAAGCCAACATGCCCGATACGCCTATTTCCAACTTCATCCACGATATCATCGACGCCGACCTCGCGGAAGGCTATGTCGATCATGTCCACACACGCTTTCCGCCGGAGCCGAACGGCTACCTGCACATCGGCTCGGCGAAGGCGATTTGGATCAACTACTCCACCGCAAAGAAATACGGCGGTGAGTTCAATCTCCGCTACGACGACACCAACCCCACGCGTGAGGATGAGGAGTTCGTCCATGCCATCGAGCGCGACCTGCGCTGGCTTGGCGCGATTCCCGACCACATCTTCTACGGCTCGGACTACTTCGACCGCTGTTACGAGTATGCGCTCAAGCTGATCCGTCAGGGCGACGCATTTGTCTGCGATCTGTCGGCAGATGAACTGCGCGAGTACCGCGGCACACTCACCGAGCCAGGACGTAACAGTCCCTACCGCAACCGCTCCGTTGAGGAGAACCTTGACCTGTTCGAACGCATGAAGAACGGCGAGTTCCCCGACGGCACACGCACCCTGCGCGCAAAGATCGACATGAGCAGCCCGAACATCACTCTCCGCGACCCGGCGATCTACCGCATCCTCCACGAGAACCATCAGCGTCAGGGCGACAAGTGGTGCATCTACCCGCTCTATGACTATGCGCATCCCATCCAGGACGCGATTGAGGGCATCACCCATTCGCTGTGCAGCCTGGAGTTCCTCAACAACCGTCCGATGTACGACTGGGTCTGCGAGAAGATCGGCTTCAATCCGCGTCCGCATCAGTACGAGTTCGCGCGGCTCAATGTCACCAACACCGTCATGAGCAAGCGCTACCTCCGCAAGCTGGTTGAGACGGGGCTGGTCGACGGCTGGGATGACCCAAGACTCCCCACGTTGTGCGGACTGCGCCGGCGCGGATATACGCCCGCGAGCATCTTCGACTTCGTACAGCGCGCCGGCGTCTCAAAGGTCTACAGCCTGGTGGATATCCGGCTCTTGGAGGCGTGCGTCCGCGAGGAGCTGAACAAGACCGCCCCGCGCCGTATGGCCGTCACGCATCCGCTCAAGCTGACGCTCACCAATATTCCCGAAGACCGTGTTGACTGGTTCGATGTGACCAACAATCCCGAAGATGAAGCTGAAGGCAAGCGTCAGGTACCGCTGACCCGTGAACTGTGGATCGAGCGCGAGGACTTCTCCGAGGTGCCGCCGCCCAAGTTCCAGCGTCTGAAACCCGGCGGTGAGGTGCGTCTGATGGGCGCCTATATCGTCCGCTGCAACCGCGTGCTCCACAACGACGCCGGCGAGGTGATCGGCATCGAAGGAACCGCAGACCTTGTCTCCGGCAACGGCAATCCGTCCGACGGGCGCAAGGTGCGCGGCACCATCCACTGGGTCAGCGCGAAGCACGCTGTCGACGCTGAAATCCGACTCTACGACAATCTCTTTACCCTTGAGAATATGAACGAGATGCCCGAGGATAAGACCTACGACGATTACCTCAACGTCGATTCGGTGAAGATCGAGAAGGGCTGTAAACTCGAGCCGTCTCTGAAAGACGCAAAAGCGGGCGAACGTTTCCAGTTCGTGCGACTGGGGTACTATATCGTCGATATCATGAACCCCGGCACATTCAACCGCATCGTATCGCTCAAAGACAGCTATAAACCGCAGTAAAAGGAGATACTTATGGTCATCATTGAGATGGAAAACGGCAATAAGATCAAGCTTGAGCTGTACCCCGAGACTGCGCCGATCACGGTCGAAAACTTCCTGCGTCTGGTGGGCGACCATTTCTACGACGGTTTGATCTTTCACCGCGTGATTCCGGGCTTTATGATCCAGGGCGGCTGCCCGCAGGGGACCGGTACCGGAGGTCCGGGCTGGAACATCAAGGGTGAGTTCCGTGCAAACGGCGTCAGCAACCCGACCGTCCACAAGCGCGGCGTGATCTCGATGGCGCGGGCGCAGCATCCGGATTCCGCCGGGTCGCAGTTCTTCATCATGCACTGCGACGCCCCGCATCTCGACGGACAGTACGCTGCGTTCGGCAAGGTCGTCGAGGGCATGGACATCGTCGACAAGATTGCTGCCGCGCCGACGGATTTCCGCGATAAGCCGAAGTCCGCGCAGCGCATGAAGCGCGTGTACATCGAGGAAGCATAACGAAATCAAACGGGGAATGGGCGACTGTTCCCTGTTTCGCAGTATTCACATTTTTCTGTTGACGTACGATGAACGGTGTGCTACAATAACAACGGTTACTGAAGATATACTGAACGGAGGGACTGCATATGCAAAATCTGATCACGTTTCCGGGGCTGGGGCTGCAGTTCAACATTGACCGCGTGGCGTTCTCGCTGTTCGGCGTCAATGTGTACTGGTACGGCATCATCATTGCGGTGGGATTCCTGCTGGGAGTATTCTACTGCCTGAAGCGCTGCAAGAGCGTGGGACTCAAGACCGATGATTTAATCGACCTGCTGATTTTCGCCGTGCCGATTTCCATCATCGGCGCCCGCGTATACTACGTCGTGTGGAAGTTTGACGAGCTGTACTACTATGATTACGCCGCGATGTTCCGTATCTGGGACGGCGGCATCGCCATCTACGGCGCGATTATCTTCGGCGTCATCACCGCCGTGATCTTCTGCAAAGTCAAGCGTATCCGCATCGGCGCCCTGCTTGACGTCGCGTGCTTGGGTCTGCTGATCGGTCAGGCCATCGGACGCTGGGGCAACTTTGTCAATAAAGAAGCCTACGGCGGTGTCACCGACTCGTTCCTGCGCATGGGCATCTACGTCGACGGCGCTCTCACCTACGTCCATCCGACCTTCCTCTATGAGTCGCTGTGGAATATCGTCGGGTTCATCTTTCTCCACTTCAGGTTCCCGCACCGCAAACGCTCCGGTGAAATTTTCTGCCTGTACACCGCGTGGTACGGCATCGGCCGCGGCTTCATCGAGGGAATGCGTACCGACAGCCTGTATTTTTTCAACAGCTCTCTGCGTATCTCGCAGTTCGTCGGATTTTTCAGCGCGATTGTTGCAATCGGCGTGCTGATCTACATGTTCCTGTTCCAGGAGTATGACGCGGAAGTCCTTGCGACGCCGTATCTGCCGAAGCGGGTGAAGAAGGGCGCGGAAGAAGAGGAAGAAGTGCAGACACCCGAGGAGCCTGCGGACGAGCCGGTCGTGATCAGCGGTGTTGTATTCAACCAGGAGGAGGATGACATCGCCGTAACGGGTGATGAAGCCGCAACTGCCGAAGCCGAAAAGGCTGCGGATACCGAGAAAACGGACGATGAAACGGACACGGAGGAAAAAAATGACGCTGATTGACGGAAAAGCGGTATCTGAGAAGCTGCGCGGAGAGTTGAAGGCGGACGTTGCGGCGTTCATCGAGAAGACGGGAATAAAGCCCGGACTGGCGGTGGTTCTGGTCGGGGATGACCCGGCGAGCAAGGTGTATGTCCGCAACAAGAGGCGCGGCTGCCGCGAGTGCGGGATGTACTCGGAGGTCATCGAGCTGCCGGCGGACACGACGCAGGCGGCGCTTCTGCAGCTCATCCTCGATCTCAACACCCGCACGGACATCCACGGCATCCTCGTGCAGGAGCCGACGCCGCGTCAGATTGACAACACAGCCGTGATCAACGCGATCGACCCGCGCAAAGACGTCGACGCGTTCCACCCGATGAACGTCGGGCGCATTATGACCGGTAACTTCGATTTTCTCCCATGCACGCCGGCCGGCGTCATGGAACTGCTTGACGCATACAACATCCCGATCGCGGGCAAGGAATGCGTCGTGGTCGGGCGGTCAAACATCGTCGGAAAACCGCAGGCGATGCTGCTTTTGCACCGCCACGGCACGGTGACGATCTGCCACTCGAAGACCGTCGGACTTGCGGAGGTCACGCGCCGCGCGGACATTCTCGTCGCGGCGGTCGGGAAGCCCGGTCTGATCACCGGAGATATGGTCAAGGAGGGCGCGGCGGTCATTGACGTCGGTATGAACCGCATCATTGGCAATGACGGCCGTGAGCATCTGACCGGCGACGTTGACTTCGAAAGCGTGTCGCAGAAAGCCGCTTACCTCACGCCCGTTCCCGGCGGCGTCGGGCCGATGACAATCACGATGCTGCTTCGCAATACGCTGACAGCCGCGAAAAAGAGCCTGTAAAATCAGCCCTCCTTATCCGAAGATAGGGAGGGCTTTGCTGTGTCCCGTTGTCTCCACATGGGAGCATCATATTGCCTTACGTGTGATCCATTCGCTGGTCGTGACGCAGACCTTACCGTCGGTGTCTGAGGTCACCTCGAGGTAGTACCCCGCCGCGTCGTCCGGAATATCCGCGCTTAGGCGGTCGTTTTCAAGTCTCGCGGGGACATTCTGCCACACCTGATCCATAAACGTCAGTGTATCGCTGTAGCCGTACTTGCTGTGTGCGGAGTAAGTCATCGGCGCGTCGATGTAAAAAAGGCGCGTCGAGAGCACCCGTACGCCGGCGGGGATCCGTACCCGGCACACGGCGCACTCCGGCGTCGGCTGGGTCGCAAAGGTCACGACGCCTTTGCCGCCGCGGACGATCCAGTCGGCGTAGACCATCGAGATTGCGGGCGTCCACCCGGCGACATGCGAGTGGTTCATATTGTCGGTCAGTGCGAGCGCGGTGCGCGGGTTATACGGACTCGTCGCGGAGTAAGACAGAGAGTTGGATGTGACGGTAAAGTTGTTGTCATCGTTCCACGCAAGCCACAGAATCGGCATCCGTACGCGGTCGAATCTGTCTTCGGCGCGGAAATTGCGGATGTTTTCGGGATCTTTGAGCATATTCGCAAAGTTGGTCAGTGCGCGGTTAAGGTAGCCGGAGCCGTAGATCGGAATGGCAAACGCAAAGCGCGGGTCATGCGTAAGCGCGATAGACGAGATGACGCCGCCCCACGAGATGCCGGTCAGGCCGACGCGTCCGCCGTCGACGCATGGGAACGACCGCAGCAGCGTGTTTGCAAGGATGGTCTTTGCGACCGCGTGGGTCATCCACTGGTCGCGGAGGGGTGCGGAGGTGTTGGAGAAGTGGTCGTTGTCAGGGCTGTCGGCGTACCCGTCGGGAAGCATGACGCGGGCGTAGGGTGCGGTGTCGGTTTCGAGAGAGCCTGCGTTGGGCGCTTGCGGAAAGTACCCGACAGTATCCGGCGCGATGGCGGCGTATCCGCGGTCGTTCCACATTTTGACCCAGGGAAGATAAGAATGCCCGCCTCCGCCGTGAATCAGCACGATTCCCGGTACTTTCTCACTCGGTTCGGTTTTCGGGAAGCCGATATAAGCAAACGTCAGCGTGGGCTTGCCATCGCGGTCGATGCCGTCATAGGAGAGCGCGCGGATGCCCGAAAACTGCGGCAGTGTCGGGTCGAGCGCGGGGAGATAACGCCATTTTGGTGACGTCAGACGCGCAGAAACCAGAAGCTGTTCTACGCTTTCCATCGTCAGATATCCTCGTCGCCGTGCGCTTTGATCCACGCGCGGGCGTAGTCGACGGCCTTGATCTCGAGGTCCGCGATGGTGTTGGAGCAAAAGATGATCCCCTCGATGGTGCCGTTTTTAAGCCATTGATAGTACTTATCAAGCTGATATTCCATCAAATCCATCGGCATCGGTGCTCTGTTGCCATAGTTCCACATGTAGCAGCCGCACAGAACGGGTTTATCCGGACCGATCAACTCCCTCAGCCGCGCGAAGTTTTCATCGAGGTTCAGCAGCTTATGTCCCGACCATGTCCAGAAGCTCACACGGTCGATTTCGGCGAGGTAGGGGATCGCTTCGTCCTTCAGCTCATGCGTATAAATGACCGTCCAGAGGTCAAGTTTACGACCCGGTATCGCGTTGTTGAGACACTCCCGGTACATCTTCAGTTTATCCGGCGTATAGATCGCCATACGCGACGGGTTCATAAAGTCGTCCATGATGCCGCCGGTGACGTTCGGATGCTTTTTCGCGATGCGGATGACCTCGTCGAGGTCGACGGCCTCACCCTCACGGTGGGAGCCGCCGTCGCCGATGATGCTCCAGACGACCTGTCCGAGTGTGTCGAGTACCATCGCTTCCTGGTCAAACGGCGGCGTCGGGATGCCGCCCATCACCACGCGGCAGCAGTTCGGGATGCCCATGTAGTAGCAGCCCTCCAGCGGTGTCATCCGGTTCGTGCCCGGCAGATTCCAGACGTTGCCGTTGCGCGTGTTGTGATGCGTTCCCGCGTTTTGTCCCCATATCCAGAGTTTATCACGCAGTTTCATAGATTAGTCCTCCTGTTGTTATAAGTGCCTGTCTATATGCTTATCAGAAGCGCATTTGGGAAATACGCGTCGCCGCGGATGAGTACGTCATACCGCAGCAGATGCGCATATCGGTCGACATAATATGTCTGCGCACCGCTGCGTCCGCACACATTCGTCAGCGCGGCGGTGCCGATCAGCTCACTTACAGCTCCCACAGCGTCTGCGGGTAATGCGTCAGGTTCTCGACGCCGCTGTCTGTCACGCGGATGACGTCTTCCATCCGGATGCCGCGCTTCGTTTTATGGCTGCCGAGGAAGATGTCCAGGCAGAAAGTCATATTCTCCGCGAGATTGTAGTCGGAGTTTGTCTCAATCCACGGCGCTTCGCCCTCCATCAGACCGTTCCCGTGACAGGGACCGTAGAGCAGATGGTCGCCGAATCCGCGCGCCTTCACGAACTCCGCGTGAACCCTTGCGACCTCCCTCGCCGGGACGCCCGCGCGCATCACATCGAGCACCGCGTTCTGCGTCGCGTAACCGGTTTCGATCAGGTTTTTCGTGTAGGTATCCGCTTTTCCGAACACAACCGCGCGTCCGATACTCGAGGCGTAGCCCTCGTACCGCGCACCGAATTGCAGGAATGTCAGATCGCCGGGTTGAATGACCTTGTCGCGCGGACGGCTGATCGCCTGGTCGGAGCCGTCGCCCGTCAGCACCCACAACGGGTAGCTCTCACGTTCGGCGCCGAGCTCGTGCATCTTCCCCAAAGCCAGTCCGACGACCTGTCGCTCCGTCAGCCCTGTACGAAGCCGCGGCAGTACCCAGTCAAACGTCTCGCGTGTGATGCGCGCAGCCTCCCGCATGCACGCAAGCTCAGCATCGGATTTGTGCATCCGCAGAGTGTTGACGAGTGCATCCGCCTTGACAATTGCGCCCTCGCCCACGGTTTCCGCAAGCGCTTTGTATACGCCGATCGTCATCAGCGGCAGTCCCGCGACGCCCATTTTGTTTATTTTTATACCCATCTCGTCGAATACGCTCGCAAACGTATCCAGCGGTTTGCCCGGGTACTCCGGCTCCGACGACTCGCGGAACGCCTTCAGCAGCCGGATGTCCGGAAGCCGCGAACGGTCGGCGGCATAGGTGTAGCTCTCCGGCCCGATCAGCAGGTACGGCTTGCCGGACGCCGGAATCAGCACGCCCGCCGTCTCGAACGAGGGCCAGTAGTCGCAGAAATAGCGCACATATTGCGGTTCCGCTTCGTTTCCGTAGGCGAGGATCGCGTCGTAGCCTTCCTTCGCCATCAGCGCCTGTAACGCCTCCGCACGGGACAGAAATTCTGCATCGGTGATTCTTGGTTTCATTTCGTAATCCTCACTTATCAAAGAAATTTGCCGGGTTATCGATGAGCAAACGGTCGATATCGGACGCCTTTATGCCCGCTTCGTCCATCATCGGCAGTACGTTTACAAGGATGTGGTCATAGCCCCAACCGCCGTACGTCCGCAGCAGCGTCTTCAGGCATACGTCGCACGACAGCAATATTTTATTGCCCCGCCCCGTGTCGATCAGATGCTTCAGCAGCTCCACCCGCGCGGTGTCATAATTGAAGTTCGAATATCCCGGACGCCGCGCTTCCCGGTCGATGTAGCTCTCCTTGCCGAAGTTGTCAAACTCTACATAGCAGCCCATGTCAAGCAGCTTTTCGATATAATCCACGCGGTTTTCCATATCAATGTGGTCGATACACACCCGGTCGGGAGAGACTCCCGCGTCAATGAGAATCCGCGCAGCTTCGAGTCCGTTGACCGTCCACGGGTTGATATGGACATGAATCGGCGCGCCCGTCTCCCGCTGCGCGATCGCCGCGCCGCGCAGGACATTTCGCTCGCTCTCGTCGAACACCTCGCTCACGCCGATCTCGCCGATGATCCCCGCGCGCACGTCCGTGCCGTCCATTCCTTCGTTCAGCTCGCGCACCATGTTTGCCGCCAGCTGTTCCGGCGTCGACGCGCGTACTTCCGGCGAATGCGTCGAGCCGACGTAGTACCCCGCACCCATCACGATGTGGAGGCCCGTCTCGCGAGACATCCGGCGCAGCCGCTCCGGGTCACGCCCGATGCCGATCGTCGTCGCGTCCACGATCGTCCTGCCGCCGGCACGCGCGAAGTAGAGAAGCTCCCGCTTCTGCGTCTCAAAGTCGTCAAAGCGCAGATTGTCCCGCAGCGCGTACGGATCGCGTGCAAGCTGCCCCAGGACGTCCATCGTTACCGGACGTGTTGCCGGATCCGGGATATCACGCAGCGGACGTTCCTCGAAGAACGCCGTCAGCTCGATGAAGATATGCTCATGCGCGGTCGTCACACCCATATCCTCGCGGCGAATCGGACCGAGCACAGTTTGTACGGACATCGTAAACACCTCGCAGTCAACATAATATGGAGAGAGCCGCGCAATTTTCCACGCGGCTCATGATTCCTCTGAGTGTTACAGAGTGACTTCCCTGCCCAGGCGCGCTGAGTCGTAGATGCCCTGCAGCATCCGCTGAACGGTTACGCCGTCGGAGAGCGACGAACGCGGCTGTTTGCCCGTACGTACGCAGTCAAGGAAGTGCGCGATTTCCTCGTCGAAGATGCCGAGGTTCTTCGTCGTCGGTTTGTTGTCGGTCAAATAGCCCATATCTTCGCCGTAGATCGTCAGCGGGTCGAGCGTTGCGCCGGCCTTCGTGCCGCAGATCTGCGTGTAACCGGCCGGAGGCGCATTCAAAGCCCAGCTCACCTCAAACAGCATGCACGCGCCGTTCTCGAAGTGGATGATGCCCGCCGCGCTGTCCTCCGTGTCGAACGCCGTTACGTCCGAGTCGAGCGCTACCCAGCGGTCGACGCCCTTCGTCTGGTAGTTTCCGATGCGCTTGCTCGTCATCGCACTCACACGGACGGGCTTCGGACGACCCATCAAATACCATGTACGGTCGATACAGTGTACGCCGATGTCGATCACAGGTCCGCCGCCCGACTTCGACGTGTCGGTGAACCATCCCAGCGGCGTCCCGCGGCGGCGGATGGCAGCGGTCTTCGCGTAGTAAATCTCGCCCAGCTTACCTTCCTCAACCATCTGGATGAGAAGCTGACTCTCGGCGGAATAGCGCGTCGGGACGGCCATCATGAACATCACGCCCGCTTTCTCGACGGCCTCCTGCATCTTCAGCGCGTGCTCGAGGTTCAGCGCCATCGGTTTTTCGCACAGGATGTCTTTCCCCGCGTTTGCCGCCGCGATTGCGACGGACGAATGCGCGCGGTTCCAGACGCAGATGTCAATGATATCGACGTCGGTGCCCGCGAGCAGCGCTTCGACGGAGTCATACGCCGCCGGGATGCCGAACTTCTTCGCGGCAGCCTGTGCGCGCTCAAGATTGATATCCGCGATCGCGGCGACTTCGACGTCGCTGCGCTTCGCGTACGCAGGGAGATGGGCGCTCTGGGCAATGTTGCCCGCGCCGACGATGCCGATTCGCAGTTTTTCCATGGTGATACTCCTATTCTTTCTGTGCTATTTGACAAGCTCCCGGATTGCCGTGAGCTGTTCTTCACTGAGAGAGATCTTCGCGGCGGAAGCGTTCTGTTCAAGCTGCGCGACACTGCTTGCCCCGGGGATCACATGCGTCATACCCGGCTGCGCCAGCATATACGCGAGCACAAGCTGTGCCATCTTTAGACCTGCGTCTCGCGCGATCTTCTCCAGCACTGCCAGCTTCACCGTTACGCCAGGGTCGAGATATTCATCGTTGTGCTGGTCGTACAGACGGTCGCCGCGGCCCACCTTCGTCGGATCGTTGTAGCGGCCCGTGAGCAGACCCTGTGCAAACGGGCTCCAAGCGATGTACGAGATGCCGTTTTTCACGCAGTAATCCATTGCGCCGCGCTCTCTGAGACGTTCGCCGTGCAGGATGTTGTAGCCGTTCTGAACCGCAGCGATCCGTGTGCGGATGCTGCCCTCGCTGCGGCGGGCATCTTCGAACGCTTTCAGCATCGCAGTCGGGCAGTTCGAGACCGCGAAGTAGCGCACCATATCCCCGCGTACCAGGTCATCCACCGCCGCGATGCTCTCCTCCGGGTCGACATGCTCGTCGATATTGTGGAAATAGAGCAGGTCGATGTGATCGGTCTGCAGCCGCTCGAGCGAGGCATAAACGGCGTCCATGATGTTCTGACGCGACAGGCCCGCGTGGTTCGGCGTCTTACCGTCCATCAGCCCGCGCAGCTTCGTCGCGAGGACGATGTCGCGCCGCAGCTCCGGATTCTGTGCCAGCCAACGGCCGATCACGCGCTCGGAGTTGCCGGAGCTTTCGTTATACCGGTTCGCCGTGTCCCAGAACGTCACGCCCAGCTCCCATGCGCGGTCGAAGATTTCGAAGGCGGTCTCCTCATCCACGCGCGAACCGTCGCCGGTCTCAGGAAGGCCGTACTTCCACGTCCCGAGTCCCACGATGCTCGCCTGCAGTCCGGACTTACCGAGCCTGCGGTAGGGCATCCCGTTGAACGCGTCGCTATCAAACCCCATTCCAAAGAAGGATTTGTTGGGTGTCAGGTAGTCCATCAGATCGTCCTCCTTATTTCAAAAGTCCCACGCAGTCGTAGTGCGGTACCGCCGCAATCTGTTCCCGTGCGGCCTTGAACTCGCGATGTGCCAATGTGATTACGATAAAGTCCTTTTGGAGCGCCTGATTGAGTGTCAGATTCTCAAATTCAAACACGGTATCTGTCTTTGCGTTCGGTTCACAGACCGTCACTCGATAACCGCGCGACTGCAGCTCTCTTGCGAAGTCCACAGACGGTGAGTCACGCAGGTCGTCGACGTCAGGCTTATAGGTCATCCCCAGTACACAGATCTGCGCAGGCGGCGCGACGATTTCTTCGACGCGCTCGCAGACCCATAAGGGCTTGCGGTCATTGATTGTACGTGCCGTACGCATCAGCGTCGTGTCATCCGGGAACTGCTCGATCAGGTACCACGGCACGACCGGAATGCAGTGCCCGCCGACCCCGACGCCCGGTGTATGGATATTCACGCGCGGATGGCAGTTGGCCAGCGCAATCAGCTCGAAGACGTCGATCCCCAGCTTCTCGCACAGCACAGAAAGCTCATTGGCATAGGCGATGTTCACATCGCGGTAGGCGTTTTCAACGACCTTCGCGGTCTCAGCGGTCACGTCATCGGTCACCCGGACGCTGCCCTTTGTCAGCAAGCGGTCATAAATCGACTTTGCAAGCGCCGCAGCTTCCGGAGTCGGGGAGCCGATCAGCCGGTCATTCTCCCGCAGCTCCTTCATCATCGCGCCCGGAATCACACGCTCGGGACAATGGACGACATGGAAGCTGTCGTATGCAAGCCCCGACTTCTTCGCCAGACGCTGATGGATGCGCCGCGTTGTTGTCGGCGGAGATGTGCTCTCGAGCACCACCAGGTCGCCCGCCTTCAAAACCGTTGCGATCGAGTCCGCCGCGCTTTCAACGATGTGTATGTCGGCACGTTCGATGCCGTCCGCTCCGGGTACCAGAGGCACCGTCACGCAGATGAAGAACGCGTCCGCCGGTTCCATCCGGTCGGAGAAACTCAGACGAGTGCGCGCCTCATCCAGAGCGTCCTGCAGCCCCGGCTCGTCGATCGGCGACTTGCCCGCGTTCAGGCTTTCAAGGATGCGCGGGTTGACGTCCACGCCGTGTACATGAAATCCCGCCTGTGCCAGCACCACGCAGGTCGGCAGACCGATGTAACCGACGCCTACGACCGTGATGCGCTCAATATTCCGCATAAAATCCAAATCTCCCAAGTTTTATTGTTCTACTCTTGCAAGCACCCAGCTTCGGGTACCGCAGTATGCATCGTGACTACGCCCGTGTCGACGGTGAGCGCCGTCGGAGCCGCCGTTACGCCTGCCCGGTTTCCGCGAAGGCTTCGAGGGCGGCGTATATCGGACCGCAGCGTACGCGTGAAGGTCCTGTATCCGACGGTCAGCCGGACACCGTCCCACACGCTGTGACAATCTTTGCAAAACGTCCGTGCCTCCATAGCCATGCATACACATAGTATACCGCATTCCTACCCGTTTGGCAAGTCTTTTTTATGAAAAAGAGCGCCGGGCTTTGATGCCCGACGCTCCGTATCCCTTATATCAGCATCTTGAGGAAGTCAAACGCAATCTTGATGTCGCGGTAAGGATCGTCGCCTGCCTCACGTTCTATGGCGAGGAAGCCGTCGTAGCCTTCTTCCCGCAGCGCTTTGATCCATGCCGGGAAGTCGACCTCGCCGGAGCCGAGCGGCACCTCGATCCACTTCCGGCCCTCCGGTACATTCGGCCACTCCTTATGCACCTCACGCCACAGGCAGATGCCGTCCTTCGCGTGCGTATGGTGGATGTACTTCCCGAGCATGTGTACCGCCTCGACCGGATCCTGATCGGAGCACATCACGAAGTTTGCCGGATCGAGGTTCACGCCGAGACCGGGACTTGCGACATCCTCAAGGAACTCCTTGAGCACGATCGCCTTTTCGGGGCCGGTCTCGATGTTGTAGCAGAGGCCATGCTCCACGCAAAAATCACCGATCTCGGTCAAAGCTGCCTTGAGCTGTACGTAGATGGGGTCATGTTTGCAGTCGGGAATTTTACCGATGTGGGACGTGACGTTTTTGACGCCCATCATCTTGGTAAACAGCAGCATGTTTTTCGTCCTTTTGATGCGCTCGGGCACCTCCGCCGCGTCGCACGCGAAGCCGCCGATGTCTACGCAGACTGCGCTGATTTCCAGACCGGCGTCGGTAACAAACTTTAAGATGCCGTCGGCGCACGGCTGAATGGGAGTCCGGGTGAAATCGAGACCCGACTCGCTTGCGTACATCTGGATGCCGTCGGCACCCATCTGCGCAGCACGACGGACACCGCCTTCAAAGCCTTCGCGGAAACTTGCGGTCATGACACTGATTTTCATAAATGGAATTCTCCTTTATATAATGATAGATGGTTCGGTTACGGCAGCGTGACGATGCGGACGGTGAACGGAGCGCCGGAGCTGTTGTAGCCCGACGAGTCCCCGGCATAGGCATAGCCCTCAACGATGCCCACCGCAAGGCTCTTCAGCGAGAAGGTGAAGATACGCGTATTGTTTTCAGTAGTGAAGTTACTTGTCTCGGCAATGATCTGCCCGTAGACATCGGTGATCACGACGCGGGTAGTCTTCGTGTTCGCCGTAACGCTGACGGAGACTCTGTCGCCGAGCCAGATGACATCGGCGCTGGTGGTGACCTTCACGATGGCCGGCGTGGAAGCGTTGACCGTCGGATTGAGGGTGATGGTTATGGGCATGGGAGCGATGTAGTAGCCGGTGTTGTCGCCCGCACGGACGGTGTAGGTTTGCTCTCCCGAAGAGGACGGCGTGAAGGAGATGAGAAAAATATGCGTGTCTCTGTCGACTGTGTAGATACCGGAGTCCTGCGCGACGATTCTCCCACGCTCATCCGCGAGACAGACGCGCAGCGCAGTCGCATTCGTACGGACGGTGATTGTGACAGCCTGGCCGACGTAGGGCGATGCAGAGCTCGGAACAGCGGACAGCACCTGCGGCGATGCGGTAACGGGGCTGAACGGCTGCGACGGCGCGACATTGACGGGATAAGCGCGCGAGATGTTGTTGATGCCGTCGGGCAGCGTGGCGTAGACGATGAAGGTCTGCGCGCCGGCTGCGGTGGGTATGATGCCGACCGTCCAGACAGTGCTCTGTGCGCCGGATGCCGAGCCGAGCGTATTGCCCATACTGTCAATCACACGGACGCCGCTTACAGGATCGGAGGTGACCACCGTGACACTTGTCGCGGCGCCGACGGTGTAGTTCTCCTCGGAGATCGAGAGGATGGTAGTGGTTTTCTCCGGCTCGACGGGCTTGGACGCGGTGACGCGGTAGATCACGGCGGCGACCTCCGCGCGGCTCAGTGACGCGCTCGGACGGAAGGTGCCGTCCTCATAACCGCCGAAGATCC
>JAAZKA010000022.1 GCA_012800055.1 Clostridiales bacterium
AGGCAAGCTGCAGCACGTCATAGACGAGTTTTGTGGATGAGCCGCCGACGAGCGGCACACCCTTGCTTTTCGCGAGCTTCGCGAGCTTGACGGCCTCGTCGCCGCAGTTGGCGAAGGGCTTGTCGATGAACGCGGGGATGCCGGCCTCGATGAACGGACGGGCGAACTCAGGATGGAAGCGGCCGTTGCGCGCGGTGACCATGACGGCGTCGACTTTTCCGAGCATGTCCTCGGGCTTATCAGCGATGAAGTCCAGGCCGCAGTTATCCAGGAGCTTCTGGTTTTCTTCAGGATAGTGGCCGAAGCAGCCGACGACGCGCATATCCGGATACTTTGTCTCGCACTTGGGGTCGAGGCCGTTGAAAATCTTCGAGAACGCGGTGGCATGGGAATTCTCCGAGCCGAGAATACCGATTCTGTACATGGGATGAACCTCCAATATAAAGAAATACGTTGTGACTGCGGGTTACTGCCATTGTAGCACCCGGGCGCGGGAAAGTCAACGGGTTTGCGACGGGGAAATATGCGGATACGGCTTTCATCATACGCAGCGGATGGACAAGCACTGATGACACTGCATGCTGCACCGTCCGTCACCGGCGGATGCTGACGACGACGGCGCAGCAGGGCTGCAGCGTGACGGAGAAGCCGTCGCTCACCGCCTTGACCGCGGCGGTTCCGGGGTCGCCCAAAAGCTCACCCAGACGCCACACCCCCGACAGTCTCACCACATTCCGGCGTGTCTCAAAGCCGGGGTTGATGAGCGTCAGAATACGTGTCCGCTCGTCCTGCGGATGCTCGGTCATACACAGCCCCGCGTCGTCCCGCGATGCCACGCGCGTCGGATCCCACAGCCCCATCGCCTCGTACACCCGGTACAGCGGCTGCGACGTGATGATTCCGGGCTCCTGCGCCGCGACGCGTTCGATCGGCAGCAGCAGCGTGTACACACGCCCCGCGCCGTACTCGTTCACCGTCAGCACCGGATTGCCGTCCGGCTCCGACATCAGCGCCTTCGCCGTGACACACTCAGCCGTCAGATGGTACGACGGCGACACGGTCAACTTCTCCCGCGCAATACTAACCGGCTCACCTGACCGTGCGCGGCCACGGATGCGCAGCCCCGTGAACTCCTCAAACGGCGACACCAATGCCGTGTCGAGCGACAGATACAGGTTTGCGCCGTTCCGCACACGATCGAGCAGTGCCTGCCACGCGCGACCCGACATGCTCCCGCCGCCGCATAATGACGGCAGCAGATACATCCGTGCGTCGGGTAACGGGTACGCGCCGTCACAGTATTCGATATCCATTCCCGCCTGCTTTGCAAGCAGGAAGGTTCCGTACGCCGCGCTCCAGCAGTCCTGCCCGGCAGTCGTTACGCATACCGCATCGACGATCCGCTCCGGCAGCTTCCCGATGTGCCAGATGTTTTTCGAGAACGTCGCCATCGTCTCGGCAACGGGCTTGGGTGTGCCGTCCAGCCGGAACAGTCCCAGCTCCCGCTCGACCGCGTGCCAGTCGTACGGCGCGTGAGTGAGGTGCGACTGTTCATTGGCGCACCACCATAAAAATCCGCGGCAGTCATGCGCCCAAGTCTGATAGAGCGCCGCGTTGATGTAGTCCGCCGCCGTACGCTCATCCCCGAGCATCGGGCCGAGCGTGCCGATCTCCTCGACAAAGCACGGCTTTCCGCCCATCCCGCGGTACCAGACGCTCTGCGCGGCGGCGTGCAGCGAGCTTTTGAATGAGCCGATCGGGTCGGTATCGCAATAGGGGGTGAAGATGGGGTAGGGGTGGGTTGTCAGGATGTCGACGTTCTCGGTATGCGGACGCGGCTTCCACACGCCCTCCGGGTTGATGCCGTGCATTCCCGAGACGATCGGACGGATACCCGACGCGGTACCCTCAGGGTCGGCGGTACGGATGGCATTGGAGATCAGCGCCGTCCACAGCTCCGCTTTATAAGGGTCGTCGAGCGGTTCCATGCAATTGCACTCGTTGCCCAGATCCCACGCCGCGATCGCCGGATGATCCTTGAAGCGCGCCACCATGTGCTTCACGTACCGGATTTCCCACGTCAGTGCGAGCGGGTCGGTCAGTACACCGCGGCCCTCGAACGCGCGCGGGACGTACAGACGCCCGCTCATCCAGCCGGTTATCAGCCCGACGATCAGCCGCAGCCCGCGGTCGGACGCGAGGTCGCAGAAGGTTTCGAAGCGTTCGAGCATCACTTCGTCGATTCCGGCACGTCCGGCAGGCGTATCGGGCAGCGGGTCTTCACCCATGCGCAGCTCCTGCAGCCGGCCGCCGCCGGTGTACATGGCAGTCAGCGGCTGGAAGTCCGGCCACAGCGGGAATACCCGCAGCACCGTCTGCTTCATGTCCCGCAGACGCGTCAGATCAGCCTCCACAACCTCCTCGCGCCAGTCGCGCCACATGTTCGTACCGGCATGCGATGCCCAGTAGTTGCAGCCGATGAAGAACGGTTCGTCAAACAGTTTCGGCATGTTGATCCTCCCTTTTTGTATACGTCCCCGGTGTCAGGTCACACCAGAGCGTACTTTTCGATGGCCCGCGCGACGCCGTCGTCTTCGTTGGACGTGGTGATAACATCCGCGACGGCCTTCAGCTCGTCACAGGCGTTTTCCATCCCGACGCCGATACCCGCCGCCGCGACCATGTCGCAGTCGTTGCGTCCGTCGCCGCACGCCATGGTTTCCTCAC